>NZ_CP038438.1:5805240-6140320 GCF_004683905.1 Pseudomonas fluorescens
CCGCCGGGGAATTCAGTCCATTGCACGTCCACGCCTTGGGCGGCCAGACGCTTTTCCAGAGTGCCTTTGGCCTTGAGCAGCACCAGCGTGCCGTACTTCTGATAACCGATCCGCAATGTCTCGGCTTGAGCTTGAGTGATGGCGCCGAAGGACACAGCCGCAGCAAACAGAGCGACCAGACCACGACGCAAAAATACAGTGCGCATAGCGCTCTCCTTTTTGCTGTTGGGTTTTGGCTGCACCTGCTTGGCCGTTAGCGGCTGAGTAAGGTGAGTGGAGCAAATTCGGATAAGGCTCAAATGCTCCAGCGAGCACTCAATAAACGTTCATTCAACAGGCCCGGCTCCAGCGGTTTCGGCCGGCGAGCCATGGCACTGACAAACTGATCCAGCGCTTCATGCAGACGCTGTTCCAGCGCTGGCGCCAGTTGCGCCTGGGCGCTGCCTTCGCCATAAGCGATCTGGCTGTCCTCGGCGAAAATGCCCTGGAGCATTTCCTGGGCTTTCAACGCCGACAGCACGGGCTTGAGCGCGTAATCGACCACCAGCATGTGGGCGATGCTGCCGCCGGTGGCCATCGGCAGAACAATCTTGTGGTTCAAGGCGCGTTCGGGCAGCAGATCGAGTACGGTCTTCAGCGCCCCGGAAAACGACGCCTTGTACACCGGCGTGGCGATCAGCAGACCGTCAGCGTTTTCAATCTGCGCCAGCAGGTCGAGCACCTTCGGGCTGTCGAAGCGGGCGTGGAGCAAATCTTCGGCCGGGAAGTCCCGCACCTGATAACTCACCACTTCCACCCCTTGCGCCTGCAACCAGCGTTGCGAGCGCTCAAGCAACACTCCTGAGCGGGAGCGCTGGCTAGGACTGCCACCGAGTGAGACGACCAGCATTGAGACAATTCCTTAAGCGTTACAGGCGATTCGCGGGTTGCGATCTCGCTTCGATGGGAGTGACCTTACCAGCTGATTTATATATCCATAAATCATATTTATTCATTTGGTTATGCGTTTAAGAGATATGCGATTTGCTTTGTTCCGGGCAAAAAAAACAGGCCGTGAAAACGGCCTGAAATCCCCTGCTTTGTGGTTCTGGATTTTGTGTCGGCTTGGCCGACGCCTTCGCGAGCAAGCCCGCTCCCACAGGGGAACGCATTCCAAATGTGGGAGCGGGCTTGCTCGCGAAGGCGGCGGTAGCTACAGCCCAAATTTCACTGATTCACTTGTTCGGCTGCGGCGTCAGGCGCAGGTATGGTTTCACCGCGCGATAGCCTTTGGGGAAGCGCCGCTTGATCTCTTCCTCGTCCTTGAGCGACGGCACGATCACCACCTCCTCACCGTCCTGCCAGTTGGCCGGAGTCGCCACCTTGTAGTTGTCGGTGAGCTGCAGCGAATCGATCACCCGCAGGATCTCGTGGAAGTTGCGCCCGGTGCTCGCCGGGTAGGTGATGGTCAGGCGGATCTTCTTGTTCGGATCGATCACGAACAGCGAACGCACGGTCAGCGTGTCGTTGGCGTTCGGGTGGATGAGGTCGTAAAGGTCGGAAACCTTGCGGTCGGCATCGGCCAGGATCGGGAAGTTGACGATCGTGTTCTGGGTTTCGTTGATGTCTTCGATCCACTTGTGGTGCGAGTCCACTGGGTCGACCGACAGCGCGATGGCTTTGACGCCGCGCTTGGCGAACTCATCCTTGAGCTTGGCGGTGAAGCCCAGCTCGGTGGTGCATACCGGGGTGAAGTCGGCCGGGTGGGAGAACAGCACGCCCCAGCTATCGCCCAGCCACTCGTGGAAACGAATCTTGCCGGCGCTGGAATCCTGTTCGAAGTCGGGGGCGATGTCGCCGAGTCTGAGGCTCATGGTGCTGCTCCTGATGAGTTGTTGGAGAACTCAACTGTAGCTCGTGATTCGCCATCATGAAAAAGAATAAATAACTAGATATTTAGCACTTAAAGGAATATTAAACATCGTTCACTGGACGCTCGCCCGCATCGCGACGAACATCGCCCTCAAGGTTCGAGAAGGCCTTGAGTAGCTGCAAAAGAGGGGAATTTCGGGCCAGGCTTACGGGGGTGAGCCCTGACCCGAAAATGCAAAAGCCCCGTCCGGCGCGATGCCGGACGGGGCTTTTTTTACATCAACAGCTTGAACGCGCTATTACAGCAGCGGGATCGAGTAGCTGACGATCAGGCGGTTTTCGTCCTGGTCGCGTTGACCTGGGATGTCGTTGCGCCAGGTAGCGTTTTTCCACATGAAGCCCAGGTTCTTGGCCGGGCCTTCAGGAATAACGTAACCGATGGTCAGATCGCGTTCCCACTCGGAAGCACCGGTACCGTTCTCACGACGGTTGGAGCCAACGGTGTCGATATCATCGCCACGCAGGTAGACCAAACCGGCGGTCAAGCCAGGCAGGCCGACTTTGGCGAAGTCATACGAGTAGCGTGCTTGCCAGGTTTTCTCGCCGGCACGACCGAACTTCTGGATCTGCATGTCGGTGATGGTGTAGTTCGACGAACCGTCGCCCTGGTTCAGCCAAGGGAAGTCGGAGCTGCCGTTGGAAACCTGGTAGCCGCCACCGAAGGTGTGGCCTTCAACGGTGTACAGGAACAGGCCGCTGTACAGATTGTTGTCGATCGGGCCTTTGCCGCTGACGTTGCCGACGTAGTTACCGTTACCGAAGTAGGCTGCGGTGTTGCCATTGGCGCCGTCGTCGCTGCTGTGGAAGTAGCGGAAGTCAGACTTCAGCACGCCCGGGCCGATTGCCCAGTTGTGAACCAGACCCAGGAAGTGTTGCTTGTAGAAGTCTTCCAGGTTGCCGTAGTAGTACTGGGCAGTCAGGTCCTTGGTGATTTTGTAGTCACCACCGGCGTAGTAGAACTTGTTGCTGTTGGCAACGCGAGCGTTCGCACCACCAACGGACAGGTTCTCGTTGTTGCTGGAGTTACGACCTTTCACTGCTTCGATCTGACCAGCGACCAGGGTCAGGTCCTTGATCTCGCCGGAAGTGATCTGGCCACCCTGCCAGGTTTGTGGCAGCAGACGACCGTCGTTTGTCACGATGACCGGGTTCTTCGGCTGCAGGGTACCCAGCTTCAGTTCGGTCTGGGAGATCTTGGCCTTGGCGGTCAGGCCCAGGCTCGAGAAGTTATCAACAGCTTCGCCGTTGGACTTGCTCGGGAAAACAGTGCCACCGTAGGAAGTCGAGGTTGCACCGTTGGTGCCGCCGCCCGAATCCAGGCGCACGCCCAGCAGGCCGATGGCATCGATACCGAAGCCTACGGTGCCTTGGGTGTAACCGGAGATGAAACGCAGATCGAAGCCTTGGCCCCATTCTTCGTTCTTGTTCTGCGCGCCAGCCGCTTTGGTGCCGGAGTCACGGTTGTCAGTGTTGATGTAGAAGTTGCGCAAGCCCAGAGTGGCCTTGCTGTCTTCGATGAAACCGGCGGCGCCTGCCTGCTGCGCCATAACCCCTACGGCCACAGCCAGGGCCAAGGTGGACTTGTTCATGTAAAGCTCCTCTCGTTTCTAATTCTTGTGTTCCTGGCCCGGGGTCTGATGCCCTGGATCCTAAGATGCGCGATTAGCGCCAGACCGTGACTGACAAGTCAATCGTAACCTTGTGTGTCTACGACCAAGGTCTAATCGCAGTGATTTGGTCCGTGCAGAGTAAAGATTTCCTGATAAACCCAAAAAGAATTTATTCATTCTTTTTCATATCATTCGGGAATATGGCCACTATCTAGCCATCTTCGCCCGGATACAACGTATCGGCGACTAAGCTCATTCCTAAATGGTATTTGTTAGCCTTTTTTTATATCGATTAGCTTTGGCGCAACCCCAATTCGTCAAACCCTATCGAAAAGGCGACGCCATGATGGCTAAACGCGCACTATCTAGTCAATTTGTTACAGTTTGTGTGTCGACGCTGATTTGTTTTTCCGCGCAGGCTGCCAACCTCACCATCGGTTATCAAACCGGGATCGACCCCAGCAAAGTCCCCCAGGCCGACGGCACTTACGAAACAACCATCGGCCAGAAGATCGACTGGCGACGCTTCAATAGTGGCCCGGAAGTTGTGACAGCCATTGCCTCCGGCGATGTGCAGATCGGCAACCTCGGCTCCAGCCCGTTGGCAGCGGCCGCTTCACGCAATCTGCCGATCGTCGCCTTCATTGTTTCAGCGCAGATCAATGCCGCCGAGGCCTTGGTGGTGCGTAATGGCAGCGGCATCAATAGCCCGCAGGATCTGGTCGGCAAGACCATCGCCACGCCCTTCGTTTCCACGTCCCATTACAGCCTGCTCGGCGCACTCAAGCACTGGGGCCTGGACACCTCGAAAGTCAAAGTGGTGAACCTGCAACCGGCGGAAATCGCCGCAGCCTGGAAGCGTGGGGATATCGATGGCGCATTTGTCTGGTCACCTGCACTGGGCGAAATCCGCAAGACCGGCAAGACCCTGACCGATGCTGCACAAGTCGGCCAATGGGGCGCCCCGACGTTCGAAGTCTGGGTCGCGCGCAAGGACTACGCCGAGAAACATCCTGAGGTGGTAGCCAAATTTGCCAAAGTCACTTTAGACGCGTTTGCCGATTACGCCAGCCATAAAGACAGCTGGACGGCCGACTCGGCGCCGGTACAGAAAATCGCCAAATTGACCGGTGCCAACGCCGCCGACGTGCCGGAATTGCTCGCCGGTTCCGCGTTCCCTGATGCCAAGGCGCAGCAATCAACTGCACTGCTGGAAGGCGGTACGGCGAAGGCGATTGGTGAGACGGCGAAGTTTTTGAAGGAACAAGGCAAGGTCGAGACGGTGCTGCCGGACTACTCGCCGTACGTCAGTGCGAAGTTTGCAACCGAAAACAATTGAATAGGTGGTGAGGGGATTCATCCCCAATGGACTGCGCAGCAGTCCCCTGCTTTTGGTGAAGCGGGGCCGCTGCGCGGCCCATCGGGGATGAATCCCCTCACCACAAGAATCCCTCGGTATCTTCAGAGGGTCTTTTCGAAGATCTTCGAGTTGCGCTGATAGTTGTACAGCGACGCCCGCGCCGCCGGCAGGCGCTCGACACTGCTAGGTTCGAACCCGCGCTCGCGGAACCAGTGCGCCGTGCGGGTGGTGAGGACGAACAGGGTTTTCAACCCTTGCGCCCGGGCACGGGTCTCGATGCGCTCCAGCAGCTCATCGCCGCGACCACCGTGGCGATACTCCGGATTCACCGCCAGGCACGCCAGCTCACCGGCATCCGAATCGGCAATCTGGTACAACGCCGCACAGGCGATGATCATCCCTTCGCGCTCGACCACGCTGAACTGCTCGATCTCGCGCTCCAGCACTTCGCGCGAACGACGCACCAGAATCCCCTGCTCTTCCAGCGGACTGATCAAATCGAGCAAACCACCGACGTCTTCAATCGCCGCCTCGCGCACCAGTTCGAATTGCTCCTGAGCGACCAGTGTGCCGCCACCGTCGCGGGTGAACAGTTCGGTCAGCAGCGCGCCGTCTTCGGCGTAGCTGACGATATGGCTGCGCGCGACACCGCCACGGCAAGCCTCGGCAGCAGCATCCAGCAGTTCCGCCTGATAGTTATTGCCCAGACGCGCCAGATGCGCAGGCACCTGTTGCGGACGCAGTTCGCGCACCAGTTTGCCGTTCTCGTCGATCAGACCGAGGTCGGCGCCGAACAGCAGCAGCTTGTCGGCACCGAGGTCGATGGCGGCGCGGGTGGCGACGTCTTCGCAGGCGAGGTTGAAGATTTCCCCGGTCGGCGAGTAGCCCAGCGGCGACAGCAACACGATCGAACGCTCGTCGAGCAGACGATTGATGCCTTTGCGATCGACCCGGCGCACTTCACCGGTGTGGTGATAGTCGACGCCTTCGAGCACGCCGATCGGCCGCGCGGTCACAAGGTTGCCGCTGGCCACCCGCAAGCGCGAGCCCTGCATCGGCGACGAGGCCATGTCCATCGACAGCCGCGCTTCGATAGCGATACGCAGCTGACCGACCGCGTCGATCACGCACTCCAGCGTTGCCGCATCGGTGATGCGCATGCCGTGGTGGTAGTGCGGGGTCAGGCCGCGCGCAGCGAGGCGGGTTTCAATCTGCGGGCGCGAACCGTGGACCAGCACCAGGCGCACGCCGAGGCTGTGCAACAGCACGAGGTCGTGGACGATGTTGCCGAAGTTCGGATGCTCAACGCCGTCGCCGGGCAGCATGACGACGAAGGTGCAGTCGCGGTGGGCATTGATGTAAGGGGACGCGTGACGAAGCCAATTGACGTATTCGGGCATGAACCTGGGCCTGTAATAAATAGCAGCCGAAAAAAGGGCGAAACGGAAAACGCACAGCGGGCTGATGGTTATCGTCGGAACAGGCTTGGCGACACGCGCGCTCTCCTCATGAATACGGGTTGGGGTGCTGGCAATTTACAGCGTTTGGTCAGACAAAACACCGTCCCCCCTGTGGGAGCGGGCTTGCTCGCGAAAGCGGTGAGTCAGTCGACATCGATGTACCTGATACAGCGCTTTCGCGAGCAAGCCCGCTCCCACAGGTGGACATCATCGTTTGTCCGGGTTCAGGCAATAATGTTCAATCAACTGCCGCAATAGCTGCACGGTAGGCTGCAAACGTGACATTTCAAGGTATTCGCCGGGCTGGTGTGCGCAGGCGATGTCGCCAGGGCCGAGCACGATGGTTTCGCAGCCAAGGCTCTGAAGATAAGGTGCTTCGGTGCCGAACGCTACTGCTTCGGCACTATGCCCAGTGAGCTTTTCAGCAATGCGCACCAATTCGGCGTCTTCGGCCTGCTCGAATGGCGGCACTTCCGGGAACAACGGCTGGTAGTCGATCTTCACCTGATGACGTTCCGCAACCGGATTGAGCTTGCGCAGGATTTCCGCACGTAGGACTTTCGGGTCCATGCCCGGCAACGGGCGCAGATCGAACTCCAGCGAACACTGGCCGCAGATGCGATTCGGATTGTCGCCGCCATGAATACAGCCGAAGTTCATGGTC
This sequence comes from Pseudomonas fluorescens, assembly GCF_004683905.1. Taxonomy (NCBI): domain Bacteria; kingdom Pseudomonadati; phylum Pseudomonadota; class Gammaproteobacteria; order Pseudomonadales; family Pseudomonadaceae; genus Pseudomonas; species Pseudomonas fluorescens. The sequence goes on from NZ_CP038438.1 coordinate 5,812,246, forward strand.
GGCTGTGGAACGCTGAACTGCGGGTTGTTGAATTCACGCTGCCATAGCAGACGCAAACCGCGCAGCTCGCCAATGGCATCGTGCATCGCTTCGAGGGCGCTGTGGCCCAGGCGCGGATCCGACGAATGGCCGCTCTGCCCGAGGATATCGATGCGCTCCATCATGATGCCCTTGTGCATGCGGATCGGCTTGAGCCCGGTCGGCTCGCCGATCACGGCCGCACGGCCCAGTGGCTTGCCGGCCTCGGCCAGCGCGCGGGCACCGGACATCGAGCTCTCTTCATCACAGGTGGCGAGGATCAGCAGCGGTTGCTTGAACGGCTGGTCGAGCAGCGGCTGCACGGCCTCGATGATCAGCGCGAAAAAACCCTTCATGTCGCAACTGCCCAGCCCGACCCAGCGGCCATCGACTTCGGTGAGTTTCAGCGGATCGGTCTGCCACAGCGCATCGTCATAAGGCACGGTATCGCTATGCCCGGCCAGGACCAGGCCACCGGGGCCACTGCCGAAACTGGCGAGCAGGTTGAATTTGCCGGGGCTGACCTGCTGGATATCGCAGCTGAAGCCCAGATCGCCCAGCCAACCGGCGAGCAAATCGATCACCGCCCGGTTGGACTGATCCAGGCTCGGTTGGGTGCAACTGACCGACGGTGCGGCGATCAGTGCAGCGAACTGGTCTTGCATGGATGGCAAAGGCATCGCTGACTCCAACTCCCGATTTGAAGTCCATCATAGAGCCATCCGGCGCTCGGAATAAACCGCCGCAGGGCGTAGGAAGTTTGAGTCCTGTACACTGCACGGCCTTGGCAGCCACACATTCCCCCGGCTGCGCTCCCGATCCTGGATTTTCCGGCCATGCAGAAAGAAACCGAAATCAAACTCCGCGTCAGCCGCGAAACCCTCGCTGCCCTGCGCGAGCACCCGCTACTGAAAAAACGCAACAAAAATGGCTGGGAACGCCGTGAGTTGATGAACCAGTACTTCGACACCCCCGAGCGCGATCTGGCTCAGGCCAAAGTCGCCCTGCGCCTGCGCAAGGACGGTGACGAAGTGATTCAGACCCTCAAGACCCGCGGCCAGAGCGTGGCCGGTCTGTCCGAGCGTAATGAGTACGACTGGAAATTGCCCAAAGCCAAGCTCGACGTGAAGAAACTCGACGGCGAATGCTGGCCCGAGGCGCTGGCCGAGCTGGACAAGAAAACCCTGAAGCCGATCTTCACCACCGATTTCGTCCGCGAGCGCGCGGAAATCGCCTGGGGCCGCGGCAAGGCCAAAGTGGTGATCGAAGCCGCGCTGGACCTCGGTCACGTGGTGGTCGGCAAACAGAAAGAAGAAATCTGCGAGCTGGAACTGGAACTGCGCGAAGGCGAGCCTGCCGCGTTGCTGGAACTGGCCGCCGAACTGGCCGAAACCCTGGCCCTGATGCCGTGCGACATCAGCAAGGCCGAACGCGGCTACCGTCTGTACGACGCCAACAGCTACTCGCTGAGCCTGCCCGCGCCGCAACTGACCCCGGAAACCCAACTCGACGACGCCTTCGCCGCGCTGGCCTGGCACTTGCTCGGCAGCAGCCAGCGTCTGGCCGAACAATATCGCTTCAACGGCCACTGGCGCCTGCTGCAGGACTGGGTCGAGAACCTCGCGGAAATGCGCGCCCTGCTCAGCAGCCTCGGCCAGGCCGCACCGCGTCCGGCCACTCACGACCTGCGCGTGGCGCTGGATGCACTGCTGGAAGACTGGCGCCCGCTGGTGCAGGTCGGCATCGAAGACGAAGACGTACGCAAGGCCGCGCCGGAGCAATTCCTCGAAGAACTGGAAGACCCACGCTGGGGCCTGTTCTCGCTGACTGTTTCGCGCTGGCTGCTGGCCCGCACCTGGGCCGCCGAGCGCAACACCCGCGGCAACCGCCAGGGCGCCGCGCAACTGCACAGCTGGCTGCCGCGCATGCTCGGCGAAGAAGCCACGTCCCTGCAACTGCAGCGCTATCAGCAGCAGCCGGAAGATCTGGCCGAGCAACTGCCGCGCATCGAACGCATCCAGGTCTGGCTGCACCATGCGCGTAACGTGCTGGAGATCGCGGAAATGGATCGCCTGTACGGCGAGCTGAACAAACTGGCGCAACTGGCCAACGAGCCGACGATCACTGACGAACTGCTCGATGCGCGCAAGCAGCAGGCGATTGCGGTTTATCAGAATCGTGCGTGGAAAATGCTGCTGCGTATGTAATGACTGTGTGGTGAGGGGATTCATCCCCGATGGACTGCGCAGCAGTCCCTGCTTTCTACTAAAGCGGGGCCGCTTCGCGACCCATCGGGGATAAATCCCCTCGCCACGGAGGCCATCCGTGCTAGACCGGGAGGCTGGTCGTCGACTTGATCTCCGACAGCGCCACAATCGAGTTCACCTCCTGAATCCCTGGCACCAGCGACAGCTTTTCGAAGAAGAATCGCTCATACGCCTCGATGTCCGCCGCGACAATGCGCAACAGAAAGTCCACCGCGCCCATCAACACATAACACTCCAGCACTTCCGGAAAACCGCGAATCGCCTCGGTGAATTCGGTGAAGTTCGAACGCCCGTGGGCGTTGAGTTTGATCTCGGCGAAGATCTGCGTGTTCAGGCCGATCTTCTTGCGATCAAGCAAGGTCACCTGACCGCGAATGATCCCCTCCTCCTTCATCCGCTGAATCCGCCGCCAGCACGGCGATTGCGACAGCCCCACCTGCTCGGCGATCTGCGCGCTGGACAGTGACGCGTCCTCTTGCAGCAAGGCGAGAATCCGCCGGTCGTAGCTGTCCAGCTCGCTGTGCATAATCAATCCTCAAAATGATAATTTTCCGAATTACTCATGCCGAGCAATCCGCGAATTCGCTCATCTTAGACAAGAAATGCCCGGCATCGAATGTAAAAATTCCTCCACTGACTCTGGAGACCGGATATGCCTCACCTCGAAGCCGTGAATACCCCCGCGCCCCGCGCCGATGTGTGGAACGTCAACAATGCCCACTGCTGTGCGCGTTATCAGTTGCTCGCCGAAGCCGAGCCGGATCTGTTGGTGCGGGTGCTGAATCTGTTTGCGCTGCAATTCCTCACGCCGCAGCAGGTCCACGTCGAACGGCTCGACGATCTGCTGTCGATCGATATCGTCATTGATGGTCTGAGCTGGCATCGCGCCCAGGTGATTGCGGAAAAACTTCGTAACCTGATCAGTGTCTGCTCGGTGAACCTGCAAGACGCCGACACGGCGTGGGCTGCGCCGGCCCAGGCGTCCGGCTGACAAATCCGGCAACGGCTTTGTCGGGTAGTGGCCCAACAGTCTGCGGGGCCACGACTATCCTTTGCGCACAGTCGTTCAAAAGGAGCCCGCATGTCCGTTCAACTCGCCACTCAGGACCGCTGGCTGGATCTCAACGATGTGTTGCGTGAACTGGTCGCCCAGGGTTTTATCAGCCAGGACTCGGCGGAGCAGGCGCTCAACGCCCGCCGCCGCCATGCGACCCACGGCCAGCAACATCCGCTGGAGTTCATCGCCAGCCAGCAACTGGATGACCTCAGCCGTCCAGGCAAACATCTGGACCTGGAAAGCCTGACCCTGTGGCTGGCGCAGCAGGCCGGCCAGCCGTACATGCGCATCGACCCGTTGAAGATCAACGTAGCCGCAATCACCCCGCTGATGTCCTACGCCTTTGCCCAACGGCACAAGATTCTCGCGGTGGCGGTCGACCGCGATGCGGTGGTCGTGGCCAGCGCCCAGCCCTACGTCACCGGTTGGGAGGCTGACTTGACCCACGTGCTGAAGCTGCCGATCAAACGGGTGGTCGCCAACCCGGTGGATATCCAGCGTTTCAGCGTCGAGTTCTTTCGCCTGGCCAAATCGGTCAGCGGCGCCAGCACTGCCGACGCGCAGAGCGGTAACCTCGGCAACTTCGAACAACTGCTCAACCTCGGCGCCAGCGATCAGGAACCGGACGCCAACGACGCGCACATCGTCAACATCGTCGACTGGCTGTTCCAGTACGCCTTCCAGCAGCGCGCCAGCGATATCCACATCGAACCGCGCCGCGAACAGGGCACCGTGCGTTTCCGCATCGACGGCGTGCTGCACAACGTCTATCAATTCCCGCCGCAGGTGACCATGGCGATCGTCAGTCGCCTGAAAAGCCTCGGGCGGATGAACGTCGCCGAGAAGCGCAAACCCCAGGACGGCCGGGTCAAGACCAAAACCCCGGACGGCGGCGAGGTGGAGCTGCGGCTCTCAACGCTGCCCACCGCGTTTGGCGAAAAAATGGTCATGCGGATCTTCGACCCGGAAGTGCTGCTCAAGGACTTCGATCAGTTGGGCTTTTCCGCCGACGACCTGCGCCGCTGGCAGGACATGACCCGCCAGCCTAACGGCATCATTCTGGTCACCGGACCAACCGGCTCGGGCAAGACCACCACGCTGTACACCACACTGAAAAAACTGGCGACGCCGGAGATCAACCTCTGCACCATCGAAGACCCGATCGAAATGGTCGAGCCGGCGTTCAACCAGATGCAGGTGCAGCACAACATCGACCTGAGCTTCGCCGCCGGCGTGCGCGCGCTGATGCGGCAAGACCCGGACATCATCATGATCGGCGAGATCCGTGACCTGGAAACCGCAGAAATGGCGATTCAGGCGGCACTCACCGGCCACCTGGTGCTGTCGACCCTGCACACCAACGATGCCCCCAGCGCGATCAGTCGGCTATTGGAACTCGGCGTGCCGCACTATCTGATTAAAGCCACGGTGCTCGGGGTCATGGCCCAGCGTCTGGTGCGCACCCTGTGCCCGCACTGCAAGGCGCCGCTGACGCTGGAAGAGGAAGACTGGCAAACCCTGACACGGCCCTGGCAGGCGCCGCTGCCGGGCAATGCGCAACGCGCTATCGGTTGCCTGGAGTGTCGCGACACCGGTTATCGCGGACGCGCCGGGGTCTACGAAATCATGCAGTTGAGCGATAGCCTCAAAGCGCTCATCACCCCCGACACCGACCTCACCGCCATCCGCCGGCAAGCCTTCAAGGAAGGCATGCGCAGCCTGCGCCTGTCGGGTGCGCAGAAGGTCGCGGCGGGGCTGACCACCCTCGAAGAAGTGCTGCGGGTGACACCGCAGAGCGAGCAGAAATAGGCCACTACGGAACCGGATTGGCGAATCGTTATCCAACGCCGTAGTTAACCCCCAGGAGTCACTCAATCATGCGTCTCAAACTTGCTGTCGCCACCGTTGCCTTGCTGTCCCTTCCCGTTGGTTCAGCGATGGCCGACAGCTTTTGGCGTAACGTCATTTCGTCCGGCGCCACCACCGGTTCGACCTACCTGACCTTCAAGGATCACAAGCTGATCGTTGCCGCACAGGACGATGCCGGCAGCTTCGTTGCCAGCGATGGCGGCATCCGTGGGCCGTACCTGGAAGCAGCGATGCAGAAAGTCCGCGCCGACAATCCGGGCCTGCAGGCCACGGACATGGAACTGGCGAATGCGATTCTGGCGAAGAACGCAGTGGCCTCCGAGTAAGCCAGGCGCCAACAAAAATGCCGCTCGATCGAGCGGCATTTTTTTGCCCGTAATGTCGAATTCACCACAATACCCTGTGGGAGCGGGCTTGCTCGCGAATGCGGTGGGTCAGACGCATCCATTTTTCTGACACGACGCCTTCGCGAGCAAGCCCGCTCCCACTATGGCTCTGCGTGTTGCCTGAAGATCAGCGGTAATCGTCCACCGGGACGCAGGCACAAAACAGATTGCGATCCCCATAAACGTTATCCACCCGATTCACCGCCGGCCAATACTTGTGCGCCTTGGTGTGCGCATCCGGGGTGATCCCCTGCTCGATGCTGTAAGGCCGCTCCCACACTCCGGTGACATCCGCCAGGGTATGCGGCGCGCGCTTGAGCGGGTTGTCTTCCGCCGGCCAGTTGCCGTTCTGCACTTCGGTGATTTCCGCGCGGATGCTCAGCATCGCGCCGATGAAACGATCGAGTTCGGCCTTGGACTCGCTCTCGGTCGGCTCGACCATCAACGTCCCTGGCACCGGGAAGGACATGGTCGGCGCATGGAAACCATAGTCCATCAGGCGCTTGGCGACGTCCTCTTCACTGATCCCGGTCTGCGCCTTCAAGGGCCGCAGGTCGAGAATGCATTCGTGAGCGACCCGCCCGTTGCGCCCGGTGTACAACACCGGGAATGCGCCGGATAAATGCTGCGCCAGATAGTTCGCCGCGAGGATCGCCACTTCGCTGGCATCCGCCAGTTGCGGCCCCATCATCGCGATGTACATCCAGCTGATCGGCAAAATGCTCGCACTGCCCCACGGCGCCGCGCTGACTGCGCCGTTCTGTGGCAAAGGGACGTCAATCGGCACCACCGGGTGATTGGCAACGAACGGCGCCAGATGCGCGCGAATACCGATCGGCCCCATGCCCGGCCCGCCACCGCCGTGGGGAATGCAGAAAGTCTTGTGCAGGTTCATGTGCGACACGTCGGCGCCGATGTCCGCCGGCCGCGCCAGCCCGACCTGCGCATTGAGGTTCGCGCCATCCATGTACACCTGACCACCATGCTTGTGGATAACTTCGCAGATTTCGCTGATGCCCTCCTCGTACACACCATGGGTCGACGGATAGGTCGCCATCAGGCACGACAACTTGTCCCCCGCCTCGGCAGCCTTGGTTTTCAGGTCGTCCAGATCGACGTTGCCGGCCTCGTCGCACTCGACGATCACCACGCGCATCCCGGCCATCTGCGCCGAGGCCGGGTTGGTGCCGTGCGCCGAGGACGGGATCAGGCAGATATCCCGCGCGCCCTGCTGCCGGCTCTCGTGATATTTGCGAATCGCCAGCAGCCCGGCGTACTCGCCCTGAGCGCCGGAGTTGGGCTGCATGCAAATCGCATCGAACCCGGTGATCGCGCACAACCAACGCTGCAGTTCTTCAATCATCAAGGTGTAACCGACCGCCTGTTCCCGTGGCGCGAACGGGTGCAGGTTGGCGAACTGCGGCCAGGTGATCGGGATCATCTCGCTGGTGGCGTTGAGTTTCATGGTGCAGGAGCCCAGCGGGATCATCGACTGGTTGAGCGCCAGATCCTTGTTCTCCAGTTGCTTGAGGTAGCGCAGCATCTCGGTTTCGCTGTGGTGCGCATTGAACACCGGATGGCCCAGGTACGGCGTGTTGCGCTGCAGGTGGTCGGGAATGCCGGAAACCAGTGTTTCTGCGTCAATGTCGTCGACGTTCAAACCATGATCGGCACCGAGCAGCACGTCGAACAGTTTGGCCACCGTGCTTTCATCGCACGTCTCGTCGAGGCTCAAGCCGACTCGGCCACGGCCGAGAATCCGCAGGTTGATCTGCGCAGCCTTGGCGCTATCGATGATCGCGCTCTGCGCGCCGCCAACCTCCAGCGTGAGGGTGTCGAAAAACTGTGCGTTGACCCGCGCAATACCATGGCGCTCAAGGCCCGCCGCCAGGATGCAGGTCAAGCGGTGCACGCGCTGGGCGATGCGTTTCAAGCCTTGCGGCCCGTGATACACCGCGTAGCAACTGGCGATGTTGGCCAGCAGCACCTGCGCGGTGCAGATGTTCGAGTTGGCCTTCTCGCGGCGAATATGCTGCTCACGGGTTTGCAGGGCCATGCGCAATGCGACGTTGCCACGAGCGTCTTTCGACACGCCGATGATCCGCCCCGGAATCGCCCGTTTGTACTCCTCGCGACTGGCAAAAAACGCCGCATGCGGGCCACCGTAGCCCATCGGTACGCCAAAGCGCTGGGACGAACCGAACACGACATCCGCGCCCAATTCACCCGGCGGTGTCAGCAGCAACAGGCTCAGCAGATCGGTGGCGACACACGCTAACGCCTGCTGCGCGTGTAACTGATCGATGACCGGACGCAGATCACGGATCTCGCCGTGAGTGTCGGGATACTGCAGCAACGCGCCGAACACCTGATGCTGGTTGAGGTTATCCACAGCGTCGATGATCAGCTCGAAGCCGAAACCTTCGGCGCGGGTTTGCACCACGGAGATGGTTTGCGGATGACAGTTCTCATCGACGAAAAACAGATTGCTCTTCGACTTCGCCACACGCTTGGCCAGCGCCATGGCTTCTGCAGCGGCGGTGGCTTCGTCGAGCAAAGAGGCGTTGGCCAGTTCAAGACCGGTGAGGTCGATGGTCAGTTGCTGAAAATTCAACAACGCTTCGAGACGGCCCTGGGCGATCTCCGGTTGATACGGGGTGTACGCGGTGTACCAGCCGGGATTTTCCAGCACGTTGCGCAGGATGACGGTCGGCGTCAGCGTGCCGTGGTAGCCCATGCCGATCAGGCTGGTCCAGACCTGATTCTGCTCGGCGTAACCGCGCAGCTTGGCCAGCGCCGCCTGCTCATCAAGGGCCGGCGGCAAGTCCAGCGCCCGATTCAGGCGAATGCCCGGCGGCACCGTCTGCTCGATCAGTTCGACCCGGCTGCCCAGACCGAGGCTGTCGAGCATCGCCTGTTGTTCGGCGGCGTCGGGGCCCAAATGGCGGCGCAGAAAGGCTTCGGGGTCGCGTAACTGGCTCAAGGATGGCAACTGGGACATGACGGGCTCTCTCTTGGCTGGCGCTCGGCGTCAATGCAACACGGTCAAACCAGCATAGCAGCCGATCCCGACGCGCACGGCTTGGCGGCAGAGGGGGTTCCGGGGCATGCTGTAGCGCCTGCATCAGGCGTCCAACTTTCGGATGATCGAATCCTCATGAGCCAACTGCCGTTCCTGCCGTTTTCCAAACCTGTCATTGATGAAGCCACGATTGCCGCCGTCGGCGATGTGCTGCGCTCCGGCTGGATCACCAGCGGGCCGAAGGTCCAGGCCTTTGAAGCACAACTGTCGGAATACTTCGGCGGGCGCCCGGTGCGCACCTTCAACTCCGGCACCTGCACCATGGAAATCGCCTTGCGCATCGCCGGCATCGGGCCGGGTGACGAAGTGATCACCACGCCGATTTCCTGGGTCGCCACCGCCAACGTGATCCTCGAAGTCGGCGCCACACCAGTGTTTGCCGACATCGATCCGGTGACCCGCAACATCGATCTGGACAAGCTCGAAGCGGCGATCACCCCACGCACCAAAGCAGTGATTCCGGTGTACCTCGCCGGCCTGCCGGTGGACATGGAACGCTTGTACGCCATCGCCCGCAAACACAACTTGCGCATTGTCGAAGACGCCGCTCAGGCCCTGGGTTCGAGCTGGAACGGCCAGCGCATCGGCGCCACCGGCGATTTCGTGTCGTTCAGCTTTCAGGCGAACAAGAACGTCACCTGCTCCGAGGGCGGCTGCCTGGTGCTGAACACCCCGGAAGAGGCGCGGCTGGCGGAGAAGTACCGCTTGCAGGGCGTGACCCGCAACGGCTTTGATGGTCTGGACGTCGACGTGCTCGGCGGCAAGTTCAACATGACCGACATCGCCGCCACCATCGGCCTCGGCCAGTTCGCCCATATCGAGGCGCTGACCGCCCATCGTCAGGAACTGGCCCGGCACTACTTCAAATGTTTTGGCGATGACTTTGAAGCGACTTATGGCGCCCAACTGCCACCGGCGGACTTCACCCAGAGCAACTGGCACCTGTTCCAACTGGTCCTGCCGGAGCGCAAGGACGGCTTGCCGGCCCGCGCCACGTTCATGGAGCAGATGCAGGCCAAAGGCATCGGCATCGGCTATCACTACCCGCCGATCCACTTGCTGAGCCTGTACCGCGAGCGCGGGTTCAAGGAAGGCATGTTGCCAGTTGCCGAGCGCGTTGGGCGCTTGATCGTGTCATTGCCGATGTTCACCACCATGACCAAGGACGACGTCGAGCGTTCGGTGGCGGCAGTGAAAGCGGTATTGCGCGACGCCTGATCGACGCCTACAAAAAAGCCCCGAGAGATCGGGGCTTTTGCAGTATTACAGTCTGCTTATTCGCCGATGGCAGCCTTGTAGGCAGCAGCGTCCAGCAGCTTGTCCAGCTCGGCCTTGTCGCTTGGCTGGAGCTTGAAGATCCATGCGGCGTACGGATCGTTGTTCAGCTCTTCCGGCGAGTCAGCCAGCGTTTCGTTGACCGCGATCACTTCACCGCCGATCGGGGAGTAGATGTCGGACGCGGCCTTCACCGACTCGACAACACCGGCAGCCTCACCGGCAGCAAACACCTTGCCGACTTCGGCCAGTTCAACGAACACCACATCGCCCAGCGCTTCCTGCGCGTGATCGCTGATGCCCACGGTAACGGTGCCGTCGGCTTCCAGGCGTGCCCATTCATGACTTTCGGCAAAACGCAGTTCGGCGGGGATATTGCTCATGCTCGGTGTCCTCAAGAAAATTGTCAGCGGTCAGGCCCGCCGGAAAAGGTCAGATCAAGGTTTTACCATGGCGCACGAAGGTCGGTTTGACCACTCGTACCGGATACCACTTGCCACGGATTTCCACTTCGGCGCGGTCGGCGGTAGCCATCGGTACACGCGCCAGGGCAATCGATTTGCTTAGCGTAGGAGAGAAACTACCACTGGTGATCTCTCCTTCGCCAACATCGGCGATACGAACCACTTGATGGGCGCGCAAAACACCGCGCTCCTCAAGCACCAGACCCACCAGTTTGTGCGCAACGCCGGCGGCTTTTTCCGCTTCCAGCGCCGAGCGACCGATGAACTGCCGCGAAGCCGGTTCCCAAGCGATGCTCCAGGCCATATTGGACGCCAGCGGCGAGACATCCTGATGAATGTCCTGGCCGTAGAGGTTCATCCCGGCTTCGACCCGCAACGTGTCGCGGGCGCCGAGGCCGATTGGCGAAATACCGGCACCGACCAGATCGTTGAAAAATCCCGGCGCCTGCTCGGCCGGCAAAGCGATTTCCAGGCCGTCTTCACCGGTATAACCGGTGCGGGCGATGAACCAGTCGCCATCGACTTCGGCTTCGAACGGTTTGAGGTGCTGGATCAGTGCGGCGCGGGACTGGGTCACCAGTTCGGCAATCTTCTGCCGGGCCTGCGGGCCTTGAATGGCGAGCATCGCCAGATCCTGACGCTCGTGCAGATGCACGTCGTAACCGGCGACCTGCGCCTGCATCCACGCCAGATCCTGGTCGCGAGTGGAGGCGTTGAACACCAGACGATAACGGTCTTCGAGGCGATAGACGATCATGTCGTCGACGATGCCGCCACGTTCGTTGAGCATCGTGCTGTAGAGCGCGCGGCCGGGGCGATGCAGGCGTTCGACGTCATTGGCCAGCAAATGCTGCAGCCAGGCCTTGGCCTGGGGGCCGTCAATGTCGATAACGGTCATATGGGAAACATCGAACACCCCGCAATCGCGGCGCACCTCGTGGTGTTCCTCGACCTGCGAGCCGTAATGCAGTGGCATGTCCCAACCGCCAAAATCGACCATCTTCGCGCCGAGGGCGAGATGCAGGTCATACAGAGGCGTACGCTGTCCCATGGGTTTCTCCTTCCGGGCGTGGCGAAGGTGCGGACAGCCGCTGTACGGGGTGAAAGCCTCGAAATAGAAGGCTTTCAGCCGATTTCAGCGAACGGGTCTGTCAGACGAACCGCACCGAATGCCGCGCATTGTAGCCGCATGATTCAGGACTGACGACTAAGTGTTTCGGTGCGCCGAGCGGCGGATCAGGCCGATGACCGGTAACAGGCCGACCAACACCAGGGTCAGCGCCGGCAGCGATGCCCGCGCCCACTCCCCTTCACTGGTCATTTCGAAGATCCGCACCGCCAGCGTGTCCCAGCCAAACGGGCGCATCAGCAGGGTCGCGGGCATTTCCTTGAGCACATCGACGAACACCAGCAACGCCGCGCTCAGTGTGCCGGGCAGCAACAGCGGCAGATACACTTTGAAAAACAGTCGCGGCCCACTGACACCCAGACTACGTGCCGCTTCGGGCAATGAAGGCCGTATACGCGCCAGACTGTTTTCCAGTGGTCCGTAGGCCACCGCGATAAAGCGCACCAGATAGGCCATCAGCAACGCCGCCAGACTGCCCAGCAGCAATGGCTTGCCGGCGCCGCCGAGCCAGCCCGACAGCGGAATCACCAGTTCGCGGTCGAGATAACTGAACGCCAGCATGATCGACACCGCCAGCACCGAACCCGGCAGCGCATAACCAAGATTGGCCAGACTGACCCCGGAACGGATTGCCCGGGTCGGCGCCAGACGTCGGGCAAACGCCAGCAACAGCGCGACGCTGACGGTGATCAACGCCGCCATGCCGCCCAGATACAGGGTGTGCAGGATCAGCCCGGCATAACGCTCATCGAGATCGAAGCGCCCGCGCTGCCAGAACCATACGAGCAGTTGCAGCAACGGAATCACGAACGCGCAGGCAAACACCAACGTGCACCAGCCGGTCGCCGCGAACGCCTTTAGCCCGCGCAGCTGATACAACGCCTTGACCCTGGGGCGCTCGTTGCTCGCCCGGTTGGCGCCACGGGCGCGCCGCTCGCCATAGAGCACCAGCATCACCACCAGCAGCAACAGGCTCGCCAGTTGTGCGGCGCTCGGCAGGCTGAAGAAGCCGTACCAGGTCTTGTAGATGGCGGTGGTGAAGGTGTCGAAGTTGAACACCGACACCGCGCCGAAATCCGCCAGCGTCTCCATCAGCGCCAGCGCCACACCGGCGCCAATCGCCGGACGCGCCATCGGCAACGCCACCCGCCAGAACGCCTGCCATGGCGATTGCCCGAGTACCCGCGCCGCCTCCATCAAGCCTTTGCCCTGCGCGAGAAACGCGGTGCGCGCCAGCAGGTAGACGTAGGGATAAAACACCAGCACCAGTACCACAATCACCCCGCCGGTAGAGCGCACGCGCGGCAGGCGCAAGCCGCTGCCGAACCACTCACGCAGCAGGGTCTGCACCGGGCCGGCGAAGTCCAGCAGGCCGACGAAGACGAACGCCAGCACGTAGGCCGGGATGGCGAACGGCAGCATCAGCGCCCAGTCGAGCCAGCGCCGTCCGGGGAATTCGCAGAGGCTGGTGAGCCACGCCAGACTGACACCGAGCAGCGTCACACCGACGCCAACGCCGAGCACCAGCGTCAGGGTGTTGCCGAGCAGGCGCGGCATCTGGGTTTCCCAGAGGTGCGACCAGATCTGCTGATCGATGGTCTGCCACGACAGCAGCAGGACACTCAGGGGCAACAGCACCAGCGCGGCAATGGCGAGGACGATGGGGTACCAGCGGCGTTGGGCGGGGTGGGCCACTTTTGGGACTCTGAGGGGTGGTTGGTGGTTCTGATTCAGGTGTTTCAGCTCGAGATTGCTGCCCTCACCCTAACCCTCTCCCGGAGGGAGAGGGGACTGAACGTGGTGATCTTTCGATTTACGCCGACCTGATACATCGAGCCGAGCTCCGGTCTTGAAAGCCATGGAGATCGGCTCCCTCTCCCCCCGGGAGAGGGCTGGGGTGAGGGCAGCGATCTTGAGCGAACACAGCGACCGGCAAATACTCAGTTCCAACCCGCCCGATCCATCATGCGGATCGCTTCCGCCTGACGCTTGCCCGCCACTTCCACCGGCAAGGTGTCAGCGACGAACTTGCCCCACGCCGCCACTTCTTCCGAAGGTTTCACTGCCGGGTTGGCCGGGAACTCCTGGTTGACGTCGGCGAAGATTTTCTGCGCTTCAGGTGTGGTCATCCATTCGACCAGCGCCTTGGCTGCTTCCGGGTGCGGTGCATGTTGGGTCAGGCCGATACCGGACAGGTTTACATGCACGCCGCGATCGGCCTGATTCGGCCAGAACAGTTTCACCGGCAGGTCGGGCTTCTGCTTGTGCAGGCGCCCGTAGTAGTAGGTGTTGACGATGCCGACGTCGCACTGCCCGGCGTTGATCGCTTCCAGCACCGCAACGTCGTCGGAGAACACATCGGTGGACAGGTTGTTGACCCAGCCCTTGAGGATCTTCTCGGTCTTCTCGGCGCCGTGCACTTCGATCATGGTCGCGGTCAGCGACTGGTTGTAGACCTTCTTCGCCGTGCGCAGGCACAGACGCCCTTCCCAATTCTTGTCGGCCAACGCTTCGTAGGTGGTCAACTCGCCCGGTTTCACCCGTTCGGTGGAATAGGCGATGGTCCGCGCGCGCAGGCTCAGGCCGGTCCAGGCGTGGCTGGAGGAGCGGTATTGCGCGGGAATGTTGCTGTCGATGGTCTTCGAGGTGAACGGCTGGAGGATGCCCATCTGTTCGGCCTGCCAGAGGTTGCCGGCATCCACGGTGAGCAGCAGGTCGGCGGTGGCGTTTTCGCCCTCGGCCTTGATCCGCTGCATCAGCGGCGCTTCCTTGTCGGTGATGAACTTGATCTTCACCCCGGTTTTCGCGGTGTAGGCGTCGAACACCGGTTTGATCAACTCATCGATACGCGAGGAGTAGACCACCACCTCGTCGGCGGCCTGGGCGGCAGTGCTGCCGATCAGGGTCAGGGCCAGTGCGGTCAGGAGACGCTTGGGTGCCAACATGGGAGTGATCTCTCGGTCGGAAAATGTGGGCCAAATGATAAGGACTCACATTTACCAGCTCAATCGAACACTTGGGCAAGGAGTTACCAGATGTTGCACAAGCTGAAATTCATGGCGTCGGTTCTGGCCCCTTCGCGAGCAAGCCCGCTCCCACCCCTGAAATGTATTCCAATGTGGGAGCGGGCTTGCTCGCGAAGAGGCCATCAGCCTCAAACAAATCTCAGGGTTTGGCCAGTACCGGCAGATCCCCGGTCAACCCCAGCGCCTCACGCACAAACAACGCCTTGGCCTCCGGCATCTGCTCCACCAGTTTCAATCCGGCGTTGCGCAACCAGCGCACCGGCAACGGGTCAGCCTGGAACAAGCGCTCGAAGCCCTCCATCGCCGCCATCAATGCCAGGTTGTGCGGCATGCGCCGGCGCTCGTAGCGGCTCAGCACCTTCACATCCGCCAGCCGTTCGCCGCGTTCCGCCGCTTGCAACAGCACTTCAGCCAGCACCGCCGCATCGAGGAAACCCAGGTTCACACCCTGCCCGGCCAACGGGTGAATGGTGTGCGCGGCGTCGCCGATCAGTGCCAGGCCTTCGGCCACGTAGCGTTTGGCGTGGCGTTGACGCAAAGGCACGCACAGCCGTGGATCAGCACTGACGACTTCGCCCAGGCAACCTTCAAAGGCTCGCTCCAGCTCACGACAGAATGCCGCTTCATCCAGCGCCATCAGGCGTTCGGCTTCACTTGGCGTTGTCGACCAGACGATCGAGCACCAGTCCTGCTGCCCGTCACGCTCCAGCGGCAGAAACGCCAGCGGCCCGTGATCGGTGAAACGCTGCCACGCGGTCATCCGGTGCGGCTTGCTGCTGCGCACGCTGGTAACGATGGCATGGTGCAGGTAATCCCACTCGCGAGTAGCGACGCCGGTCAGACGGCGTACCGCCGAATTGGCGCCGTCCGCCGCAATCACCAGCGGCGCACGCAACTGCCGACCATCGGCCAGAGTCAGAAGCCAGTCGTCACCGGAGCGGCGCATCTGTTCCAGCCGTGCGTTGGCCAGCATGCCCAGATCGCAATCGTGCAAACGATCGAGCAAGGCATCCTGCACCACGCGGTTTTCGACGATATGGCCGAGCACTTCGGCATGCACACTGCTCGCCGAGAAATGAATCTGCCCGGTGCCGCTGCCGTCCCACACGTGCATGTCGGTGTACGGGCTGCTGCGGCGCTTGGCGATGCCGTCCCAGACGCCAAGGCGTTCGAGTATCCGCTGGCTGGCCGCCGACAAGGCGCTCACTCGCGGCTCGAACGGCGCGGCGGCGTCGAACGGTTTGACGCTCAGCGGGCTGCCGTCAAGCAGCAACACTTCCAGGCCGCTGTCCTGCAACGCCAACGCGAGGGCGCTGCCGACCATTCCGGCTCCGACAATCAGCAGATCTGCGCGCATTTCCATGCTTTAAGCCTGTCTCGCTGGCGGCATGCGCCGCCCGTAAAGGGTTTTAGCGAGCGCGCCAGTTAGTGGCGCGCTGCTGAAAGTGAAAGTGCCGACCCGCCGCTCAAGCATCCGGCCGCGTCCCCAGCCCCATGGCCTGACGAGCAAACCAGCGCTTGGCCGGTGGCAACAGATCGAGCCCGAGCAGGCCGATGTTGCGGCCCAGCGAGACCAGCGGCTGGGTGCTGCCGAACAGTCGGGTGACCTGATCGGAGAAGCCCACGGTGAGCTCCTGATCCAGACGCTGCCGCTCGCGATAGGCCTGCAAGGTGGCGAAGTCGCCCAGCGGTTTGTCGCTGGCGAGCAGTGCGGCAGCCAGTGCATCAGCATCCCGCAGGGACAGGTTGAAACCTTGTCCGGCAATCGGGTGCAGGCTGTGCGCGGCATTGCCGAGTACGGCCAGATGCGAGCGTACTTGCTCCTCGGCCTCGACCAGCGACAGCGGATACAAATGCCGCGCGCCGACCTGTTTCAAGGTGCCGAGGCGGTAGCCGAACACGCCTTGCAGCTCGCTGAGGAAATCGCGCTCGCTGAGGTCTGCCAGGCGTTGCGCATCCATGCCCAGGCGGGTCCAGACCAGTGCGCAACGGTTGTCCGGCAGCGGCAGCAAGGCCATCGGCCCTTCGTCGGTGAAGCGCTCGAAGGCCATGCCGTTGTGTGATTCGCTCGGGGTGATGTTGGCGATCAGCGCGCTCTGGTTGTACGGACGCTTGCGCACGTTGATGCCCAGTTGCTCGCGCAAACCGGAACGGCCGCCGTCGGCCAGCACCGCCAGATCGCACTCGACGGTGGTTTCATCGTTGAGGGTCAGGCGATAGCCGTCAGGCAGCGGCTCCATGCGCGTGACTTCCGCCGGGCAGCGCCAGCTGATCACGTCTTTGTCCAGGTGCTGCCACAGGCACTGGCCGAGCCAGGCGTTTTCCACCACGTAGCCCAAGGCCGGCACGCCCTCCTCCATCGCCGACAGACGAGCGGTGGAGAAGCGACCCCGGTCGGACACGTGAATCTGTTTGATCGGCTCGGCGCGGCGGGAAATTTCCTGCCACACGCCCAGCCGCTGATAGATCTGCCGCGAACCGAAGGACAGCGCCGACGAACGTGCGTCGTAGCTCGGCTGCCAGCTGTCGCCGGGGGCGAACGGTTCGATCAGGACGATTTTCCAGCCGCGGGCCTTGGCCCCGGCCTGCAAGGCCAACGCCAGACTGGCGCCGACCAGGCCGCCACCGATGATTGCCAGATTGACTCGACTCATGCCGCGTGTGTCCGTGCTTGCGCCATCAGCGCTTCGATTTCGGCAACGGTTTTCGGTACGCCGCTGGTCAATATTTCACAACCGGTCTTGGTCACTACCACGTCATCCTCGATGCGCACGCCAATGCCGCGCCATTTCTTTGCCACGTTCTGGTTGTCCGGGGCGATGTAGATGCCCGGCTCGACCGTCAGCGCCATGCCGACCTCAAGCACCCGCCATTCGCCGCCGACCTTGTACTCGCCAACGTCATGTACATCCATACCCAGCCAATGGCCGGCACGGTGCATGTAAAACGCTTTATAGGCTTCGGTCGCGATCAACTCATCGACCTCGCCTTGCAGGATTCCGAGCTTGACCAGGCCTGCGGTAATCACCCGTACCGTGGCTTCGTGCGCCTGGTTCCAGTTTTTGTTCGGAGCGATTTCAGCGAATGCGGCTTCCTGCGAGGCCAGCACCAATTCGTAGATCGCTTTCTGCTCGGCGGAAAACTTGCCGTTGACCGGCCAGGTGCGGGTGATGTCGCTGGCGTAGCAGTCGATCTCGCAACCGGCGTCGATCAACACCAGGTCGCCGTCCTTGAGCAGCGCGTCATTCTGCTGGTAATGCAGGATGCAACTGTTGCGCCCGGCGGCGACGATGGAACCGTAGGCCGGCATCTTCGCCCCGCCCTTGCGGAACTCGTAATCGAGCTCGGCTTCGAGGCTGTATTCGTACAGTCCCGGCCGGCTGGCCTGCATCGCGCGGATATGCGCCTGAGCGGAAATCCGTGCGGCTTCGCGCATCACCTTCACTTCTGCCGCCGATTTATACAGGCGCATGTCGTGCAGCAGATGATCCAGGGCAACGAATTCGTTCGGTGGCTGGGCGCCGAGGTGCGCCTTGGAGCGGATCACGTTGATCCAGTCCATCAGATGGCGGTCGAACTCCGGGTTGCTGCCCATCGCCGAATACACCCGGTCGCGGCCTTCGATCAGGCCCGGCAGGATGTCGTCGATGTCGGTAATCGGGAACGCGTCGTCAGCGCCGTAATCACGGATTGCGCCTTCCTGGCCGGCGCGCAGGCCGTCCCATAACTCGCGTTCGGCATTGCGCTCGCGGCAGAACAGCACGTACTCGCCGTGCTCGCGGCCGGGCATCAGGACGATGACCGCCTGTGGCTCGGGGAAACCGCTGAGGTACTGAAAGTCGCTGTCCTGACGGTAGACGTGCTCGACGTCGCGGTTGCGGATCGCGACTGCGGCGGCGGGCAGGATCGCGATGCTGTTGGGTTCCATCTGCGCCATCAGGGCCTTGCGGCGACGGCTGTATTCCGCTTTGGGGATATGGATCATGGGCAGATGGCTTTCCCTGGCACGCGATTAATGCAGCGACGGCTTGGCGGCTGGCGGCACGTCGGCTTTCTTGGTTTCCGAGAACAGCAGCAGCGGCGCGACGCGCAGGTATTCCATGACTTCCATGTAGTCGCTTTCGCCGTCTTCGGATTCTTCCAGAGCGTCTTGCACCTGGGAGATCGCCGCCAGATCCTGCAGCACTTCGGTGGCTTCGGTGCTGAGCATGCTGCTGTCGCGGCAGTTCAGGCCGAAACCGCTGAGGAAGCCCTGGCACCATTGGCCCAGTGCGGCGGCGCGGTCGGCCAGGGGCGCGTCATCGGTCGGCAGCAGCAGAACGACGGTGACGTCGTCACCAGTCAACTCACCCTTGACCATCTCTTGCAGGCCGATCAGGGCGTTGCGGACGTTGTCCTGTGGCTCGTTTTCCAGAAGTTCGGCGGCATCGATCAGCCACTCGTCGGCGTTGAAGCCGGCACCGGCGCAGCTGCGGCCGAGCAGCAGGCCGTGCAGTTCGGCAGGCGAGACGTTGTGGCCGCTGGACGTCAGCAGGGTGGCAAAGGCTTGGTACGGGGAATTCGCAATGGTCATGGGCAGCTAGGCGCCAGACGGCGCTATGTCTAGAATGAAGGCCTTGTATCCTACATCGACAGACTCGCCAAGACTATTAAAGGCTGTCCGCCAGCCAGGCGCCTGCCGCCCATCAGATGAATTCAGTGGACACAATGGAAGACACCGACCTGCAAGCGCTGATGGCCAGACTCGAAAAGCTGATTAGCCGAGTCGAGCAACTAAAGAGTCAAAACGCACTCTTACTAGCTCAGGAAAAGACCTGGCGCGAGGAACGCGCTCACCTCATTGAAAAAAACGAAATCGCCCGGCGTAAGGTCGAATCGATGATTTCGCGCCTCAAGGCCCTGGAGCAAGACTCATGAGTTCAAGCAATAGCGTTACCGTGCAGATCCTCGACAAAGAATATTCGATCATCTGCCCCCAGGAAGAACGCAGCAATCTGGTCAGCGCCGCCCGCTACCTGGATGGCAAGATGCGCGAGATCCGCAGCAGCGGCAAAGTCATCGGCGCCGACCGTATTGCGGTAATGGCCGCGCTGAACATCACCCACGACCTCTTGCACAAAGAAGAGCGCCCGGACATCCAGGCCAGCGGCTCGACCCGTGAACAGGTGCGCGACTTGCTCGATCGTGTCGATCTGGTGCTGGCCGACGATCCGGACATCAGCAAGGGCTGATTCGCCAGGCCGCTTGAGGTATACTCGCGGCACTCCCTGGGGTGCTTGCCAGTTGACGATGTCCCTGAGCCGATTCGCACTACCCTGGAAGTTGCACGTTGGGCTGGTGTGCATGTCCGCCAGACGGAAAGCCTTAAAGTCTACTGCATCCTCCACCTTGAACTTTCGGGTTCAAGGGCTAAGTTGACAGCGGTTCATCCGGGGAGCCTGATTCGAATCCGATGCCGGTTTTTGCCGGCATCGGATTTTTTATGCGTGCGTTTTCGCCCTCACCTGCCGAAGCCGAACCATGACCGAACCTGCGCTGCTGCCCCGCCCGCAACTCCGCCGCCTGCTGCGCAAGGCGCGCCGCTCACTGACTCCCGGTGAACAACGACAAGCCGCCAAAGGCCTGTTCCGCCAACTGGCGCAAGACCCGCACTTCCGCCGGGCCCGACATATTTCGCTTTATCTGCCCACCGACGGTGAAATCGACCCGCGTCTGCTGCTGCGTGAAGCCCAGCGTCGCGGCAAAGCCACCTACCTGCCGGTGCTCAGCGCCTGGCCGCGAACCAAAATGGTGTTCCAGCGGATTCGCCCCGGCGACAAGCTCAAGCCCAACCGCTTCCGCATTCTCGAACCACGAGCCAATCTGGCCCATCAGCGCAAGATCTGGACCCTGGATCTGGTGTTGTTGCCACTGGTGGGGTTTGACGATGCTGGCGGACGCCTGGGGATGGGCGGCGGATTCTACGATCGCAGTCTGGCGTACCTGGCCCGGCGCAAGAACTGGCGCAAGCCGACGTTGCTGGGCCTGGCCCATGAATGTCAGAAGGTCGAACGCCTGGCGCAGGCCAGCTGGGATGTACCGTTGCAGGGCACGGTCACCGATAAAGCGTGGTATTTCGCGGGATAGACGCCGCGCAGATCAGCGGCGTCGGGAAGGCAGTTTCAGCGTTTGAAGGCGGTCGACTGTTGGACCTGTTGCGCGACTTCAACCGGAGCATCGGCCTTGCTCGTCCACAGACTTTGCGCGTAACCGGTGGTCACGACACCAAGGCCGAACAAAATAACCAAAGTCCATAGCAAATCCGGTTTGCGTTTCATCGATTGCCCCCCTCAAGGCACATCATCACGATGACAGCAGCGGTTTCCGTTCGTAGGCCGTGCAGCAGCGTCAAGCTTTAAAGGCCGGCATTTTGCGACAACGTGAACCCGGGCGCAAACGCTGACGTCAACCGACCGTCGGTTTGTCATAAAATTGCCCGACAACCTGCCCAATCACCGCTTGAGGAGCAAAAGACATGGCCTATTGGCTGATGAAATCCGAGCCCGACGAACTCTCGATCAAAGATCTGGAGAAACTCGGCAAAGCGCGCTGGGACGGGGTTCGCAACTATCAGGCGCGCAATTTCCTGCGGGCGATGGCGGTGGGCGATGAGTTCTTTTTCTACCACTCCAGTTGCCCGGAGCCGGGTATCGCCGGAATCGGCAGAATTATTCAGGCGGCGTACCCGGATCCCACCGCATTGGAACCCGAGAGCCATTACTTCGACCCAAAAGCCACGCCAGAGAAAAACGCCTGGAGTGCGATTGATGTGGCACACGTCGAGACGTTTGCCCGGGTGCTGAAGCTCGATTACCTGAAACAGCAGACTGCGCTGGCCGAAATGCCGCTGGTGCAGAAAGGCAGTCGCCTGTCGGTGATGCCGGTGACGGCCGAACAGTGGGCCGCGGTGCTTGGTTTGCGCTGAGAACTCGCCGGTCACGGTTTTTACCGACAAAAGGGGCTAGGCTTGGCGCTCATTTGACTGACATCAAGCGAATGGAACGCTTGAACAGTCAGACTGCAAGCCACAGCCGCAGGATGCCCCCATGTCGACGCACAGCCGTTCTTCACTTCTATACGCCGGTTCGCTCCTGGTATTACTCGCCGTCGCTGGCGGATTAGGTTACTGGATGTCCATCAGCAGCCGCCTGGTCGAAGGACTGTCGATGGGCAACGGGCGGCTGGAAGCCACTGAAGTGCAGATCGCCAGCAAGACCCCCGGGCGCCTCGCCGAGGTGCTGGTCGACGAAGGCGACAAGGTCAGCAAGGGCCAACTGCTGGCGCGTATGGACACCCGCACCCTCGAAGCCCAGCGCAATCAGGCCGAAGCCGAAGTGTTGCGCGCCCGGGAGAATCTCAACGCCGCTCAGGCCAACGTGCAATTGCGCCAGAGTGAACTGCTGCTGGCCCAGCAAGAACTCGGCCGCTCGCAATCACTGTTCAAGCACGGTTACGTCAGCGCGCAGATCATCGATCAGTTGCAGTCACGCATCGGCACTGGCAACGCTGCCGTTGTCGCCGCCCGGGCCCAGGTGTCTGCTGTCAGTGCGGCGATTGGCGCGGCACAGGCTCAAGTCGCACAGTTGACCAGTGAAATTGACGACAGCAGTCTGCGCGCGCCGATTGATGGCGTGATCCAGCTGCGCATGGCCGAGCCCGGCGAAGTGCTGGGGGCCGGTGGTCGCGTGCTGCTGCTGATCGATCCCAACGACCAGTACATGAACCTCTATCTGTCAGCCGCGGTGGCTGGGCGCCTGGCGGTGGGCGATGAGGCTCGCGTGCTGCTCGATGCCTTGCCCGATAACCCGCTGCCGGCAAAAATCAGCTTCGTCGCAGCCAAATCGCAGTTCACTCCCAAAGAGGTCGAGACCCGCGACGAGCGGCAAAAACTGGTGTTCCGCGTCAAGCTGCGCCTGGTTCAGCCCAGCGCCGTGCCGCAGGCCAAACCCGGCATGCCCGGGGCCGGCTACGTGCGGATCGCGCCCGTCGAATGGCCGGCCAATCTGCAATGAGCGGCCTTGCGGTTCAAGCGAACGGTATCGCGCACCGCTACGGCAAACAGCAAGCGCTGAGCGACATCGCCTTCAGCCTGCCCGCCGGCACCCGCTGCGGACTGATCGGCCCCGATGGCGCCGGCAAATCCAGTCTGCTGGGGTTGATTGCCGGCGTGAAGACCTTGCAGCAAGGGCAGCTGGACGTGCTCGGTGGCGCGATCGAGGATCGCCAGCATCGCGACACACTCTATGCGCGCATCGCCTTCATGCCGCAGGGGCTGGGCGGCAACTTGTACCCGGAGCTGTCGATCCGCGAGAACATCCAGTTCTTCTCGACGCTGTTCGGCCTGTCCAGGGCTGAAAGCGAACAGCGCATGCACAGCCTGTTGCTCGCCACGGATCTGCTGAAGTTCGCCGAGCGCCCTGCCGGCAAGTTGTCCGGTGGGATGAAGCAGAAACTCGGGCTGTGCTGCGCGCTGATCCATGAACCGGATCTGCTGATCCTCGATGAGCCGACCACCGGCGTCGACCCGCTCTCGCGCCGGCGCTTCTGGGAGTTGGTCGACGATGTGCGACGCCAGCGCCCGCAACTGACGCTGCTGGTCGCCACGGCCTATATGGAAGAAGCCGAGCAGTTCGAGCATTGCCTGATGCTCGATGCCGGCAAGTTGATCGCCACCGGCCTGAGCCGCGAGCTGGCGAACGTCACCCCCAGCGGCAAACTCGATGACGCCTTCACCCATTTTCAGGGTGACAGCCAGCATGACGCTCAGCCGCTGGTGATTCCACCGCGCACCGGCAACAGCAGCGACATCGCCATCGAAGCCCACGACCTGACGCTGCGCTTCGGCGATTTCACCGCTGTGGATCACGTCAGTTTTGCCATTGGGCGTGGCGAGATTTTCGGCTTTCTTGGCTCCAACGGCTGCGGCAAGACCACCACCATGAAAGTCCTGACCGGGCTGATGCCGGCCAGCGAAGGCAGTGCGACGCTGCTCGGCAACCCGGTGAACGCCAAGGATCTGGCCACGCGCAAGCGGGTTGGCTTCATGTCGCAGAGTTTTTCGTTGTATGGCGAACTCAGTGTGCGGCAGAACCTCGAGCTGCACGCGCGGCTGTTCGACCTGCCCAAAACCGAGAGTGCACAACGCATCGAGGCATTGATTCAGCGCTTCAATCTGCTTGCGGTCGCCGACCAGCCTTCCGGGGCGTTGCCATTGGGACTGCGCCAACGTCTGTCACTGGCGGTGGCGGTGCTGCACCGCCCGGAAGTGCTGATTCTCGACGAGCCGACTTCCGGCGTCGATCCGGCAGCTCGCGATGACTTCTGGCGACTGTTGATCGAGTTGTCCCGCGAGCAAGGCGTGACGATCTTCCTCTCCACGCACTTCATGAACGAAGCGCAGCGCTGCGACCGCATCTCGCTGATGCACGCGGGCAAAGTTCTCGCCTGCGACACCCCGGCGGCGCTGCAACGCCAGTTTGCCGGCGAGACGCTGGAAGCGGCCTTCGTCACTTGCCTGGAACAGGCTCAGGGTGCTCAGGCATCAGCGCCTGTGGCCGAGCCGCAAATAGCGCCGCCGAGCGCTGCGACAACACCAGTGCCCCAGCACGGTTTCAGCCTCGGTCGCCTGTTGGCCGTGGCCAGTCGCGAAGGCAAGGAGCTGCTGCGCGACAAAGTGCGCATGGCGTTCGCCTTGGCCGGGGCGATTTTCATGATGGTGATCTTCGGTTACGGCATCTCGCTGGACGTGGAAAACCTCGCGTTCGCCGTGTACGACCAGGATCAGACACCGCAAAGCCGAGCTTATCTGGAGGCGTTTCGCGGCTCCCGGTACTTCGACGAACAGCCGGCCATTCATGACCCGCAGGAACTGCACCGGCGCCTGCAACGCTCGGAAATCAAACTGGCGCTGGAGATTCCCCCCGGATTCGGCCGCGATCTGTACGCCGGGCGCCAACCCGCTGTGGCGGCGTGGCTGGATGGCGGCATGCCGTTTCGCGCCGAAACCAGCCGTAACTATGTTGAAGCCGTGCACGTGGGCAATCTGCAACAGCTGGCCGAGCAGAGCAGCCCCGCGCTGGCCCACCCGGCGGCCGCCAGCCTGGAAACCCGCTTTCGCTACAACCAGGACGTGGTCAGCGTCAACGCTATCGGCCCCGGGGTCATGGCGCTGATTCTCGCCTTTATTCCGGCGATGCTCACGGCGCTGGGCATCGTGCGCGAAAAGGAGTTGGGCTCGATCACCAATTTCTACGCCACACCCCTGACCCGTCTGGAGTTTCTGCTGGGTAAACAGGCGCCGTACCTGCTGGTCAGTCTGGTCAATCTCGCAGTGCTGGTGGCGATGAATCGCTGGCTGTTCGGCGTGCCGTTCAAGGGCAGCCTGCTGACACTGGCATTCGGCGGACTGCTGTATGTGTTGGCCACCACCAGCATGGGCCTGCTGATTTCGGCATTCACCCGCACACAAATCGCCGCGATCCTCGGCACCATGATCATCACCAGCCTGCCGACCATCCAGTTCTCCGGGCTGATCGTGCCGCGCTCGTCGCTGGAAGGTGCGGCAGCAGTGATGGGCATGCTGTTTCCGGCGGGGCACTTCCTCGACATCGCGGTGGGTACGTTCACCAAAGCGCTGGACTTGCGTCAGCTGTGGCCGCAGTGCCTGGCGCTGTTCGGGTTCTTTGTCGGGTTCACCGGGCTGAGCCTGATCATGCTGAAAAAGCAGGAGGCCTGATGCACAAGTTCGCGCACATCCTGCGCCTGGGACTCAAGGAACTGACCAGCCTGCGCCATGACAGCGTGTTGCTGCTGTTCCTGTTCTACGCCTTCACCGTGGCGATTTACATGCCCGCCGCCGGTTCGGTGATCGGCGTGCACAACGCCAGCGTGGCCATCGTCGACGAAGACCACAGCGCCCTCTCACGCCAATTGGCCCAGGCCCTGCAGCCGCCGGAATTCCAGACGCCGGTGCTGCTGCCTTATGCGCAACTGGATCAGGTCATGGACAGCGGTGAGTACACCTTCGTGATCAATATTCCGGCGGGCTTTCAAAGCGACTTGCTGGCGGCGCGGCAACCGGCGATTCAGGTCAACGTCGATGCCACAGCCATGAGCCAGGCGTTCATGGGCGCCGGCTACATCGGCCGGATCTTCCAGCGCGAATTGCTCGACTATGCCGGTCAGGGCGGTGCAGCGGCCAAGGCACCCGTGCAACTGACTACTCGCGCCCTGTTCAACACCAATCTGGAGGGTGGCTGGTTTCTGGCGGTGACTCAGATCGTCAACAACATCACCATTCTGGCGATCATCCTCACCGGCACGGCGCTGCTGCGCGAACGCGAACACGGCACGCTCGACCATTTGCTGGTGCTGCCGCTGACGGCGCTGGAAATCATGCTGGCGAAAATCTGGAGCAACCTGCTGGTGGTGGTGTTGTGCACCTGGCTGTCGCTGGAGGTGGTGGTCAAAGGCCTGTTGGGTGTGCCGTTGGCCGGCTCGATGAGTCTGTTTTTGCTGGTGACTGCGGTTTATCTGTTTGCCAGTACCGCGCTGGGTATCTTTCTGGCGACGCTGGCGCGCTCGACGCCGCAGTTCGGTCTGCTGGCGATTCCGGTGATCATCCCGATGTTGCTGCTGTCCGGCGGCAGCACGCCATTGGACAGCATGCCGCAGTGGCTGCAATGGGTCATGCAGGGCTCGCCGTCCACACACTTTGTCAGCCTCAGCGCCGCGATTCTGTTTCGCGACGCCGGGCTGAGCGTGGTCTGGCCGGACTTGCTGGCGCTGACGGTCATCGGCCTGCTGTTCTTTCTCATCGCGCTGGCGCGCTTTCGCAAGAGCCTGGCGTCCTGAACAGCGGCCAGCGTGGTTACTGAATGATCAGGTTGTTGAACAACAGATCTTCAACCACCGGCTTGCCGGTCTCGTCATTCATCACTTGCTGGGTCTGCTTCAGGGCTTCCTGACGCAGCTTTTCCTTGCCTTCGATGCTGCCCATCGCCTCGGTGGTCTGCTGAGTGAACAGCGCCACCAGTTGATTGCGAATCAGCGGCTCGTTGGCCTTGACCAGTTTGGTCGCCTCTTCGCCGGTCACACGCAGCGCCACGTCGGCCTTGTAGACCTTCAGCTTGGGCGTGCCGTCCAGCCCGTAGTTACCCACGAACGGCGGGCTCAGGGTGATGTAGTTGACCTTCGGCGCCTCGCCTTCTTTGGCTTCTTCGGCCAGCGCTGCCACAGGCAGAGACAGGGCCAGCAACAACATGATCCACGCTTTCACAATTCGCTCCTTATCCGGTTTGCGGCCTAGCATAACGACCCGCCGCGCAAGCACAAGCTTATGGCTGACTATCAGGGCCGGGCATGCTCGTTGACCCGTTGACTGACACACCTACACTTATCGGCCATCACTCCCAAAGGAATAGCCCTGATGAAAGCCGTGCTGTGCAAAGCCTTCGGCCCTGCCGAATCGCTGGTGCTGGAAGACGTCGCCAGTCCTGTCGCGAAGAAGAACGAAATCCTGCTGGAGGTGCACGCCGCCGGGGTCAACTTCCCGGACACGCTGATCATCGAGGGCAAGTATCAGTTCAAGCCGCCCTTCCCGTTTTCGCCGGGGGGCGAAGCGGCCGGCGTGGTCAGCGCCGTCGGTGAGAAAGTCAGCCACCTGAAAGTCGGCGACCGGGTCATGGCCCTGACCGGCTGGGGCAGCTTCGCCGAACAGGTCGCGGTGCCGGGTTACAACGTGCTGCCGATCCCGCCGTCGATGGATTTCAACACCGCCGCCGCGTTCAGCATGACCTACGGCACCTCGATGCACGCCCTCAAACAACGGGCCAACCTGCAACCGGGCGAGACCCTGCTGGTGCTCGGCGCCTCCGGTGGCGTCGGCCTGGCGGCGGTGGAAATCGGCAAAGCCATGGGTGCCCGGGTCATTGCCGCCGCCAGCAGCGCGGAAAAACTCGCCGTGGCCAAGGCCGCCGGTGCCGATGAACTGATCAACTACAGCGAAACCAGCCTCAAGGACGAAATCAAACGCCTCACCGACGGCCAGGGCGCCGACGTGATCTACGACCCGGTCGGCGGCGACCTGTTTGACCAGGCCATCCGCGCCATCGCCTGGAACGGCCGCCTGCTGGTGGTCGGCTTCGCCAGCGGACGCATCCCCGAGCTGCCGGTCAACCTCGCGCTGCTCAAGGGCGCCGCGGTACTCGGCGTGTTCTGGGGCTCCTTCGCCCAGCGTCAGCCGCAGGACAACGCGGCGAACTTCCAGCAGTTGTTCGGCTGGTTCGCCGAGGGCAAGTTGAAGCCGCTGGTGTCGCAGGTGTATCCGCTGAGCAACGCGGCGCAGGCGATCAACGATCTGGGGCAGCGCAAGGCGGTGGGCAAGGTGGTGGTGCAGGTGCGCTGAGTGTTTTCTGGCCGGTGACCTCTCGGAGCCGGCCTGATTCGCGCCAGGCAGCAACACAGCGTCGCTGGCTATCAAAGCAACTCGCGAACCTCTCCCGGCAGAAAACTCATGTAGCTACGCATAGGAGCTTCCCGGCAGCCTCTGACGATCATCGGTACGCGCCGGTTCATCTTGGCGATGATTGCCAGACGTTGTTCATCGGCCAACTGACTCTTGAGAATCACGTTGGAAACGTAAGCACGGGTGTAATTAAACACTTCTGCGTCGACCCAGGCGTGCTCAGGCATGTTCCTGAAACCGTCATTGATGACGCGACACTTTACTGACTTCAGCCACTGGTTGATGTCGATCGGCTGATCCCTGGCCAATCGAAAGAGCATCGGCGCCACGATGGGCTGTTCCGCAGGCCGACCGTCTTCAACCGTCCAGGGCCTGAAGCGCCACTGTGTTATGGCGTCTTTGACCGCCTCAGCCAGATCGGGGTGATCACTTTGCACGATGTCGATCGCGCTGACCGAGCCATCCGCCTTGACGATAAAGCTGACCCTGACCTCGCCTTCGACCCCTGCCCTGGACAACCTCTTCGGGTAAATCGGCTGCGGGTTGTTTTCAGGTATGAGTAACCCTTCTGCCGCCAGTGCAAGACTGAAGATCGTCAATAAAAGCCCTGCAAAAAACCACCGCATGATCGCGCCCCTTCCCTATTGAGATGCCTGTCCGGCAACAACAGAAAGTTTACGGAGCACTGTCTTTTAACTGAATGGCGCAGCTTCGCTATTGAATGCAGGACATTTCCTGATCCCGATGGGAAATCCGACGAAACCGCTGGGCAAATGACGGCAGGTAAATTTTCTGACGGACGTTTAGCCGCCGTTCGGCCCGGCAGAGTCGCCCGACAACAAGTGCTCCTGCACCTTCAGACTGCGCGACGGAATCAGCCGGCCCTTGTCATCGAAGCGCAGGACGATCAGCCAGTCGAAGACCTCATCCGGCCATTTTTCCTGACCCATCAGGGCTGTGGGGTCACCGCCAAAGGCTTTGAGCAGTTTATTGATATGGCCGTGGTGCCAGGCGATCAGCACCGTCTGCGCCTGATTGCTCTTGCGCAACAGTTTGACCAGTTGATGCAGATCGCCATTGACGAAGGGCTGCTCGATCGCAAGGTTCAGGCGCTGGGCCAACGGGGTCAGGGTCAGGCGTGAGCGCGAACTTTCCGGGGTATCGCCGGCAGCGATCAAACGCTGGGGGGTGAACGTCTGGCCGTCGAGTTTCAGCGGATTGAAATAGTCGACGTAGGCGGCGGCGCGTTGCTCGCCTCGGGCATTGAGCACCGATCCTGTATCCGGTTTTTCCGCATGCCGAATGATCAGCACCGTGGCGTTGCCCAGGCCGGAATGAGAAGGATGATCGGTGACGATCAATGCCAGCAACACGACGGCAAGTCCCGCTGCCACCAAAAATCTCGGCACCAACATGCGAACCTTCAGTGACATTGCTTATCTCGGCTGATCAATCGGCTGAACGGGCCGCGAGTCTAAGTCACTCCATGTAGATAAGTGGTGAAAACGCCCTGTTCTTACAGCTGAGCGACAGGTTCGTAAAAGAACGTGCGACTTCCAACATTTTCCGCTGTTTTGCCGATGCGAACCGGTGCTATTTTCGGTAACGAAACTGTAACATTCGCATCCGCAGTCAAAACAAGAAATCTGGAGCTCTTGAATGTTTGCTTTCTTTCGTCCTGCCGCACATCAGGCTCCATTGCCTGAAGAAAAAATAGACAGTACTTACCGACGCCTGCGCTGGCAGATCTTCGCCGGTATCTTCTTTGGCTACGCGGGTTACTACCTGCTGCGCAAAAACTTCTCGCTGGCCATGCCGTACCTGATCGACGAAGGCTACAGCCGTGGCGATCTGGGTCTGGCGATGTCGGCCATCGCCATTGCCTACGGTCTGTCGAAGTTCCTGATGGGCCTGGTGTCCGACCGTTCCAACCCGCGCTACTTCCTGCCATTCGGCCTGCTGGTGTCGGCCGGGGTGATGTTCATTTTCGGTTTCGCGCCGTGGGCGACTTCCAGCGTGACCATGATGTTCATCCTGCTGTTCATCAACGGCTGGGCCCAGGGCATGGGCTGGCCGCCGAGCGGACGCACCATGGTGCACTGGTGGTCGCAGAAGGAACGTGGCGGCGTGGTTTCGGTGTGGAACGTGGCGCATAACGTCGGTGGCGGTCTGATCGGCCCGCTGTTCCTGATCGGCATGGGCCTGTTCAATGACTGGCACGCAGCCTTCTACGTTCCGGCAGCGGTGGCGCTGGGCGTGGCGGTGTTTGCCTTCATCACCATGCGTGACACCCCGCAATCTGTCGGCCTGCCGCCGATCGAGAAGTACAAGAACGATTACCCGGAAGGCTACGACGCCAGCCACGAAGACGAATTCAGCGCCAAGGAAATTTTCGTCAAATACGTGCTGCGCAACAAAATGCTCTGGTACATCGCCATGGCCAACGTGTTCGTTTACCTGCTGCGCTACGGCGTACTGGATTGGGCGCCGACCTACCTGAAAGAAGCCAAAGGTTTCACCGTGGATAAAACCTCGTGGGCCTATTTCTTCTACGAGTGGGCGGGCATTCCGGGCACGCTGCTGTGCGGCTGGATGTCGGACAAGATCTTCCGTGGCAATCGTGGCCTGACCGGCATGGTGTTCATGGCGCTGGTGACCGTGGCGACGCTGGTGTACTGGCTGAACCCGGCCGGCAACCCGACGGTGGACATGATCGCGCTGTTCTCGATCGGCTTCCTGATCTATGGCCCGGTGATGCTGATCGGCCTGCAGGCGCTGGAACTGGCACCGAAGAAAGCCGCCGGCACGGCTGCGGGCTTCACCGGTCTGTTCGGTTACCTGGGTGGTTCGGTCGCGGCGAGTGCGGCGATGGGCTACACCGTTGACCACTTCGGCTGGAACGGTGGTTTTGTCCTGCTGGTGGGCGCTTGCCTGCTGTCGATGGCCTTCCTGGCCCCGACCCTGTGGCACAAGCAAGTCGCCAGTCAGAGCCGCGAAGCCGTCGCCTGATCGGCTTTTGACTGACAGCGCTTGAGCCGCGCCTCCAGATTTCGATCCGGCATGGCGTGGCTGCGCAGGGCGTGGGCGGTCTGCTCGACATAATCGCGAGTGGTGCCGTAACGCCCGCAAGCGCTTTCGAACACCTGACTCAGCACGTGATCCGGCAAGTTGCCGGCATAGCTGGGCAGGTGTCGCTCCAAAACAAACCCTAACGCCTGAACCTGACTGCCATCTTCGAGCCGGCAGTTCAGCCAGTGCGGGCGATAGGACGGGAACGGCATCTCGCGTTTCCACAGCGCGTACAGCGCAGCGTCGAGGTTCTCTTCCGGCAGCCGATAGGCGAAGCCGCTGCATGAACCGCCGCGATCCAGACCAAATACCAGCCCGGGCATTTCCGGCGTCCCCCGATGCTCGTGCGACCACAAATACAGGCCGCGGTGGTAGCCATGGACGCGGCCGCGCACCCGCTCCACCGCCGTACATTCCGGGCGCCAGATCAGCGACCCGTAGGCGAACAGCCACACCGGCCCGCCCTTGTGGCGCGCCATGGTCGATTGCATGGAAGCGAGAAGTTGTTCGTGAGTGAGCTGCGGCCCCAGATCGAGCCGCGGAGGATAAGCCAGATTCAGAAAAGCAGATTCTATGGCTGTCATGACGGAAGTGTTCGGCCCCGCAAGTATTACAAGATGTAAGCGCAATTCGTTCGTTAGAACATATAGCAGTAAATCTAAAACGAAAAGTGCTAAAGGATGTATGACCTGCTCGATAGCGCTAAATCGGGTGTATTAGTCAACGCTATGCGGTTTTATATAGCCTAATACCATTGCCGAAATATCTTAAATACCCGAATGAAATATGCATAAGCCTTCGCTTGTTCAGGATTGGTTCAAGAAAGCGCAGGAATCTTCCTACTAAAATGTCGGACTTTCTTTCTTCTCCGTCGCTGAACGGCTACGTATAACGGCCTTCCTCTGGCGCAAGCCATCCCGTTTAACTGAGGCTGCACTATGAAAATCCCAAGACTTCTGGCCGCGTTGCTGATGGCTCAGGCCGGCCATGCATTGGCCGAGGACAATGCGCAAGGCAAAGGCTTCTGGTATGCCCAGACCAGTGTCTACACCCGACATTACTCGCCCGACCCCGAACACAATAATCATCAGGACTTGATCGGCATCGAACGCAATCAGGCTTCCGGCTGGGTATTTGGCGGGGCAACTTTCCGCAACTCGTTCCGCCAGCGCTCGAACTACGCCTATGTCGGCAAGCGCTATGACAGCAGCGAATATCCGCTGTATCTGAAACTCACGGGTGGGCTGTTGCAGGGTTATCACGGTGATTACAAGGACAAGATTCCTTTGAACCGCTACGGCGTTGCGCCGGTGATCATTCCGTCCGTCGGGACTCACTACGGCCCATTGGCCGCCGAGCTGGTATTTCTCGGCGCCAATGCGGCGATGGTGACTAGCGGCGTGCGTTTCTAGAAGCGCGGCTCAGGCGCGGGACGCAAGAGCTCGGCTCAATTCGCGCGGCTCAAGAGCGCGGCGCATACGCAAATACATCGGCGCGCATCTGGTGCGCATCCATCCCGGCTTCCACCAGCGCATCCAGAGTCCCGTAGACCATCGCCGGCGAGCCGCTGGCGTATACATGCAGGGACTTCAGATCGGCGAAGTCTTCACACACGGCCTGGTGCAACATCCCGCAGCGCCCTTCCCAACCGCACTGGTCGCTGACGACTTTGTGCAGGAACAGATTGGGCAGCTTCAGCCATTCGTCCCAATGCTCGATGTCGTAGAAATCTTCCGGACGGCGTACGCCCCAGTACAGATGCACCGGGTGTTTGAAGCCGTTGGCGCGGCAGTGTTCGATCAGGCTGTGGATCTGGCCCATGCCGGTGCCGGCGGCGATCAACACCAGTGGCCCGTCAGGCAACTCGGCGAGGTGAGTGTCACCGAATGGCAGCTCGACGCGCACCATCGCGTTGCGTTGCAACTGCTCGATCAGGCTCAGTGCACTGGCTTCGCGGGCCAGCACGTGGATTTCCAGATCGCGCCCGCCGTGCGGCGCCGAGGCCATGGAGAACGCCGACTTCTCGCCGTTTTCACGCTCGATCATCAGGTACTGCCCGGCGTGATAACGCGGCGGCTTGCCGGCCGGCGCACGCAGGCGCACGCGCCAGGTGTCGCCACCGACATCCCGGCATTCGATGACCTGACACGACAGGCTGCGCACCGGCAGTTCTCCCAGCGCGAGCACGCCATCCCACAGCAGGACGCAGTCTTCCAGCGGCTCGGCTATGCAAGTGTAGAACTCGCCGTGGTCGTGCACCTTGCCGGCCTGCTCGACCCGGCCTTCCACCAGCAGCGCCGCACATACGTGGCAATTGCCGTTGCGGCAGCTTTGCGGGCATTCATAGCCCAGGCGCCGCGCACCATCGAGAATCCGCTCGCCGGGCCGTATCTCAAGCACCGCTCCGGAGGGCTGCAGGGTTACACGCATCAATCTATTCCTAACTGATTCCAGATGGCATCGATCCGCTGGGTGACGGCGTCGTCCTTGACGATTACGCGGCCCCACTCGCGAGTGGTTTCGCCCGGCCACTTGTGGGTGGCATCCAGGCCCATTTTCGAGCCCAGGCCGGACACCGGCGAGGCGAAGTCGAGGTAGTCGATCGGCGTGTTGTCGATCATCACCGTGTCGCGCTTGGGGTCCATGCGCGTGGTGATGGCCCAGATCACGTCGTTCCAGTCCCGGGCGTTGATATCGTCGTCAGTGACGATAACGAACTTGGTGTACATGAACTGTCGCAAAAACGACCAGACACCGAGCATCACGCGCTTGGCATGCCCCGGATACGACTTCTTCATCGTCACCACGGCCATGCGGTACGAGCAGCCTTCCGGCGGCAGGTAGAAATCGGTGATTTCCGGGAACTGCTTCTGCAGGATCGGCACGAACACTTCGTTCAGCGCCACGCCGAGGATCGCCGGCTCATCCGGTGGACGGCCGGTGTAGGTGCTGTGATAGATCGGCTTGATCCGGTGGGTAATGCGCTCGACGGTGAACACCGGGAAGCTGTCGACTTCGTTGTAGTAACCGGTGTGGTCGCCGTACGGGCCTTCGTCGGCCATTTCGCCCGGATGAATCACCCCTTCGAGGATGATCTCGGCAGTGGCCGGCACTTGCAGGTCGTTGCCACGGCACTTGACGAGCTCGGTGCGGTTACCGCGCAACAGGCCGGCGAAAGCGTATTCGGAGAGACTGTCCGGCACCGGCGTCACGGCGCCGAGGATGGTCGCAGGGTCGGCGCCCAGCGCCACGGAGACCGGGAACGGCTGGCCCGGGTGCTTCTCGCACCACTCACGGAAGTCCAGCGCACCGCCACGGTGGCTGAGCCAGCGCATGATCACCTTGTTGCGGCCGATCACTTGCTGACGGTAGATGCCGAGGTTCTGGCGATCCTTGTTCGGGCCTTTGGTGACGGTCAGGCCCCAAGTGATCAGCGGGCCGACGTCGCCGGGCCAGCAGGTCTGCACCGGCAGCATCGCCAGGTCGACGTCGTCGCCTTCGATGACCACTTCCTGGCACACCGCGTCTTTGACGACTTTCGGCGCCATCGAGATGATCTTGCGGAAGATCGGCAGTTTCGACCACGCGTCCTTCAAGCCCTTCGGTGGCTCCGGCTCCTTGAGGAAAGCCAGCAGCTTGCCGATCTCGCGCAGTTCGCTGACCGACTCGGCGCCCATGCCCATGGCCACCCGCTCCGGGGTGCCAAACAGGTTGCCGAGCACCGGGATGTCGTAGCCGGTCGGCTTCTCGAACAGCAGCGCCGGGCCCTTGGCCCGCAGTGTGCGGTCGCACACCTCGGTCATCTCCAGCACCGGCGAGACGGGAATCTGGATGCGTTTCAACTCTCCGCGCTGCTCAAGCTGCTGCACGAAATCCCGAAGATCCTTGAATTTCATTGACGATGGCACCCTCAAAATAGGCGTACATCCTACCTGCTATGCAGCCCTGTGGCAGCCTGTCGCTGCTTACTTGGCTGCATTCGTCTGTGCTTGTCCACGGTTTTCCCGGGCCTGCAGGCCGATAAACAGCGGCTCAAGGATCGGCGCCACAAACCGCGCACCGACTTCGGACAGGTGATTGTCATCGGTGTACAGCGAATACCCACCGAGTTCGGCGTGACACAGGCCGTTTTCATCACACAGTCGCGGCGCCGGATCGACCACGCGCACCGCCGGATCATTCTGCGCCAACTGCGCGAACAACTGACTGATGAACACCTGACGTTTGTGGTGCGCCTCGACGGCCAGGCCGACGTCATCCACCGGACGATCGAGCATCGCCAGCCGCGTCAGCCGATAAGGCGGGCTGAACGCCTGCAACGGCGCCTCTTTCACCAGCCATACGCGATGCCCGGCTGCCCGCAATTGTGCGACGCGAGTGCGCAGGCCTGCGGCAAAACGCTGCTCGGCCTCGGCGCGATCGTAACGACCGTCTGGCGTTCTCAAGACATGCCCGAGATCACCCTTGGCATCGCCGTACAGGTACAGGCTCCAGCGGGCGACCAGCACCACATCGCTGATCGCCTGGTTTTTCAGCCCCTGCTCGACCCGCTTGTTGAAGCGTGCACAAACCCCGTCATGCTCCAGCCCATCGACCGGAATGCACCCTGGAGAACTGGCCAGAATCACGCTGACACCGTGAGCTTTGGCACCGTCATCGAACACCGGGATCAGCGCCGTGGCATGGCTGTCGCCCCAGACCAGCGCGCGGGTCGGCAGATCCGCCACGCCGTAATGGCAGAACAGCTTGTCGTCCGGGGTCTTGTCATCCGCCAGACATGCCATCAGCTCCGGCCGCCATTCGCGGCCTTTGGCGTATTGCAGCGCCTGCTCGGACAGGCGCCATGGCAAGCCATCGGTCCAGCGCAGTGATTGCCCGGCCAGACCGAGCACCAGGATCCCGCAGAAACCGGCCAGCAGAATCTGCCGACGACCGGCGAGCAAGCGCCGTTCACGGAACGGCGTTTCAACGAACTTCCACGACAGATAACCCAGCACCAGGGTCAGCAGAATCAACCCGGCCGTGTCGAGCGCGCCCGGCTCATCGACACTGGCGTAGCTGGAAAACACGAATACCGGCCAGTGCCACAAATACCAGGAATAGGAGATCAGCCCGAGGCCGACCATCACCCGACTGCTCAACAATTGACCAACCAGCGTTTCGCGATGACCGTTGGCCAGAATCAGCAGCACCACGCCCAGCACCGGCAGCAACGCGGTGACACCCGGGAACGGCGTCGACTTGTCATAGGCAAACACCGCCAGCAGGATCAACCCCATGCCGAGCAGGCTCAAGGCCTGGGCGGCCAGCGGCTTCAAGCGCCAGGCGTGTTTCGGCGCAACCGCCAGCATCGCCCCGGCCAGCAACTCCCAGGCGCGCATCGGCAGCAGGAAGAAGGCTTTCTCCGGATGATGCTGGATCGCCCACACACTCAGCCCGAACGACACCAGCAGCACGCCGAACAGCGCCAACCGCCAATGTTTCAGACGGCTCGAGAGCAACGTCAGCAGCAGCGGGAAGAAGATGTAGAACTGCTCCTCCACCGCCAGTGACCACGTGTGCAACAGCGGTTTCAGGTCAGAGGCAACGTCGAAGTAGCCGTCCTGACGCATGAACAGGATGTTCGAGACGAACGTCACCTGATAGCGCACCGAACGCCCCAGCTCTTCGTAGTCCTTGGGCGCCAGCAGGAACCAGCCCACCGCCAGCACCGCAATGATCATCGCGAACAGCGCCGGCAGAATCCGCCGCGCACGCCGCGCCCAGAACTCGACGAAGCTGAAACGGCCAGCCTGACGCTGATTCCAGATGATCGAGGTGATGAGGTAGCCGGAAATCACGAAGAACACGTCCACGCCGACAAAACCGCCGGTAAACCCCGGGACGCCAAAATGGAACAGCACCACGGCGATCACCGCGACTGCTCGCAGGCCGTCGATATCCCTTCGATAAGCGAGTGTGCTCATAAAATCTTTAATGCCAATCAGGTGGTTGTTTTTTGTACAGCTCGAGCCTTATTCACAGAGGCTCCGAGCGCTGTTTGTGGGTTGCCCGATCACAGACCTTACCAGATCAGGAACCTCCCATTGCCGGGGTAAATTTCATGCAAAAAAAAGGCGCCCCCCAAAGGGGCGCCCTTTTTATCGGTTCAACCGGCGATGTTACTTGCGCTTCATCGACAGGAAGAACTCGTCGTTGGTCTTGGTCGTTTTCAGCTTGTCGACCAGGAACTCGATGGCAGCCACTTCGTCCATCGGGTGCAGCAGCTTGCGCAGGATCCACATGCGCTGCAGTTCGTCGTCGGCGGTCAGCAACTCTTCGCGGCGGGTGCCGGAACGGTTGATGTTGATGGCCGGGAAGACGCGCTTTTCCGCAATCTTGCGGTCCAGCGGCAGTTCCATGTTGCCGGTACCCTTGAACTCTTCGTAGATCACTTCGTCCATCTTCGAGCCGGTTTCAACCAGCGCGGTGGCGATAATGGTCAGCGAGCCGCCTTCTTCGATGTTGCGCGCAGCACCGAAGAAACGCTTCGGTTTCTCCAGGGCGTGAGCATCGACACCACCGGTCAGCACCTTGCCGGAGCTCGGGATCACGGTGTTGTAGGCACGGGCCAGACGGGTGATGGAGTCGAGCAGGATCACCACGTCCTTCTTGTGTTCGACCAGGCGCTTGGCCTTCTCGATCACCATTTCGGCAACCTGCACGTGACGGGTCGGCGGTTCGTCGAAGGTCGAGGCAACCACTTCGCCGCGCACGGTGCGCTGCATTTCGGTCACTTCTTCCGGACGTTCGTCGATCAACAGCACGATCAGGTGAACTTCAGGGTTGTTACGGGCGATGTTCGCCGCGATGTTCTGCAGCATGATCGTCTTACCGGCTTTCGGCGGTGCAACGATCAGACCACGCTGGCCTTTGCCGATCGGGGCGCACAGGTCGATCACACGACCGGTCAAGTCTTCGGTGGAACCGTTGCCGGCCTCCATCTTCATGCGCACGGTCGGGAACAGCGGGGTCAGGTTCTCGAAGAGAATCTTGTTCTTCGCGTTCTCCGGACGATCGAAGTTGATCGTGTCGACCTTGAGCAGAGCGAAGTAACGCTCGCCTTCCTTCGGAGGGCGGATCTTGCCAACGATGGTGTCACCGGTGCGCAAGTTGAAACGACGGATCTGGCTCGGCGAGACGTAGATATCGTCCGGGCCGGCGAGGTAGGAAGCGTCAGCGGAGCGCAGGAAGCCGAAGCCGTCCTGGAGAATCTCCAGCACGCCATCACCGGAGATTTCCTCGCCGCTTTTCGCGTGCTTTTTCAGCAGGGAGAAAATCACGTCCTGCTTGCGCGAACGGGCCATATTTTCTATGCCCATCTGTTCGGCCAATTCGAGCAGTTCGGTAATCGGCTTTTGCTTGAGTTCAGTCAGATTCATATAGGAATGACGTAATCATTTATGGAGGGGGGAAATTAAGCTTTTGGCTTAATGAGGCCGCGCCGCGGAGAAGGCGACAGGATCGCGAACTTGTTCGAAAAGGAGTGCGTCGGCGACGGCTAGCAGGGGGCAGTGGAGAAACCAGTGCGGGGCCGAATGTACCACCTGAGTTTCGGAGCGTCTAGCCCTGAATACGCAAAAAGCCCCGCAAATTGCGAGGCTTTTTTTCGGCGATTTACTGCGACGCTTAGATGTTGGCGTCGAGGAAAGCAGCCAGTTGCGACTTCGACAGGGCGCCGACTTTGGTCGCTTCAACGTTGCCGTTCTTGAACAGCATCAGCGTCGGGATACCACGCACGCCGTGCTTGGCCGGGGTTTCCTGGTTTTCGTCAATGTTCAGTTTGGCGATGGTCAGCTTGCCTTTGTAAGTCTCGGCAATCTCGTCCAGAACCGGAGCGATCATTTTGCAAGGGCCGCACCATTCAGCCCAGTAGTCGACCAGTACAGCGCCTTCGGCCTTGAGTACGTCGGCTTCGAAGCTGGCGTCGCTAACGTGTTTGATAAGATCGCTGCTCATGGAATTCTCCAGGTTGTAAGCAAAAAAACGTGGCCCATCATAGCCGCCCTTCCCTTGTTCAGGAAGCCGCAGTTGATTGAGTCTTGCTATGGCACTCGATGAGTTTGGGTATAGCCCAAGTCACGCCGTGGCGGGGGCAATGAAGGAAATTCCGGTGCGCAGGGCCGCATTGCGCACGTGCTCCTGCATGGCCTTCTGGGCCGCAGCGGACGCCCGGCGCGCGAGGGCACGAAGGATCTTGCGGTGCTCCTGCCAGGTTTCCATCGCCCGTTCGGCGCGGATGAACGGTAGCTTCTGGCTTTCCAGAAAGATCTCGGCGCTGGCAGTGAGAATGCTCAGCATCGCCTGATTGCCGCTGGCCAGCAGGATGCGTCGGTGGAATTCGAAGTCGAGTTTCGCCGCGGCCTCGAAGTCGCCGGCCTTCAATTGCTCGCGCATCGCCGCAACGTTGTCCTCAAGCGCATCCAGGTCAAACGTGCTCAAGGTCACCGCCGCCAGCCCGGCGGCAAAACCCTCCAGCGCATAGCGCAACTGAAAGATGTCGAGCGGCGAGGCCTGCGCTGCGAACGGCCAGCCCGGCGCATTGTCACCCTGCGCAATGTCCACCGGTGCCTGCACGAACACGCCTTTGCCCGGCTGGATACTGACCACGCCCAGCGCACTGAGCGACGACAGCGCCTCGCGCAACGACGCCCGACTGACCCCCAGTTGCACCGCCAGATCCCGTTGCGACGGCAACGCATCGCCCGCACCGAAACCCTGCTCGGTGATCAGTTTGCGAATGGCTTGCAGCGCCACTTCGGGTACGGCGCGGGAGATCGAGTTCATGGTTTTTCAGACGAGCCAGGCCAAGGTGCGGCTAGTTGTAAAGCTATTCGCCGGATCCGGCAAGTCGTGCCCCAGCGGGGTTCGGCGCCCGCTGCCGGTGCGCCATCGGGGTGCGAAAAACAACCTGACTGTTCAGACCAGTAAGACCGAACAAACCCGGCAAACCTGCGGCCTGCCGGGGATAAATCCGGGTATTGGCACGGCCCGTGCTCTGTCCGATCGCAGAAATCACTTCCCGTCGATCCGGAGATTTGCCATGACCCTGCGTTACCGAGCCCTCCTCGCCGCTCTGTTTTCCAGCCTGATGCTGAGCCAGATCCCCGCCCACGCCGATGGCCTGGAAGACGTGGTCAAACGCGGCACACTGAAAGTTGCCGTGCCTCAGGACTTCCCGCCATTCGGCTCGGTCGGCCCGGACATGAAACCCCGTGGCCTGGATATCGACACGGCGAAGCTGCTGGCTGATCAACTTAAGGTCAAACTCGAACTGACCCCGGTCAACAGCACCAACCGCATCCCGTTCCTCACCACCGGCAAGGTCGACCTGGTGATCTCCAGCCTCGGCAAGAACCCGGAGCGCGAGAAAGTCATCGACTTCTCCCACGCCTACGCGCCTTTCTACCTCGCGGTGTTCGGCCCGCCTGATGCCGCCGTCACTACGCTCGACGACCTCAAGGGCAAAACCATCAGCGTCACCCGTGGCGCCATCGAAGACATCGAGCTGACCAAGGTCGCCCCCGAAGGCGTGACCATCAAGCGCTTCGAAGACAACAACTCGACCATCGCCGCCTATCTCGCAGGGCAGGTCGACCTGATCGCCAGCGGCAACGTGGTGATGGTGGCGATCAGCGAGAAGAACCCGAAACGCGTGCCGGCGCTGAAAGTGAAGCTCAAGGACTCGCCGGTCTATGTCGGCGTGAACAAGAACGAGCCCGCGCTGCTGGGCAAAGTCAACGAGATCCTCGCCACCGCCAAGGCTGACGGCGCGCTGGAGAAAAACTCGCAGACCTGGCTCAAAGAGCCGCTGCCGGCCGACCTCTGATCGGTCGCGCGGGAGACAATTGATGGCTTATCAGTTCGATTTCATGCCGGTGGTGCAAAACACCGACCTGCTGCTGCGCGGCGCGCTGTTCACCCTGGAGCTGACGGCGATTGGCGCGCTGTTCGGGGTCGGCGTGGGCATCGTCGGCGCACTGGTGCGGGCGTGGAACATCCGCCCGTTCTCGGCACTCTTCGGCGTCTACGTCGAGTTGATCCGCAACACGCCATTTCTGGTGCAACTGTTCTTCATCTTCTTCGGCCTGCCCTCGCTCGGGGTGCAGATTTCCGAGTGGCAGGCGGCGGTGCTGGCGATGGTGATCAACCTCGGCGCGTATTCGACCGAGATCATCCGCGCCGGCATCCAGGCGATTCCGCGCGGACAACTGGAAGCCGCTGCCGCACTGGCGATGAGCCGTTTCGAAGCGTTCCGCCATGTGGTCCTGCTGCCGGCGCTGGGCAAGGTCTGGCCGGCCCTGAGCAGCCAGATCATCATCGTCATGCTCGGTTCGGCGGTGTGTTCGCAGATCGCCACCGAGGAGCTGAGCTTCGCCGCCAACTTCATTCAGTCACGCAACTTCCGCGCCTTTGAAACCTATGCGCTGACCACGCTGATCTACCTGTGCATGGCGCTGCTGATCCGCCAGTTGCTGAACTGGATCGGCCGCCGCTATATCGCGAGGAGCAGCCAATGAGCGACTTCACCTTCTGGGACATCCTGCGCAACCTGCTCACCGGCCTGCAATGGACGCTGGCGCTGTCACTGGTGGCATTCATCGGAGGCGGGATCGTCGGGCTGCTGATTCTGGTGATGCGCATCTCGAAAAACCCGTTGCCGAGCAATATCGCCCGCACCTGGATCGAGCTGTTCCAGGGCACACCGCTGCTGATGCAGCTGTTTCTGGTGTTCTTCGGCGTGGCGCTGGCCGGAATCGAGATCTCGCCGTGGATGGCGGCGGCGATTGCCCTGACATTGTTCACCAGCGCCTATCTGGCGGAGATCTGGCGCGGTTGCGTCGAAGCGATCCCCAATGGCCAGTGGGAAGCCTCGTCGAGCCTGGCGCTGAATCCGCTGGAGCAATTGCGTTACGTGATCCTGCCGCAGGCGCTGCGCATCGCGGTGGCGCCGACCGTGGGCTTCTCGGTGCAGGTGGTCAAGGGCACGGCGGTGACCTCGATCATCGGTTTCACCGAGCTGACCAAAACCGGCGGCATGCTCGCCAACGCCACCTTCGAACCGTTCATGGTCTACGGCCTCGTTGCCCTCGGCTACTTCCTGCTCTGCTACCCCTTGTCGCTCAGTGCGCGCTACCTGGAAAGGAGACTGCATGCCTCTGCTTAGAATTTCCGCCCTGCATAAATACTACGGCGATCACCACGTGCTCAAAGGCATCGACCTGAGCGTCGAGGAAGGCCAGGTGGTGGCGATCATCGGCCGCAGCGGCTCGGGCAAATCCACCCTGCTGCGCACCCTAAATGGCCTGGAGTCGATCAACGACGGGGTGATCGAAGTCGACGGCGAATACCTCGACGCCGCCCGCGCCGACCTGCGCAGCCTGCGGCAGAAAGTCGGCATGGTGTTCCAGCAGTTCAACCTGTTCCCGCACCTGACCGTCGGCGAAAACGTGATGCTCGCGCCGCAAGTGGTGCAGAAAGTACCGAAGGCCAAGGCGACCGAACTGGCGCGCAAGATGCTCGAACGCGTCGGGCTGGGGGAGAAGTTCGACGCCTTCCCGGATCGGTTGTCCGGCGGACAGCAACAGCGCGTGGCGATTGCCCGGGCACTGGCGATGTCGCCGAAAGTGTTGCTGTGCGACGAGATCACCTCGGCGCTGGACCCGGAGCTGGTCAATGAAGTGCTCGCCGTGGTGCGCCAACTGGCCAGGGAAGGCATGACGCTGATCATGGTCACCCACGAAATGCGCTTTGCCCGGGAAGTCGGCGACAAGCTGGTGTTCATGCACCATGGCAAGGTGCATGAGGTGGGGGATCCGAAGGTGTTGTTTGCCAATCCGCAGACGGCGGAGCTGGCGAATTTCATTGGGACGGTCGAAACGACAGCCTGAAGGATTTGCAGTGGCTGTAATAGCCTCTTCGCGAGCAAGCCCGCTCCCACATTGGAACGCGGTCACCTGTGGGAGCGGGCTTGCTCGCGAATGGCCGCGCCGCGGTCTCAAGCTTTTATGCGCAGGATCAACGGTTTGAACCATGCGCGTTGGCGTCAGCGTTTGATCGTGGCACGATGGCGGGGTTATCGACCGAGACCCCCTGACCATGCCGCAATCCAAAGCCAAGAATCTGTCCCTGATCGCCGCAATCGACCTGGGCTCCAACAGCTTCCACATGGTCGTGGCCAAGGCCCAGAACGGTGAAATCCGCATCCTGGAGCGCCTCGGAGAGAAAGTACAGCTCGCCGCCGGTATCGACGATGAGCGCCATCTCAACGAAGAATCGATGCAGCGCGGCCTCGACTGCCTCAAGCGCTTTGCCCAACTGATCAACGGCATGCCACTGGGCGCCGTGCGGATCGTCGGCACCAACGCCCTGCGCGAAGCGCGCAACCGCCTGGAATTCATCCACCGCGCCGAAGAAATCCTCGGTCACCCGGTGGAAGTCATCTCCGGCCGTGAAGAAGCGCGGCTGATTTATCTGGGCGTTTCGCACACCCTCGCCGACACCCCGGGCAAGCGTCTGGTGGCCGACATCGGCGGCGGCAGTACTGAATTCATCATCGGGCAGCGTTTTGAACCACTGCTGCGCGAAAGCCTGCAAATGGGCTGCGTCAGCTTCACTCAGCGTTATTTCAAGGACGGCAA
The DNA here is from genome assembly GCF_004683905.1 of Pseudomonas fluorescens. Lineage (NCBI taxonomy): Bacteria > Pseudomonadati > Pseudomonadota > Gammaproteobacteria > Pseudomonadales > Pseudomonadaceae > Pseudomonas > Pseudomonas fluorescens. The sequence continues at coordinate 5,856,072 of NZ_CP038438.1, forward strand.
GATCACCCCGGCCCGTTACGCCCAGGCGTACACTGCGGCGCGGCTGGAGATCATGAGCATCGAGCACGCCCTGCACCGCCTGACCTGGGATGAAGCCATCGGCTCCTCGGGCACCATCCGCGCCATCGGCCTGGCGCTGAAGGCCGGCGGGCATGGCACCGGCGAAGTGAATGCCGAAGGCCTGGCCTGGCTCAAGCGTCGTCTGTTCAAACTGGGTGACGTCGACAAGATCGACTTCGAAGGCATCAAGCCTGACCGTCGGGCAATCTTCCCGGCTGGCCTGGCGATTCTCGAAGCGATCTTCGACGCCCTCGAACTGCAACGCATGGATCATTGCGAAGGCGCACTGCGTGAAGGCGTGCTCTACGACCTGCTCGGCCGCCATCACCACGAAGACGTGCGCGAACGCACCCTGACTTCGCTGATGGAGCGCTATCACGTCGATCTGGAACAAGCCGCGCGAGTTGAACGCAAGGCACTGCACGCCTTCGATCAGGTCGCCGCAGACTGGGAGCTGGATGACGGCATCTGGCGTGAACTGCTGGGCTGGGCGGCGAAAGTCCACGAAGTCGGCCTCGACATCGCGCACTACCACTACCACAAGCACGGCGCCTACCTGATCGAACACTCGGACCTTGCCGGTTTCTCCCGCGAAGACCAGCAAATGCTCGCTCTGCTGGTGCGCGGCCATCGCCGCAACATCCCCAAGGACAAGTTCGCCGAGTTCGGTGACGACGGCGACAAGCTGATCCGTCTGTGCGTGCTGCTGCGCTTCGCGATCCTGTTCCACCACATCCGTGGCACCCAGGCGATGCCGCAAGTGACACTGCATGCCAAAGGCAACACCCTCGACGTGGAATTTCCGGAGAACTGGCTGGATGAAAACCAGCTGACTCAGGCTGACTTTGGCCTCGAAGCCGACTGGCTGACGCGGGTGGGGATTGTCCTGACTGTTCACTGAGTTAAATTTCAGGTGCAAAAAAGGCGATCCTTCTGGATCGCCTTTTTTATTGGGTTCGACTTGAGTGCGGGTGTGGACCTGCCCCTCACCCCAGCCCTCTCCCGAGGGAGAGGGAGCCGATCCGTGTTGTTTTCAAAGCCTGAGTTCGACTCGAAATCTCAGGTCGATGTACCTCGAACATCCAACTCGGTCAGTCCCCTCTCCCTCCGGGAGAGGGTTAGGGTGAGGGCGCTTTTAAGCTGTTAGCTGCTCACCGGCAGAATCGGGCTGCCCAGGCGTTCCAGCAACGTCGCCTGCGCGCTGCGCGGGTTCTGGTTGCCGGTTGGCGTGTTGCGGATGTAACGGCCATCCGACTGCAGGCTCCAGCTGTGGGTGTTGTCGGTCAGGTACAGCTCCAGCTCTTTCTTGACGCGGGTCAGCAGCTTCTTGCCTTCCACCGGGAAGCAAGTCTCGACGCGCTTATCGAGGTTGCGCTCCATCCAGTCGGCGCTGGAGAGGAACATCTGCTCCTCGCCGCCGTTGAGGAAGTAGAACACTCGAGTGTGTTCAAGGAAGCGACCGATGATCGAGCGCACATGGATGTTGTGCGAAACCCCGGCGATGCCCGGACGCAGGCAGCACATGCCACGCACCACCAGATCAATGCGCACGCCGGACTGGCTGGCCTTGTACAGCGCGCGGATGATCTTCGGATCGGTCAGCGAGTTGAACTTGGCGATGATGTGAGCCGGTTTGCCTTCGACGGCGAACTGGGTTTCCCGGGCAATCATGTCGAGCATGCCCTTCTTCAGGGTGAACGGCGCATGCAGCAGCTTCTTCATGCGCAGGGTTTTACCCATGCCGATCAACTGGCTGAACAGTTTGCCGACGTCTTCGCACAAGGCGTCGTCGGAGGTCAGCAGGCTGTAATCGGTGTACAGACGCGCATTGCCGGCGTGGTAGTTACCGGTGCCGAGGTGCGCGTAACGCACGATTTCACCGGCCTCGCGACGCAGGATCAGCATCATCTTGGCGTGGGTCTTGAAGCCGACCACGCCGTAAATCACCACAGCACCGGCCGCTTGCAGACGGCTGGCCAGTTGCAGGTTGGACTCTTCGTCAAAGCGTGCACGCAGTTCGATGACTGCGGTCACTTCCTTGCCGTTACGCGCGGCGTCCACCAGCGCATCGACGATTTCCGAGTTGGCGCCGGAGCGGTACAGGGTCTGGCGCACGGCCAGAACGTGCGGGTCCTTCGCCGCCTGGCGCAGCAGGTCGACCACCGGAGTGAACGACTCGAACGGGTGCAGCAGCAGGATGTCCTGCTTGCTCACCACACTGAAAATGTTCTCGCTGTTCTGCAGCAGTTTCGGGATCTGCGGGGTGAACGGCGTGTATTGCAGCTCCGGGTGGCTGTCCAGACCGGTGATGCTGAACAGACGGGTCAGGTTGACCGGGCCGTTGACCTGATACAGCTCGGTCTCGCTCAGGTTGAACTGCTTGAGCAGATAGTCCGAGAGGTGTTTCGGGCAGGTGTCGGCGACTTCCAGACGTACCGCATCACCGTAGCGCCGCGAGAACAGCTCGCCACGCAGGGCGCGCGCAAGGTCTTCGACATCTTCGGAGTCGAGCGCCAGGTCGGCGTTTCGGGTCAGGCGGAACTGGTAGCAGCCTTTTACCTTCATGCCTTGGAACAGGTCATCGGCGTGGGCGTGGATCATCGACGACAGGAACACATAGTTGTCGCCCGGGCCGCCGACTTCTTCCGGAACCTTGATGATCCGTGGCAGCAGGCGCGGTGCCGGGATAATCGCCAGACCGGAATCGCGACCGAAGGCGTCGATGCCTTCCAGTTCGACGATGAAGTTCAGGCTCTTGTTCACCAGCAACGGGAACGGGTGCGTCGGGTCGAGGCCGATCGGGGTGATGATCGGCGCGATCTCGTCGCGGAAGTAGCGGCGCACCCAGGTCTTGATCTTGGTCGTCCAGTGACGGCGACGTATGAAGCGCACCTGATGCTTTTCCAGCTCCGGCAGCAGGATGTCGTTGAGGATCGCGTACTGGCGGTCAACGTGACCGTGCACCAGCTCGCTGATCCGCGCCAGTGCCTGGTGCGGTTGCAGACCGTCGGCACCGGCCTGTTCACGAGCGAAGGTGATCTGCTTTTTCAGGCCGGCGACGCGGATTTCAAAGAATTCGTCGAGGTTGCTGGAGAAAATCAGCAGGAATTTCAGCCGCTCCAGCAACGGATAGGACTCGTCCAGCGCCTGTTCCAGCACGCGGATGTTGAACTGCAGTTGCGAGAGCTCGCGATGGATATACAGGCTGCTGTCATCCAGGCCCGGGATCGCAATCACTGGCGCCGCCGCGACGGCTTCGGTAACCGGCGCGGGTGGCGCAGGCTCGAGTTCCGGCGGGGTTTCGGTGATCTGCTCCACCACCGGTTGAGCTTCTTTTACTGCAACTTCAGTGAGTCCTTCGGTATTCATCGAATGTTCCTGGGAGGGCTATTTCTGTTCTCGTAACAATTGAGCGGCACGGACAGCAAAGTAAGTCAGGATGCCATCAGCGCCGGCACGTTTAAAGGCGGTCAGTGATTCAAGAATTACCGCCTCGCTCAACCAGCCATTCTGGATCGCCGCCATGTGCATGGCGTATTCGCCGCTAACCTGATAGACGAAGGTCGGCACTTTGAAGGCATCTTTTACCCGCAAAAGAATGTCCAGGTACGGCATGCCGGGTTTGACCATGACCATGTCCGCGCCTTCAGACAAGTCCGCGCCGACTTCGTGCAGCGCTTCGTCGCTGTTGGCCGGGTCCATCTGATAGGAGGCCTTGTTGGCCTTGCCCAGATTCGCCGCCGACCCCACAGCATCGCGGAACGGCCCGTAATAGGCGCTGGCGTACTTGGCCGAGTAGGCCATGATCCGCACGTTGACGTGACCGGCCAGCTCCAGCGCCTCGCGGATCGCCTGGATGCGGCCGTCCATCATGTCCGACGGCGCCACGACCTGAGCGCCGGCTTCAGCGTGGGACAAAGCCTGTTTGACCAGTGCGTCGACGGTGATGTCGTTCTGCACGTAGCCTTCTTCATCGAGAATGCCGTCCTGACCGTGGGTGGTGAACGGATCGAGGGCGACGTCAGTGATCACGCCCAATTCCGGGAAACGCGCACGCAACGCGCGCGTGGCGCGCTGGGCAATGCCCTCGGGGTTCCAGGCTTCGGCAGCATCAAGGGATTTCAGTTCGACAGGCGTGACCGGGAACAGCGCCAGCGCCGGGATCCCCAGTTCGACCCATTTCGCCGCTTCTTCAAGCAGCAGGTCGATGGTCAGACGTTCGACACCGGGCATCGAGGCCACGGCTTCGCGACGGTTTTCACCCTCAAGCACGAACACCGGCAGAATCAGGTCATCGACCGTCAGCACATTTTCCCGCACCAGCCGACGCGAAAAATCATCACGACGATTGCGACGCAGGCGAGTGGCGGGAAACAGACGATTGGCAGGGGTAAAGCTCACGGCGGACTCCTGAGCCCGCGCAAACGGGCGAGCGTGACAGTTATAGACGGCCATTATGACCAACAGATTACAGTTGTGCGTACCCCGTGACATGTAGCCGCATTCCATTGTTGGCGTAGGAATTGTTCACGTCGAGACACATTTCGACACTTTCATGAATGTGTCCGAAGGGTTAGGCTGCGCGTTCATTTCGCCAGCACCCAGACAATGCTCCAACAATTTCTGCATGACTTTGGCTACTTTGCCTTGTTCCTCGGCACGTTCTTCGAAGGCGAAACCATCCTGGTGCTCGCAGGCTTCCTCGCGTTCCGTGGATACATGGACATCAACCTGGTGGTGGTCGTGGCGTTCTTCGGCAGCTATGCCGGCGATCAGCTGTGGTACTTCCTCGGGCGCAAGCACGGGCGCAAATTGCTCGCACGCAAACCGCGCTGGCAGATGATGGGCGACCGCGCGCTGGAACATATTCGCAAGCATCCGGACATCTGGGTTCTGAGCTTCCGCTTCGTTTACGGCCTGCGCACGGTGATGCCGGTGGCGATCGGCCTGTCGGGTTATCCGCCGGGACGTTATCTGTTGCTCAACGGTATCGGCGCAGCGATCTGGGCCACCGCCCTGGCAGCCGCCGCCTACCACTTCGGCGCGGTGCTCGAAGGCATGCTCGGCAGCATCAAGAAGTACGAGCTGTGGGTGCTTGGCGCGCTGCTGATTCTTGGCGTTGGTCTGTGGCTGCGCCGCCGCTTCAAGAATGCGCGACTGGCAAAACAGGTTTACGCCGACGAGCAAGCCGCAAAAGCGGCACTGCTGAATCAAGCCGAAGTGGCCAAACCTGCCGAACCGAAGACGCCAGCCGAATAACGCGCTGGCGCTTGGCGCACAGCCCTGCGCAAAGCCCGGGCTGGCCGGCTCTTTTAGTCATTTATCCCCTCTGCGCCAGCGGACTCCCGTTCGCCAGCGGCGTTCTCACGCGAAAAATCTCCTGCTCGTCACGAGGCAGGCAACCGCAAATAATGAACACCCCGCCGTTGTTGCGATCCATTTAGAAAGCGCTCCATGCAGGTGCAGCCACCACTTGGGCCTATGGCAACGCGCGATAAATTAGTGGACATTTAGCGCCATGAATCTGGAGAGAAACCCATGAGCAAAAAAGTTGCAGTGATCCTGTCCGGCAGTGGTGTGTACGACGGCGCCGAGATCCACGAGAGTGTCATCACCCTGTTGCGCCTGGATCAACGCGGCGCGCAGGTACAGTGCTTCGCGCCGAACATCGCGCAATTGCATGTGATCAATCACCTGACTGGTGAAGAAATGCCCGAGACGCGCAACGTGCTGGTCGAGTCAGCGCGCATTGCCCGCGGCAACATCAAGGACATCCGCGAGGCCAACGTCGATGACTTCGACGCGCTGATCGTACCTGGCGGTTTTGGTGCGGCGAAGAACCTCTCGAATTTCGCCGTCGAAGGCGCTGGCTGCAGCGTGCAGCCGCAAGTGCTGGAACTGGCCGAAGCGTTTGCCGAAGCGGGCAAACCGGTGGGCCTGATGTGCATCTCGCCGGCGCTGGCAGCGAAGATCTACGGCCCGGGCGTGACCTGCACCATCGGCAACGATGCCGACACCGCCACCGCGATGAACAAGATGGGCGCCAGCCATGAAGACTGCGCGGTGACCGACATCATCGAAGACAAGGCACGCAAACTGGTGACGACCCCGGCTTACATGCTGGCGCAGAACATCAGTGAGGCGGCTTCGGGGATCAACAAACTGGTGGACCGGGTGCTCGAACTCACCCACGAAAACGATGTTTGATCTCTGACTGCATGCAGAGCGAAATGTGGGAGCGGGCTTGCTCGCGAAAGCGGTGTGTCATTCAAATCAATGTTGTCTGATTCGACGCCTTCGCGAGCAAGCCCGCTCCCACAGGGGAATGGTGATTATTTCAAGGTTTGCGGGTCAGGCGGGTGAGGATGCGGTCCAGCGCATTGGCAAACGCCTGCTTCTCACGCTCGCCGAACGGCGCCGGGCCGCCGCTGATCTGGCCCTGCTCACGCAGGTCGGTGAACAGGTTGCGCACCGCCAGCCGCTCGCCCATGTTCTGCGCATCGAACTCCTTGCCGCGCGGGTCCAGCGCCGCCACGCCCTTCTTCACCAGACGATCGGCCAGCGGGATATCGCTGCAGATCACCAGTTCACCAGGCACCGCGTGCTCGACCAGATAATCGTCCGCCGCATCCGGACCGCTGGGCACCACGATCAGTTTGACGATGGCCAGCCCCGGCTTGGTCTGCGGCTGCCCGGCCACCAGCACCACTTCGAACTGGCGCTTGAGGGCGAACTTCACCACCAGATCCTTGGCGGCCCGGGGGCAAGCGTCGGCATCGATCCATACACGCATGATTTTTTCCTCTTCAAAAAAGCATCGCGGGCAAGCCACGCTCCCACAAGGTTAACGCTAAACCTGTGGGAGCGTGGCTTGCCCGCGAATGCGAGCGCAGCGAATGCTGTTAAGCAGTGACCCGCTTCTTCTCCGCGATCCGACTCCGTCCGTACAGCACAACAATCGCCAGAATCGCCACGGCCTGAGCCGTCAGCGAATAGGCGTCGGCGTGAATCCCCAGCCAGTCGAATTCAAAGAACGCCACCGGTCGCGTGCCGAAGATCCCGGCTTCCTGCAGCGCTTTCACGCCATGCCCGGCGAACACCACCGACAAGGCACAGAGCAGACCGGCGTTGATGCTGAAGAACAGCGCCAGCGGCAGTTTCGCCGAACCGCGCAGGATCACCCAGGCCAGACCGATCAGCAGCACCAGTGCGGTCGCACCACCGGCCAGCACCGCGTCATGCCCGGCGGGGCCGGCCTGCAGCCACAGGGTTTCGTAGAACAGGATCACTTCGAACAACTCGCGGTACACCGAGAAGAACGCGAGGATCGCGAAGCCGAAACGCCCGCCGCCGCCGACCAGACTCTGCTTGATGTAATCCTGCCAGGCCGCGGCGTGGCGCCGGTCGTGCATCCACACGCCGAGCCACAGCACCATGACGCTGGCGAACAGCGCCGTGGCGCCCTCGAGCAGTTCACGCTGCGAGCCGCTGACGTCGATCACGTACGCCGCCAGCGCCCAGGTGCCAAGACCGGCGAGCAGCGCCAAGCCCCAACCGATGTTGACGCTGCGCACCGCCGACTGCTGGCCGGTGTTGCGCAGAAACGCGAGGATCGCCGCCAGCACCAGAATCGCTTCGAGACCTTCGCGCAGCAGAATCAGCAGGCCGGAGATAAAGCTCAGCGACCAGCTCAGACCATCGCTGCCGAGCAGTTCAGCGGACTCTTTCAACTTGCCCTTGGCTACGTCCAGACGCTGTTCGGCCTGCGCCACCGGCAAACCGTCCTGCAACGATTGACGGTAGGCCATCAGCGATTTTTCGGTGTCCTTGCGCACGTTGGCGTCGACGTTATCCAGCGAGCTTTCGACCAGTTCGAAGCCTTCCAGATACGCCGCCACCGACAGGTCATAGGCCTGATCGTGATCGCCGGCGCGATACGCGGCCAGGCTCTTGTCCAGCGTGGCGGCGGTGTAATCAAGCAACTGCGCCGGGCCGCGCTTGACCTGCGGCGGCTGCGCGCGTTGGGTACGGAAGCTTGCGGCGACCTGCGGGCCTTCGGCGGCCTGCACCTCGGCCGGGGTCTGGCGCGCCAGATCGGCGATGTTGAAGGTCTTGTCGGACTTGGCCGCGGCCGGGTCGGCACTGAAACCGGCAATGTAGGTCGCCAGATCCCAACGCTGACGGTCGTCCAGTTGATCGGCGAACGCCGGCATGTCGGTGCCTTCGACGCCTTGGCCGAGGGTGCTGTAGATCGCGTACAGGCTCAGGTGATCGATGCGTGCGGCATCGCGCAGATTGGCTGGCGGCGGCGTCATGCCGAGCCCCGCCGGGCCGTCGCCGGCACCGCTGGCGCCGTGACACACCGAGCAGTTTTGCGCATAGAGCGGCGCGCCCCGGGTCGGATCGGGAGTGATGATCGGCGCTTGGCTGACTTCATATGCCACCGCCAGTTTCGCCCCCAGTTGTCGGGCCTGACGCGCGACGTCGGCGCCGTCCTGTTTCGCGGTGATGGCGGCGTGCAGAGCCTCGACACCCTGCTCCAGCGCAGCCTTCTCCGGTTTGGCCGGCAGACCGCCGATCAGCCCTTGCAGCACCTGGGTGAATTCCAGTTGCTCGCGGTATTCGCCGTCGTCGACGACCTTGCCCGCCTCGACCGTCGGCGGGTAGTCGGCGCTGATGTAATCGAGCAGGTGCAGCGCCTGCGGGGCGCCTTCCACGGTGTCGGCCAGCAGGTTGAAACTGCTCAGGGCAAACAGCGGGAACACCAGCCAGGCCAGGAATCGGGACGCGGCAGTCATGAATGAGTCTCAAATGGAAATGCGAAGTTACATATTGTTCACTTCGAACGCCTTTCACTCAAGCTTTGTCGACGTCTCGTGGCGTTTTAACGCAGCGCTGCGGCGCTGTTGCGGTAGTGCTCAAGCATGAATTCGACGAACACCTGCACCTTCAGTGCGACGTGCCGGGCATGCGGATAGAGCGCGTAATAGTGGCGCCGCCCAAGGCTGTAGTTGGGCAGGATTTGCACCAGCCGGCCGCTGAACAGATCGTCCTGCACTGTGGCCCGAGTGAACGCGGCGATGCCAACCCCGGCCAACGCGGCGGCGTGCAGCGAACTGATCGAATCGGCCTTGAACCGGCCCTGCACGCGCACGCTGGTGGTGAGTCCACGCGTATCGGTCAGCACCCAGTCGCTGCCACCGGCAAACGCCAGCAACTGCTGCTCGGCGAGTTCGCGCACCTGGCGCACCAAACCATTGCGCGCCACATACACAGGCGAAGCCACCAGCAACATGTCCGAGACAGTCAGCAACCGCGCCACCATGGATGAATCGGCCAAGGGTCCGCAGATGCGCAGGGCCACATCGAAACCCTCGGCGATCAGATCGACGAAACGGTCATCGCAGGCCAAGTCCACTTCAATCTCGGGATAGCGCTGCTGAAACGCCGGCAACCAGCTCGCCAGTTCCAGCGTACCGATGACCATCGGTGCACTGATGCGCAGCACACCGCTGGGGCTTTCATGTGCCTGCCCCACCGCCAGTGCGGCTTGATCGAGGCGATCGAGAATGTCCACGCACGCCGCGTAATACTGCTGCCCTGCCGTGGTCAGGCTGAAACCTCGGGTGTTGCGATTGATCAGCCGCGTGCCCAGCTCGCGTTCCAGTTGCTGCAACTGCCGGGAGATGGTCGAGTGAGTAGTGTCGAGGCGCTCGGCAGCGGCGCTGAACCCGCGACACTCGACGATGCAACGAAACGCGCGCATGGCTTGCAGTTGATTCATTAAAGCCCCGGACCTGTTGAGCGCTGAGCGCGCAAGCCTAGCGCAATCCTTGTCCACCCGGCAGCAGCAAAGCGCCCCTATAATGCGTCACCTCCGTGCTTTTGCCGTTCAAGGAAGAACCCGTCTCCATGCGCCATTGCCTGCCGCTCTACCTGCTGCTCAGCCTCAACATGCAACTGAGTGGGTGCGCCGCTTACCGCAATTACGATCAGGAAATGCAGCAGACCATCGATCAGATGGCGCAGGGCAATCTCAACGAAGCACTTTATCTGATGGAGCTGCACAATCCTTGGGAAGACAAGGATCTGCTGTATTTCATGGAACGCGGCGCGATTCTCAGCGCCGGCACCAACCTGCCAAAAAGCCAGGAAGCGTGGCGCAGTGCTGACCGGATGATTTTTCAGCGCGAAGAAGCCGTGCCCTCCGCAGGCATGAAGTTGCTGACCCGTTTCGGTAATGAAATGGGCACCATGCTGGTCAATGACAAGCTGCAGCGTTACGAAGGCTACGACTACGAAAAAGTCATGCTGACCACCGAAATGGCCCTCAACCAACTGGCGGAAAACGATTTCGACGGGGCCCGCGCCGACATCAAGAAAACCCACGAGCGCGAAACCCTTATCGCCCGCCAGCGGGAGCGGCAATACGAAGAAGCGCAAGAGCAAGCTACGCAACAGGGCATCACCCTGCACTACAAGGATCTGGAAGGCTATCCGGTGGCCATCCTCGATGCCCCGCAAGTGCTTGAGCTGAAGAACGGCTACCAAAGTGCATTCAGCCATTATCTGGCCGGCTTCACTTATGAAGCGCTGGGCGAACGCGCGCTCGCAGCGCCGGGGTATCGACAGGCGATCGAATTGCGCCCGGGCGTGCCGCTGCTCGAAAACGCTTTGCGCAACCTGGACAAACCCGGACCGGCAGCCGATGAAAGCGAGATTCTGATCGTGGTCCAGGCCGGTTTCGCCCCGGCACGCAGTTCGGTGCAAGTGCCGATCCCGGTGCGGCTGAACGAAAACCTGACGATTGTTGCACCGATCTCGTTCCCGGTGATGGTGCCCGACACCCTCACACCTGGCGTGACCCAGATCCTCGTCGACGGTAAAAAGCACCCATTGACCATGATTAACAGCGTGTCGGACATGGCCATCCGCACCTTGCGCGATGACATGCCGGCGATCATCTCTCGCGCCATGTTCCGCGCCAACATGGCCGCCATCAGCCAGGCGCAAAAGAACGAGCGCGATCCGTCCAAGGCGTCGTTGGTGGTGACCGATCCTGATCCTTTTGAAGAAGCTGACACTAGAACCTGGCGCACGCTGCCGGACAAAACCCTGGTCGCCCGTCTGCGTCTGAAAAAAGGCCTGCACCGCGTGCGCTTTCCGTATTTTCGTGCAGAAGACGGGTTCACGGTACGCGTCGACCGCAGCCATCAAGTGTTCAACCTGCGGGTATTCATGGGCCAGAACTATTACGTGGGATCGGCATTGGTCCTGCCCGAAACGCCGTGAACGAAAGGTGTCAGATAAAGCAGAGGAGTAATGGCACCAAACTAACAAGTGCGATTAAAAAGCTATTACATGGCCAGCATCGCCCGCTTATAATGCCGCGCCCGCGCTATAGCAACGCGGCATAAAAGCTCCTCTGGTTATGAGGAATTGGCAGGAGGCCAGCGCCACTGTCGATGGGTCACACCAGCCCGACCAGCACCGGCGGCTGATGCAGTTTCTAGCTCAGGGAAGAAGTACCCCCATGGCATTGCGCACTCCCACCTTGATCGCGCTCAGCGCTGTCACCCTGCTGTCCGGCTGTTCGGCGTTTCGCAACTACGATTCGGAACTGGCCCAGACCAACCAGCAACTGGCCACCGGCAACGTCGATGCCGCGCTGACCCTGCTGGAAAAAAACAACACCGGCCCCGACAAAGACCTGCTCTATTACTTCGAGAAAGGTGAGTTGCTGCGCGCCAAGGGCGACCTGTCCGGCAGCCAGAACGCCTGGACCAGCGCCGATCAGGTGGTTGGCCAGTGGGAAGATTCGGTCAAGCTCGACACCGGTAAATACCTGGCTCAGTTCGGCAGCTTCCTGGTCAACGACAAGGTGCGTCGCTACGAAGGCTACGACTACGAAAAAGTCATGCTGACCACACAGATGGCCCTCAACCTGCTGGCGGTCAATGACTTCGACGGTGCCCGCACCGCGATCAAGAAAACTCACGAACGTGAAGCGGTGATCGCCGACCTGCGCGACAAGGAATACCTCAAGAGTGAGGAAGAGGCCGAGAAAGAAGGCATCAAGACTCAGTACAAGGATCTGCAAGGCTACCCGGTCGCCAGCCTCGACGCGCCAGAAGTGGTCAGCCTGAAAAACAGCTACCAGAGTGCGTTCAGCCATTACCTGGCCGGTTTCGTCTACGAAGCCCTGGGCGAGAAAGACCTGGCTGCGCCGGGCTACCGCAAGGCGGCCGAACTGCGCCCGAACACCCCGCTGCTGGAGCAGGCGCTGGTCAACCTCGACAAGCCGAGCAAGTCCGACGATAGCGATATCCTGATCGTCGTGCAAAGCGGTCTGGCACCCTCGCGTGATTCGATCCGCGTGCCGCTGCCATTGCCGATCTCCAACAACGTGGTGATCACCCCGCTGTCGTTCCCGATCATCAAGCCGGACACCTCGACCGCACCGTTCGCGCAGATTGGCGTCGATGGCCAGCAAGTCAACCTGACCGCCCTCAACAGCACCACCGCCATGTCCCGTCGCGCCCTGCGCGATGACATGCCGGGGATCATCGTCCGCACCACCGTGCGCGCAATCACCAAAGGTGTGGCGCAGAAGAAGATCAACGAAACCAACCCGCTGGCCGGTCTGGCCGTGGGTATTTCTTCAGCTGTGCTGGAAGGTGCCGATACCCGTACGTGGCGCACCCTGCCGGACAACACCCAAGTGGTGCGTCTGCGCTTGAAGAAAGGCGAGCATCAAGTCAGTCTGCCGAGCGCTGTCGGCGGCTCGCTGGTCAAGGTCACCGTCGATCAGCGTTATCAAGTGATCAGCCTGCGTGCCGTGGGCAATCAGGTATTTGCCGGTGGCGTCGCCGCCCACGTCATTCCGAGCGCCGGCGCGACCAACGTCGCCAGCCTCAAACAACCTTAAGAACGGAGTCTTTGCATGCGCTTCAAACTCTTCGCCGTTGCCGCCCTCGCCGTGCTGGCCAGCGGCTGCGCCACCCCGCCACCTCCTGAGCCGGGCAGCGCCGCGAGCAAGGTCGTGGCCATGGGTCCGCAGAAACACATCGCGGTCGGCGCCATGCGCGTCGCCCGAGAGAACGGCTTCATGACCGTCAATGTGCAATTGACCAACACCCTCAACAGCAACAAGACGTTCTACTACCGTTTCGCCTGGCTGGGCCCGGAAGGTTTCCCGATCGCCGAAGAAGAAGTCTGGAAAAGCCAGTTGATGTACGGCGCCCAGACCAGCTTCATCCAGGGCATCGCCCCGACCCCGAAAGCCGTGGATTTCCGCCTGGAACTCAAGACGCCTTAAGTCCGCCACCCTATTCCTGTTTTAGAGAGCATTCCCATGTTTGCACGCTTTTCCTTGATCGCCGTCCTCGCCCTGCTGGCTTCCGGTTGCGCCAACACCTCGCCGACCCTGGGCAGCAAGAACATCAGCTACGGCGACACCAAAGCGGTTGAAACCGTGACCAACGAATTCGGCTCGACCGACCTGCAAATGATCGCCGAATCGATGACCCGCTCGCTGGCCCAGTCCGGCATCCTGCAGGGCCGCCCGGTGGTGCAGGTCTACGACGTGAAGAACAAGACCAGCGAGTACATCGATACCCGCGAAATCACCACCAGCATCAAGACTCAGTTGATGAAGTCCGGCACCGCCCGCTTCGCCAGCGACAACACCGCGATGCAGAGCCAGGTCGACCAGCTCAAGCTGCAGAACCAGAGCGGCCTGTACAAGAAGAGCACCGTGGCCAAGACCGGCAACATGATCGCCGCCAAATACCGTCTGGAAGGCTCGATCAGCTCGATCGTCAAGCGCAGCAGCGACTACAAGGACGTCTTCTACAAATTCAGCCTGCAACTGATCGACGTCGAAAGCGGTCTGGCCGAGTGGATGGACGAAAAAGAGATCCGCAAAACCACGGAGCGTTAATTGATGCGCGCATGGATTGGCATGATGGCCCTGGCTTGCGCGTTCAGCGTGCAAGCGGCCCCGAAAGTCGCGGTAACGGATCTGGCGTATCAGGAACGGGTGGAGCAGTACATCCACATCGTTTCGGCGCAGAACAATTACCGCGAGGGTTACTACAGCTCCAGTGGTTCGTCGAACTACAACGAGCTGGAAGCGACCACCAGCTACATCGAGCAGGGTGAACTGCGTAAATTCACCGGCGACATCAAGGGTGAAATCCTCCGCACCGGCATGTTCCAGTTGGTGCAGGGCACGCCGTACACCGCATCGTCCAAGGGTGACGTCTACGACGTGATCAAGCGCATCAAGGCCGGCAACTTCAAGGGTGCCGACTACGTGCTGTTCGGCACCGTGTCGGACATCGATTTCACCCAGGACATGAACGAGCTGGCGCACACCGACAGTTATTCGGCGGTGCTGGGCCTGACGCTGGTGGCGGATTTCAGCCTGATCAACACCAAGACCTACGAGATCACCTCGGCCTTCACGGCAATGGGCGAAGCGCAGGACACCAAACTGGTGAACGGCCGCGACATCAAGATCTCGCTGAATCGCCCTCGCGTGGTACGTGAAGTTTCGAAAGCGCTGGGTGAGGACGTGGCCGGGCAACTGAGCATGCAGCTCGGTGGCGGCGGTTACGAGCAGCCGCGTGAGGCGCAGCAGCGCAACAATCTGCCGCGTGATACCGCACCGGTGATTTTGCACTGACCGGCTGAGTGAATAACTCTGTGGTGAGGGGATTCATCCCCGATGGACTGCGCAGCAGGCCCCTTCTTGTCAGGTCAAGAGCGGGGCCGCTTCGCGCCCCATCGGGGATGAATCCCCTCGCTACAACGGAGTTCACTGGAGAAATCAGTAGGAATAAAAAGGCGACCTCAAGAGGTCGCCTTTTTTCTGCCTGCGGGTTTTACACCGCCGCTTTACGCAACGTCGCCATGAACGCCGCCGCACCGATGAACAGCCCGGCAAACGTGCGGTTCATGCGTTTCTGCTGCTGCGGTGTACGCAACAGGCGCAGCACCTTGGACGCCAGCCCGGTGTAACCGGCCATGACAATCAGATCCACGCAGATCATGGTCGCACCGATCACCACATACTGAATCAGCAGCGGTGCGTGGGGATTGATGAACTGCGGCAACACCGCGAGCATGAACACCAGCGCCTTGGGGTTACTGATGTTCACCAGAAACCCACGGAACACCAGCGCCAGCGGCTTGCCGATCGGCCGTACCGCCGCGTCATCGCTCATGTCCATCGGCAGCGCACGCCACTGCTTGATCGCCAGATAGACCAGATACGCCACACCGAACCATTTGATCGCGTGGAATGCGGTGGCCGATGCGGTGAGGATCGCGCCGACACCCGCGCCGACAATCGCGATCTGCACCGCCAGGCCGATCTGCAGGCCGAGGGCGTTCCAGTAACCGCGCCAGAAACCGTATTGCAGACCGCTGGACATCGACGCAATGGCGCCCGCGCCCGGGGACAGACTGATCACCCAGCAGGCGGCAAAGAATGCCAGCCATGTTTGAAGCTCCATCGCACACCTCGACTCATGCTCGTGACAAGACGTCAAAGCTAATGCGCTTTGGCGCGGATGACTACCGATTTTTGCTGGAGGGTTCGGGCGCGGCTGATGGCCTCTTCGCGAGCAAGCCCGCTCCCACATTGGATTTGTGTCGATCACAGATCCAATGTGGGAGCGGGCTTGCTCGCGAAGGCGTCAGATCAGACGCCCGAGGACTACTTCTCGAAACCGCTCGAAGGAAACACATCACTCCCGCGCCAGCGCCGCACCGAACGCTGGAAGAACAGGCTGTTCGGCACTTGCACCATGGCGCTGCCCGTCCCGAGCTCCTCGGCTTCGATCAACGTGGTGTAGAGCAGATTGATCGCCACCACCCGGCCTTTGACACCCGGCTTGTCGGTGGTGTCCACCAGCTCGACCACATCGCCGAGGCGGAACGGGCCGACGGTGAAGATCAGAATCGCGCAAAGCAGGTTCGACAGCACACTCCACATCGCGAAGAACGCCACCGCCGCCACCGCGACGAAACCCGACAGCGCCGTCCACAACACCGTGGCCGATACGCCGAGGCGCTCCAGCACAAAGATCAGCGCGCTGCCCATGATCAGCCAGCGCAATACGCCACGCAGGGGCATCAGCAACTGCGGCGGAAACGGATAGCGCTCGCCCAGGCGGGTGAGGAATCGAGCGACGACACGTTGAGCGAAGTAGCCGGCCAGCAGGATCAGCAGAATCTGCACGCCGAGCCAGATCGGCTCGACCCACATCGCCGGCAGCGGCAGCTTGAACGCTTCCATCAGGACAGCGCCTCCAGCTCCGCCTGCATGCTTTCCAGCGTTTCGAGTGCCTCCATCCACGCTTCTTCCAGCTCGGCTTCGCGCACTTTCAGCTTGGCCTGCTCGGCCAGCAGATCACGCAACTCGTTCTTGCGTGCCGGCTCGTAGATGTCGCTGTCACCGAGGCTGGCGTCGACCTTGGCGAGTTTTTCGTGGAGCTTGCCCAGTTCGGCTTCGAGCTTGTCGGCCTCGCGCTTGTGCGGTGCCAGTTGCTGACGCAATGCAGCAGCGGCCTGGCGCTGGGCCTTCTTGTCGGTCTTGTCCGGGTTGACCGGGGTGTTGCTGACCGGCGCATTGCGTTGACGGTATTCCACCAGCCAGCGCGCGTAGTCTTCGAGGTCGCCATCGAACTCTTCTACCTTGCCGTCCGCGACCAGGTAGAAGTTGTCGGTGGTGCTCTTGAGCAAGTGCCGATCGTGAGACACCACCAATACCGCGCCGCTGAATTCCTGCAGCGCCATGGTCAGCGCCAGGCGCATTTCCAGGTCGAGGTGGTTGGTCGGTTCGTCGAGCAGCAACAGGTTCGGCCGTTCCCAGGCGATCAATGCCAGCGCCAGACGCGCTTTCTCGCCACCGGAGAAATTCAGCACCGGCTCGTCGATGCGTGCACCACGGAAATCGAAACCGCCGAGGAAGTCGCGCAGGGTCTGCTCGCGTTCGGTCGGCGCCAGACGCTGCAAGTGCAGCAGCGGGCTGGCCTTGGCATCCAGCGAGTCGAGCTGATGCTGGGCGAAATAGCCAACCACGGTGTTTTCGCCACGGGTCAGGCGCCCGGCCAGCGGTTCAAGCTCGCCGGCGAGGTTCTTGATCAGGGTCGATTTACCGGCACCGTTCGGCCCGAGCAGACCGATCCGCGCACCCGGGGTCAGTTGCAGCTTGACCTTCTCCAGGATGGTTTTGTCGCCGTAACCCAGGCGCGCATCGGACAGGTCGATCAGTGGACTGGAGATCTTGGTCGATTCGCGGAACACGAAGTCGAACGGTGAATCGACGTGGGCCGCCGACAGCTCTTCCATGCGTTCCAGCGCCTTGATCCGGCTCTGCGCCTGACGGGCCTTGGTGGCCTGGGCCTTGAAGCGGGCGATGTAGCTTTCCATGTGCGCACGTTGCGCCTGCTGCTTCTCGTAGGCCTGTTGCTGCTGGGCCAGACGTTCGGCACGGGCGCGTTCGAACGCGGTGTAGCCGCCACGATAGAGGGTCAGTTTGCGCTGATCGACATGCGCCACGTGATCGACCACTTCATCGAGGAAGTCGCGATCGTGGGAAATCAGCAGCAGGGTGCCCGGGTAGCTTTTCAGCCACTCTTCGAGCCAGATGATCGCGTCGAGATCCAGGTGGTTGGTCGGTTCGTCGAGCAGCAACAGGTCCGACGGACACATCAAGGCCTGCGCCAGGTTCAGACGCATCCGCCAGCCACCGGAGAAATCTCCTACCTGACGATCCATCTGTTCATTGGTGAAACCGAGACCGGCCAGCAACTTGCGCGCCCGCGCATCGGCGGTATAGCCGTCGGCGCTGTCGAGTTCGGCGTGCAGACGGGCCAGAGCCGTGCCATCGTGGGCCGCTTCGGCGGCGGCGAGGTCACGTTGCACTTCGCGTAGACGCAGGTCGCCATCGAGCACATAGTCGACCGCCAGGCGTTCGAGGGTGTCGACCTCCTGGCGCATGTGCGCGATCCGCCAGTCGGCCGGCAGCAGGCAATCGCCCGAGTCCGGGTGCAACTCGCCGCGCAGCAAGGCAAACAGGCTGGATTTGCCGGCGCCGTTGGCACCGATGAGGCCGGCTTTGTGGCCGGCGTGCAGGGTCAGCTCGGCGTCTTCTAGCAGACGTTGCGGGCCACGCTGTAAAGTCAGGTTCTGAAGTCGGATCATAATGGCGGCGGAGTCTACCAGCTTCGCTCACAACTGGCGCGAGTAGCACGATGTCCTCTGACCTGTGGAGCTTTTCCCTTGCCACCTACGCCCGACCGGGCGTGGAACCTGCCTGCCTGCAACTGCAAGCGGCGGGGGCCAATGTCTGCCTGCTGCTGTGCGGTTTATGGCTGGAGCAGCGCGGCGCGGCCTGCGACGAACAGCGCGTGCAGCAGCTGAAAACGCTGGTGGGGCCGTGGGATGCGGAGGTGGTGCAGCCACTGCGTGCGTTGCGTACTCAGTGGAAAACCCTGGCCGAGGAAGATCCGGTGCTCAAGGGGCTGCGAGCACAAATGAAGGCGCTGGAGCTGGAAGCCGAACGGCATCTGCTGTGGCAACTGGAACAGGTTGCGCAGGATTGGCCGCGCGATGACGCATCAGCGTCGGGGGAGTGGCTGGAGAGTCTGACGGGATCGGCCGCCAGCCCGAACCGCGACGCGCTGCAAGTGCTGCGCGTCGCGGCAACCGGCACTTAGGAAGCGCTGGTCGGGTTGCTGCTGGCGCTCGACGCAGCGGCTGGCGTTGGCGCAGTCGTGGTGGTCGAGGTGGAAGCGGCTGGAGCAGGCGCGGCGGCCGGCGCCGGAGCGGCTGGCTTGGCAGCCGGTGCAGTCGCCGGCTTGGCGGCAGCTGGTTTGGCAACGGCCGGTTTTTTCGCGGCAGGTTTGGCAGCTGGCTTGGCGGCTGGTTTAGCGGCTGGCTTTGCGGCTACTGGTTTGGCGGCAGGCTTGGCTGCAGCGGTCGCAGGTTTTGCTGCTGCAGGTTTGGCAGCGGTTTTAGCGGCAGGCTTGGCCGCTGGTTTGGCAGCAACCTTGGCAGCAGGTTTTGCCGCGACCGGTTTGGCCGCAGTCTTGACTGCCGGTTTTGCCGCAGCGCTTTTCGCGGCCGGTTTGGCAGCCGGTTTTACCGCTACTTTGGCAGCAGGTTTAGCAGCAGCGGTTTTTGCCGGAGCGACTTTGCGCGCAGCAGGTTTTGCTGCTGGCTTGGCAGCCGGTTTGGCCGCTGCAGGTTTGGCAGCGGCAGTACGTGCGGCCGGTTTCGCAGCGCTCGCCGCAGCCGGTTTTTTCACTGCGGTTTTTGCAGCAGGTTTGGCGGCGGTTTTAGCCGGTGCCTTGGCTGCTGGTTTGGCTGCCGGTTTTGCCGCAGCGGTTTTCGCCGGGGCTTTCGCCGCAGCAGGTTTGGCTGCCGCTTTTTTCGCAGGCGCTGCTGCTGGTTTGGCGGCGCGGGAGGACAGCGCTTTGCCGGCGGCCTCTTGCACCCGGCCGACACCCTGGGCCAGTTTCAGGCTTTCCTGGGCATCGCGCTTGAGTTGCAGAATGTAGCCGCGAGTGTCGGACTGACGATCCTTCAACGCATCGAGCAGGTCTTCAAGTTCTTTGACGGCAGCCTTGGCCTTGTTCTGTGCCTTGGCTTTACCGGCAGCAGCGGCGTCCTGCAATTTGGTGCGGGACTTGTGCAGTTTTTCTTGCGCCTTGCCGCGCTGCTTTTCCAGTTTGGCGAGCAGTTTTTCAGCATCAGCCAAGGCTTGGGAGCAAGCGTTTTCCAAATGCTCGAGCAGGCTGCCCGAGAGTTGTTGGAGTAAGTGCAACGGAGTGTTTACAGGCTTCTTGGTGGCCGACATGGTTTACCTCCTGGCTGACGTGAGTGCGGCTCATACTAGACCTCTGCAGTTACCGCCGCTAGGTCATCTTGACAGTAACGAAACCGTTGCGTTGCAACGAAGCGAAAATGTTCTGCACAAAGACAAAAGCAGTTCACCGTTGCAGACCTTCGCGCTGGCATAATCGCCCGCATCTCAGGACGGAGAGTGCCCATGTCGCGCTACCTTTTTTTATCCCTCTGGATGATTTTTTCCGCCGCCCACGCCGAGGAAAAAACCACCGCGAACGATGCTCACGACCTGGCCTACAGCCTCGGCGCCAGCCTCGGTGAACGCTTGCGCCAAGAGGTGCCGCAATTGCAGATTCAGGCATTGGTCGACGGTTTGCAGCAGGCCTATCAAGGCAAGCCACTGGCACTGAGCGAAGCACGGATCGAGCAGATCCTCGCCGATCATGAATCGCAAAACGCCGAGCACTCATCGCTGCCGTCGAGCGATGCCGCGATGGAAAACGAGCAGCGTTTTCTCACCGCCGAAAAAGCCAAACCGGGTGTGAAGGAATTGGCCGACGGCATCCTGCTGACCGAACTGACGCCGGGCACCGGTGCCAAGGCCGGTCCGGATGGAAAAGTCCAGGTGTTGTATGTCGGACGACTGCCGGATGGCACGGTGTTCGATCAGAACACTCAGCCGCAATGGTTCAGCCTCGACAGCGTGATTGCCGGCTGGCGTACTGCGTTGCCGAACATGCCGGTGGGTGCCAAGTGGCGACTGGTGATTCCATCGGATCAGGCCTACGGCGCTGACGGTGCGGGCGATCTGATTGCGCCGTTTACCCCGCTGGTGTTTGAGGTCGAGCTGCGGGGCGCAACGAGCTGATCGCACCCAGCACGCAGGCATAAAAAAACGCGGTGCGCTTTCGACGCACCGCGTTTTTTTGTATGCGAGAAACGAATCAAGCCTGAACCGGATCTTCCTGCTTGTGTGCCGTGTGCAGCACTTCGATCAGGCAGTCTTCCAGTTCGAAGCGTTCGTGCAGCAGGCCACCCAGCTCCTTGAACTTCTCGGCGACGCATTTGCCTTCATCGCAAAGATCGTTGAACGCGAGGAGTTTTTCGGTGATGACGTCGATTCGCGGATAGAGCGTTTCGGCAAGTTCGAGGCCGCGCTTGTCGTTGAAGGCCTTGGCTTCACCGGTCAGCTGTTCGTAGATCTCGAAGTGCCCGGCCGACACGTAATCGACCAGCACACCGCAGAATTCCTGCAAGGGCTTGCGGCTCTCGGACAAGGCCTGAGGTTGCGCACCCAGCTTGTCGTAGGCACCGATCAGTTCTTCACGCTCTTGCAACCAGCGGTCGATCAGCAGATGAACTCCACCCCAGCGTTCCTGAGCATTCTGACAACTTTCGAGCATGGCGATCTCTCTTCCCTTGTGGGTCATGCTGCTCTACACCCGCGCCCCTCTTCTGGCTGTTATTGCTTGGGGGCCGACCGGGCAGAGCGTCATCGAGCAACATAAATCCAATGACACGTGCGGGCCAGATTATGCCCGCACGCCTATGGCTTCAAGGTACGCAGGAGATAAAGTTCATACAAGTGTTTAATCCCTGACCAGCGTGTGGTGCGACGCTTCGCCGCTGAGCGGTCGCTGCAGAGCGCTCCAGACCAGCCGCAGCAATTGATAGACCGCCAGGATCGACATCGCCACAAAGAACAGCAGGCTCCATTCCGGAATGCTCAAATCGAACAGCGTCCAGGAAATTTCTGCGCAATCTACACCGCCCCTAAGCATCCGCAACGTTGCACACAACCACGGCAGGTTGCTGAACAACGCTTCGGCATCAGGCGCGCACCTCGTCATCTGCATCAACGGGTCACTCTGCAACAACACCTGTCGCCAGGCCGCCGTCGTCCCGCCCAGGCTCAGGCCAAGCGCGGCGACCCAGTACAGCGACAGGCCGACACGCCGTGGGCCGTGGACCGCCGCCAACCCGCAACAGAACGTCAGCAACGCCATGAAAAACCTTTGCGCCAGGCACAGGCTGCAGGGCGTCAGCCCGACCGCATACTCGAGATAATAGGAAGCTCCCAGGGCCATGGCCCCTGCAGTGAAAGCCGTGAAAAACAAGGAGCGTGAACAGGCCAACGACATGGCTTTTCCGTAACAGTGGAGACAGGCAGTTACGGTAGAGGAAAGCTTGTCAGCCTTTCAAGGCGGGGCCTTGGCGACAGTTCACCAGAAGTGTAGGGAAAACCCGACAGGTGCGAGAGGAATAGGTGTAGTCCGTTGTAGGACTTTGCCCAAGACGCCCGCCACAGGTAATTTTTCGCTCACTGAACGTTAACGAGGGAGCATGCTCCCTCGCGATATCAGGCGTGAACCGGCACCGGCAACGGCGCGGCCAGCAGACGCTCATCCAGCAATCCGAGACCCTCCTGGAACAGCTGGTTACTGCGCTCGGTGTCACCCAGTTGCGCAAGCAGACGTGCCAGCTCGGCGCAGGCTTCCGGGTTACGCTGCACTCGCAGACTGCTTTCCAGGTAATCCCGTGCCTTGCCCCACAAGCTGGCTTGCAGACAGAGACGACCGAGGGTCAGCAACAGGCTCGGATCCGCTGGATGCTCCTTGAGCCAGCCTTCAGCGGCCTGCAACTGACGCGCCGGATCGCTGCCGCGCACCAGGCCATACTGACGCGCGAGATGGCTGTCGTACTTGCGCTTGAGGGCGCTGCGCAGGATTTCTTCAGCTTCGACCTGAGCACCCAACTGACGCAATTGCTCGGCGTATGCCAGCACCAGCGCCGGCTCCTGACGCTGCGCGGAGGTCAACTGCTCCCAGGCACGAGTGAGTGACTGCAGACCGACCTTGCCGTCCTCGTCCCGATGCGCCGCCAGGGACAGGTTGTTACCCCAGGCACGCCGCTCCAGTTCAGCCAGTTCGGCCGCAGGCAAAGCCTTGTCCTTGCGCAGCTCCGGCAACAGGCGAATCACCGCCGACCAGTCGCCGCGCTGCTGATGCAGACGCTGCAACTGACGCAGGGTCTGCACGTTATGCGGATGCCGTTCGTGCATCGCCTGCAGGGTCACCAGAGCGCCGTCGGTGTCACCACGATCGGTCTGCAACTGCGAATGGCTCAAGGCAATCGCCAATTCGGCCTGCGGCTGGCGCTCCAGCGCACGTTCAAGCAACTGATCACACTCTTCGTACTTGCCTTGTTCGTTGGCCGCGCGTGCCGCGCCGAGGTAATACAACAGCGGCTGGCGCTCGGCCTCGGCGGCGCGAGACAGATGACGTTGCGCGCTGGCCCAGCGACCTTCGGCCAGATCCAGCTGCCCGTGTTCGATGGCCACCTGCACCCGCCGGCTGCGGTTGCGGCGCGACCACGGATTGACCACGCCACTGGAGGCCATGACCAGCTCGACCAAGGCCTTGATGCCCCAGATCAGCAGCCACAACACCGCGATCAGGCCCAGCGTGGCCCACAGACTGGCCTCGTAGCGGAAGCTCTTGTAGGCAATCAACACGTACCCGGAGTGCTCGGCAATCGCCAGGCCCAGTGCCGCCGTCGCCGCGATCACCAGAAACACGATCACATACAGGCGTTTCATGGCGTGGTCTCCTGCGCGGTATTGGCGGCAGGTTTGGCGAACGGTTTGACCGACTCTTCAGCGTTGACGTTACGGCGCTCCAGATAAGCCTGCACCGCACTCAGCGTGCCGGTCAGGTCCGGCGTCTTGACGGTGACCGGTTGCTGGCTCAGCTCGGCAACCTGTTCAAGCATGATTTTGCTCTGCGGATTGTCCGGATTGAAATTGCCCTTGAGCACGTCCCGCGCTTCGGTCAGTGCCTGGGTGTAGACCGGCGCCTGGCCATTGAGCGCAGCCCACTGCGCCTGCTCCAGCGCGAGACTCAGGGCCAGACGCACCTGACTCAGGCTCTGCCCGGCCAGCAGTGGCTTCACATTCTTGTCGGCATTGAAATCGATGCGGATGTAACGCGACACCTGATCCCACCACTGCGCCCAGCGACTGGCGCCATCGCCGTCAGCGGTCAGGCCCAGCAGCGACTCGCCGCGATCCTTGTACTCAGGCGCCAGCTCGGTCAGTTCGATGACCTGATCACGCAAGGCACCAATGCGCAGGAACAGACCGGTGCGATCCGGCTGCTCGGTGCTGCGCAGCGCGACGAGGGTTTTCGCCACTTGCTCGCGGGCGGCGAACGAGCCGGGATCGTTCTGCTCACGCAGAATTTCGTCGGCACCCTGCACCAGCGCCTGGGCGCTGCTGATGTCCTGCAAGGCCGACAGACGCAGGCTGGCCAGACGCAGCAGATGCTCGGCCTCGGCCAGACGCCAATCCTTGCGGCTGGCGCCGAGAACGGTTTCCAGACGCTGATTGAGGCGCTGCTGATCCCCCTGCAATTGCGTCACCAGACGCTGACGTTCGGCGAGTTCATCGGCACCGGGCAATTGCGCGAGGCGCTCGGTCAGACGCTGTTCGTTGAGTTTGAGGCTCTGCGCCTGATCGTTCAACGCCTGCACCTGATCCGACTGCTGTGCGGTGTTGCTCTGCAGGTGACGCACCTGCCAGACACCCCAGCCACCGATCGCCACGCCGGCAGCGCCGAGCAACAGGGCGACAATGGCCAGTCCGTTGCCTCGGCGCGGCTCTTTGGCCGGCGGTGGAGTTTCAACCTGGGCATCGATCACAGGCTGGACATCATCTTTAGGCAAGGCTGTTTCGCTCACGTATCCATCCTTTGCATTAGAGAACGGGCACGGGATGCTCCCGTAACGCCGTCAGCAAAGCCGCGGCACTCGCGCCGCGGCAATCCACAACTGTTCGGGCCCCGGCGGCACGTGCCAGCTCGGCGACCCTTGGGCTTGGCACAAACAACGGCAACTGCGCAATTGAAGGCCAGGCATCGCCGGCCATCTGGCGCAAGTGCTCGAAACCCTGTCCACTGCTGACCACCAGCCCGTTCAAGCGTTCCGCTGCAATCCGCTGCGGCAGCTCTTGCGGCGGGTAGGCCGGCAGGTCACGCCGATACAACTCCAGATACTCGACACTAGCACCAAGCGCGCGCAGGCGCTCGGCGAGCAGCTCGCGGCCACCCTCGCCACGCAGGATCAGCACCTGCGCGCTGGGCTCGGTGACCGCCTCGCGCAGACGCGACAATTGCAGCAGGGCTTCACTGTCATCGCCGTCGGCGGGACAGTGCACATCGAGACCGTGATCGCGAAGAATCTGCGCGGTCGCCGCACCGACGCTGAACCACGGCATCGACAGCGACTGAAGCCCATGAGCGTCCAGCAGATCAAGCGCAATCCGCGCCGCCGGTTTGCTGACCACGATGACCGCGCTGCAACCCGGCAGCTGCGCCAGCGCCTGACGTATCTTGTCAGAGACCGGCAGCGGCGCGATGTCCAGAAGCGGCAGGCAACTGCTGAAAATCCCCTGTCCGGCCAACACCGCGGCCAGCGCCGCACAGTCATCCGCAGGGCGCGTCAGCAGCAGGCGCCAGCCAGTCACTCGTGACCTGCCTCGCCATACACCGCTTTGAGAATGTCGTCGGCACCCTGACTGAGCAACGCTTCAGCGACCTGCACGCCCAACGCTTCGGCATTGGCACGCGGCGCACGCGCTTCGGCGCTGAGCAGCTTGCCACCGCTCGGTTCGCCCACCAGACCACGCAACCACAACTGCTCACCTTCAAGCACGGCGTAGCAGGCAATCGGCACCTGGCAGCCGCCATTCAGGTGTTTGTTGAGGGCACGTTCAGCGGTCACGCGCGAAGCGGTGTCGGCGTGATGCAACGGTGCGAGCAAGGCGTGGATTTGCGTGTCGGCGCTGCGGCACTCGATGCCGACGGCGCCCTGACCACCGGCCGGCAGGCTGTCATCGACGCTGATGGCCGAGGTGATACGGTCTTCAAAACCGAGACGGATCAGGCCGGCCGCCGCGAGGATGATCGCGTCGTACTCGCCGGCGTCGAGCTTGGCCAGACGAGTGTTGACGTTACCGCGCAGGAAGCGGATTTCCAGATCAGGACGACGGGTCAGCAACTGCGCCTGTCGCCGCAGGCTGGAGGTGCCGACGATGGCGCCGGCAGGCAGCGCATCGAGGCTGGCGTAGGTATTGGAAACGAAAGCATCGCGCGGGTCTTCGCGTTCGCAGATACAGAACAGGCCAAGGCCTTCGGGGAAGTCCATCGGCACGTCTTTCATCGAATGCACGGCGATGTCGGCTTCGTTTTCCAGCAGCGCGGTTTCCAGCTCCTTGACGAACAGGCCCTTGCCGCCGATTTTCGACAGCGGCGAGTCGAGCAGCTTGTCGCCGCGACTGACCATGGGCACCAGCGTCACCAGCAGACCCGGATGGGCCGCTTCCAGACGGGCTTTGACGTATTCGGCCTGCCAGAGGGCCAGCGCACTTTTACGGGTGGCGATGCGGATTTCGCGAGAGGACATGGATCAATCCGTACTGAATAGATACGGCGGATAATAACAGCTCAGCCAAATCCACTTTGACTTGAATCAGAAACGGCGTGGCCTCCCTGGCCTGCAATGCCCGGTAGAAGAAAGTGCAACCGCGCGCGAAGGCCGGGTCAGAGGCCCTGCATCATCTTGCGCACACCGGCCACATGCCGACGGCTGACGATCAGCGCATCACCATTAAGGCCTTTGAGGAACAGCTGGAAATGCCCCAGCGGCGTGCGTTGCAGACGTTCGATGCGGTCACGGGCGACCAACGCGTTGCGGTGGATACGCACGAAACGCTCGCCGAATTCGTCTTCGAGGGCTTTCAGCGGCTCATCCAGCAGCACCTCGCCGCTTTCATGGCGCAGGGTCACGTATTTGTGATCGGCAATGAAATAGACCACCTGATCCAGCGGGATCAGCTCGATGCCTTTGCGGGTGCGGGCGCTGATGTGACTGCGCGGGCCATTACCGCTTTCGGCGGCGGGACGGGTCAGGGCCGAGAGTTGCGCCCGGTTGGGACGTTCAGCCCGTTTCAGGGCGTCATGCAGATGTTCGGTTCGCACGGGTTTCACCACATAGCCCACGGCGCTGGCCTGCAGGGCTTCCACGGCAAATTCATCGGGGCCGGTGCAAAACACCACGGCCGGTGGCGTTTCGCGTTCGCACAGACGGGCAGCGACCTGCAGGCCATCGAGGCCCGGCATGCGGATATCGAGCAACACGATATCCGGCTTGTGGCTGTCGATCAGCGCTAACGCCTCTTCGCCATTCGTGGCGCTGGGCTCCAGGACTGTATAACCCTCGAGCTCGCTTACCATTCGGCTTAGGCGCTCGCGAGCCAGTGGTTCGTCATCAACGATCAGGACATTCATATTGCGCTGGATTCCTGCGTGAGTCTCGCACAAGGATAGCGTAGACAGGTGAAGTGACGTCCGTCACCGCGATCCACGCTAAGACTAGCCCGAGCGCCAAAAAGTGCCGTACGTCGGCCAGCAATATTTGCCAGTGTCCGGGTCGTACTGCTCAAAGCCCGCTGTTTCCTGCGTTTTTCACGGGGTATGCCAAAGGACAAAACCACCCACCCCCTCTTCTTATAGTCGGCGTCCGGACCTTTGTGCGATCCGCAGTCGCGCCGACCCTTATGTCCAACTGTAGACGCTTGCCGGGCCGATATTGCTCAATCGAAAAATATCCTTGCGCAAATCCCCCGCAGACGGCGCCGACTATGAATGAGCAGATGAGAAAAAAACGTATCGACCGGTGTCAGCGACAGGATTGGCAACCCTGTTATTATCCGCGCCAGCGTTTCACGCCTTCTTTCTTCAAGCCGATACGAGCGAATTCATGAGCACTGACAAGACCAATCAGTCCTGGGGCGGCCGCTTCAGTGAACCCGTCGACGCCTTCGTCGCCCGCTTCACCGCCTCCGTCACCTTCGACCAGCGCCTGTATCGCCACGACATCATGGGCTCGATCGCCCACGCCACCATGCTGGCCAAGGTCGGCGTGCTGACCGATGCCGAGCGCGACAGCATCATCGACGGCCTGAAGACCATTCAGGGCGAAATCGAAGCCGGCCAGTTCGACTGGCGCGTCGACCTTGAAGACGTGCACATGAACATCGAAGCACGCCTGACCGATCGCATCGGCATCACCGGCAAGAAACTGCACACCGGGCGCAGCCGCAACGACCAGGTCGCCACCGACATCCGTCTGTGGCTGCGCGACGAGATCGACCTGATCCTGGCCGAGATCACCCGCCTGCAAAAAGGTCTGCTGGAGCAGGCCGAGCGTGAAGCGGCGAGCATCATGCCCGGCTTCACTCACCTGCAAACTGCTCAGCCAGTGACCTTCGGGCATCACATGCTGGCCTGGTTCGAAATGCTCAGCCGCGACTACGAGCGTCTGGTCGACTGCCGCAAGCGCACCAACCGCATGCCACTGGGCAGCGCCGCGCTGGCCGGCACCACCTACCCGATCGATCGCGAATACACCGCGCAACTGCTGGGCTTCGACGCCGTCGGCGGCAACTCGCTGGACAACGTTTCCGATCGCGACTTCGCCATCGAATTCTGCTCGGCCGCCAGCATCGCGATGATGCACCTGTCGCGTTTCTCCGAAGAGCTGGTGCTGTGGACCAGCGCGCAGTTCCAGTTCATCGATCTGCCGGACCGCTTCTGCACCGGCAGCTCGATCATGCCGCAAAAGAAAAACCCGGACGTGCCGGAACTGGTTCGCGGCAAGACCGGCCGCGTGTTCGGCGCCCTGATGGGCCTGCTGACCCTGATGAAAGGCCAGCCACTGGCCTACAACAAGGACAACCAGGAAGACAAAGAGCCGCTGTTCGACGCCGCCGACACCCTGCGCGATTCGCTGCGGGCGTTTGCCGACATGATCCCGGCGATCAAACCGAAACACGCGATCATGCGCGAAGCGGCCCTGCGTGGTTTCTCCACCGCGACCGACCTGGCGGACTACCTGGTGCGCCGTGGCCTGCCGTTCCGTGACTGCCACGAAATCGTCGGTCACGCGGTGAAGTACGGCGTCGACACCGGCAAGGATCTGGCCGAGATGAGCCTGGAAGAACTGCGACAGTTCAGCGACCAGATCGAGCAGGACGTGTTCGCCGTGCTGACCCTGGAAGGCTCGGTGAATGCCCGTGACCATATCGGCGGGACGGCGCCGGCGCAGGTCAAGGCAGCGGTGGTTCGCGGTCAGGCCGTCATCGCCAGCCGCTAAAGGTCAAAAGCTTCGCGAGCAAGCCCGCTCCCACATTTGGATTGATGTTGAACACAACATTGTGACCAACGAAATCCCCAGTGGGAGCGGGCTTGCTCGCGAATGCGTCCTTCAGAACGCCAAAAAACTTACTTCTTGGCAGCGATCATCGCCAAAAACGCCGGCATCGCCGCCTCTTTGTCCGCTGCAATCTTCTGCACGTGCGGATTCTGCTCAAGCCGCTCCAGCAGCGCCTTGGCTTTCGGCATCTCTGCCAGCAAATCGATCCCGAACAGTTTCTGCCCGACCGCACACGCCAGCGGCACGCTGTACAGGAAATACAAATCCGCGATGCTCAAACTGTCGCCCGCCACGTACGGGGCGAATTTGCCGTGGCGGCCCAGTGCCGCGAAACCCAGCAGCAGCTCGGCTTTGGTTTTCTCCTTGATCGCCTCCGGCACCGGCGAGCCGAAGAACGCTTCGCCATAACAGGCGCGGCCCGGCAGTTCGATGTACAACTCGATTTCCTTGGCGATCGCCAGCACCTGCGCCCGCTCGAATGGATCGCTCGGCAGCAGCGGCGTGCCCTTCTGGGTCTGCTCGAGGTATTCAAGGATGATCGCGGTTTCGTTAATAAATCCGGCATCGACGCCGAGTACCGGTACTTTGCCGCGCGGGCTGATCGCCAGCGATTGCGGGGTCGGCGTCGGGTAGAACGTCACCTCTTCGAACGCCAGGCCCTTTTCCAGCAGCGCCAGCTTGACCATGTTGTAGTAGTTGCTGACAGCGAATCCGTAGAGCTTGAACATCACATAGCCTCCAGGCCGTGCGGGGTGGGCAGTGCTTTTTTATAGATCGCAACGGTTAATCTCGCCAGTAACATCACGTTACTGAATGCGGATAAACTGGCGCCTTTCCTTTAGGAGCCTGCCATGAGCGAGCCGACAGACATCGACAACGACGAAGAAGAGTTCACCGAAGCGACGTTGATCGAAGCCATCGAGAACCAGATCGAAAGCGACAACCCGCCAGCGGCCAAGGCGACCTACAACAAGCTGACCCTGGTGGGCGTCGAGCGCGAAGAGATCCTCAATCTGATGGCCCATGTGCTGGCCTACGAGATTGACTCGATGCTCGACGAAGACCGCGCGTTCGATACCGAGTGGTATGAAACTGCGCTGCGTGCGCTGCCAGAGCTGCCACCGGAAAAGCAGTAAACCCCGATCCTGTAGGAGTGAGCCTGCTCGCGATTGCGTTCTTTCAGCAAAAAATCAGCTGACTGACACGGCGCAATCGCGAGCAGGCTCACTCCTACAATGTTTGTTACGTATCTGCCGCACCATCTCCAGGCCCCTGACTACACTGCACTCCACCTCGAAAGGAAAAACCCGGCCACCGGCACTGGACATGCCGCAAAAGCGGGTTCACCTTAGGGGCGCTGTCG
Organism: Pseudomonas fluorescens; assembly: GCF_004683905.1. NCBI lineage: Bacteria > Pseudomonadati > Pseudomonadota > Gammaproteobacteria > Pseudomonadales > Pseudomonadaceae > Pseudomonas > Pseudomonas fluorescens. The sequence continues at coordinate 5,886,628 of NZ_CP038438.1, forward strand.
TCCAATTCCTAGAAAGTCTGGAGTCCTTATGTCGCTTACCCCTGAGCTGGTTGCCGAACTGGAAGTCCTCGCACTCTTTCCCCTGGACAGTTCCCAGGAAGGTTTGAAAATTCATCAGACCGCTGCCCCGAAACATATCGCCGCCGCCAAACGCCTCTTCGAGAAAGACCTCACCGACCAGCCCGATGGCGGGTATCTGACCAGCCTGGGTCGTGATGCCGCGCAAAATGTGCAAACCGTGCTGACCATTCTGAGAGAACAGGAAACCGCCTGATTTTTCCCGTCTTCGCCCACGGGAACTCCTGCCACGGGATTTCCGCGGGCCCGCTTGATCGCTCACCGCTAAAAATCTGACGTCAAAAAACAAATTCAGCTTAAAAGTCCCGCTGCGCAAAGGCTAAACTGCCTCCCATTCCGAGACCCTCTTCGTCCGAGCCTGCGAGCCGGTTTGAGCTGACATGACGCGCACCCATGAAATCCGCCCCGACCTGGACGAAGGCATCGACCGCAAGGTGCTCAGCCAGCTGCGCGCGCGTTTTCTCAAACTCAATGAAGGCCGGCTCGGCCGGGCACTTGAAGGCCTGTCGAGCCGCCAGCAAGGCGTGCTGACCCTGCTGCCGCTGTTCTTCCACGTCAATCACCCGCTGTTGCCGGGCTATGTTTCCGGCAGCACCCCCGCCGGGCTGTCCAACTATGAACCGGACGCCAGCGCCCTCACCGAAGCGCAGCGCCTGACCCGCTCGTTCTCCTACAAGCCGCGCCATGGCAGCAACCCGCCTCGGCCGATTCACGGACTGTTTCTGATGGGCAGCCTCGGCACCCTGGCCCAGGCCGATCAGAGCGACATGGACGTGTGGGTTTGCCACGCACCGGACCTGAGCGAAAACGAACTCGCCGAGCTGCGCAAAAAATGCCAGCTCCTCGAAGCCTGGGCCGCGACCCAAGGCGCCGAGGCGCACTTCTTTCTGATCGACCCGGTGCGTTTCGTCAAAGGCGAACGCGACACCCAGCTCAGCTCCGAAAACTGCGGCAGCACGCAGCACTATTTGTTGCTGGACGAGTTTTATCGCACCGCGATCTGGCTGGCCGGGCGCACACCGATCTGGTGGCTGGTGCCGGTCTACGAAGAAAGCGCTTACGACCTGTACACCCACACTCTGCTGTCCAAGCGTTTCATTCGCGCCGACGAGACGCTTGATCTCGGGCATCTGGCGACAATTCCGCCGGGCGAGTTCATCGGTGCCGGCCTGTGGCAGTTGTTCAAGGGCATCGAATCGCCCTACAAGTCGGTGCTCAAGCTGTTGCTGACCGAGGTCTACGCCAGCGAACACCCGCAAGTGCAGTGCCTGAGCCTGCGCTACAAGCAGGCCGTGTTCGCCAATCAGCTGGATCTGGATGAGCTGGATCCGTACATGGTGGTGTACCGACGCATCGAGGAATACCTCAGCGCCCGCAACGAGCCGGAGCGTCTGGAGCTGGTGCGGCGCGCGCTGTACCTCAAGGTCAACCGCAAGCTCACCGGCAACAGCCGCACCCAGAGCTGGCAGCGCTCGTTGCTGGAACGCCTGGCGCACGAATGGCATTGGGATCAGCGCCAGCTGGCCTTGCTCGACAGCCGCAGCCAGTGGAAAGTCCGCCAGGTCAGCGCCGAACGCCGCGCGCTGGTCAATGAGCTGAATTACAGCTACCGCTTCCTGACCCAGTTCGCCCGCAGCGAACAGACCGTCAGCCTGATCAACAAGCGCGACCTGAACGTGCTCGGTCGTCGCCTGTACGCCGCGTTCGAGCGCAAGGCCGACAAGGTCGAATTCATCAATCCCGGCATCGCCCCGGATCTGGCCGAAGACACCCTGACGCTGGTGCAATCGCCGAATAAAAAAGAGCCTGGGCAAACCCAGTGGGGCTTGTACAACGGCAGCCTGAATGCCCTGGAATGGGAGCACTTCGCGCCGATCAAGCGCAGCCGCGAACTGCTCGAACTGCTGACCTGGTGCCATCGCAACGGTGTGATCGATAGCAGCACCCGACTGGCGCTGCACCCCGGTACCAGCGACATGAGCGAGTTCGAGTTGTTCAACCTGCTCGGCAGCCTGCAGCAGTGCATCGCCCTGCCCCTGCCGACCGTTGCCGAAGAACGACTGCTGCGCGCTGCGGTGCCGAGCGAAGTGCTGATGCTGGTCAACGTCGGTGTCGATCCGCTCAAGCACCACCGCGACCTGAACATCCTGATGACCACCGAGCGTACTGACTCGCTGAGTTACGCCGGGGTGCGCGAAAACCTTGTGCTGACCCTCGATCAGGTCACGCTCAACAGCTGGAATGAAGTGCTGGTCAACCGTTTCGACGGCCCCCACGCGCTGCTCGATTGCCTGCGCGACTATCTCAACAATCTGCCGCGCGGCCCGCAGCAGCCGTCATTGAAAGTGCGCTGCTTCTGCCACAACCGCGCGCAGTTCATTGCCCGGCGCGTCGAAGAAGTCATCGACACCGCGCAGACCCTGCTGCTCAGCGAGCTCAATCACCGCTACCTGATTCAGGTGCAACAGCACTATCACGTGCTGGAGCTGGTGCCGGGCCAGGTCAATCACGCAGCCCTCGCGACATTGCCGGCGCTGCTCGATTATCTGGGCGAAGAACAGCCGCGCTACAGCCCGCTGCACCTGGACCCGATGGCGCTGGAGGATCACGACCTCGCGTTGATCCTGCCGATGGGTCAGCCGGAATCGATTCAGGTGTTCTACCGGATCAGCGAACAACAGGCCGAGCTGTACGTGCTGGATGAGTTCAACGCGCTGTGGCAACAGCATCTGCCGTATCACGATGAACAGAGCCTGCTGGTACCGCTGCAGCGCTTCCTGCAATCGATCCAGTACCGACGCGAAGCGCTGTTGCCGATGGATGGCAGCCCGGCGGTCGGCCTCGACACCTTGTATTACCAGCTATTGCCTTCCGGCCCCGGGCGGGCGCGCCGGGTCGAACCACGACCGGCGCCGCAGACACCGGTCAACAAACCGTTCTACGACGTGCAGGCGATCGTCGGCAAAGCCGCACCGGGAGAGGTGCAGGTCACCTTATATTGCAATCAACGGGAATTCAGCGAGCTGGAATATGGCGACCAGCTGTTCCATGTGGTCGCCCGGGAGATCGTCGAGCAGCGCCGCGAGACCGAGCGCTATCGCTGCTACATCACCGACCTGGACCTCTCGGGCCTGCTCGGTGATGGTCAGAGTTCAAGCAATTTGTATCTGCGCTACAAGGCCGACCTGGAGCGCGCCCTGAACGAGGCGCTCGAACAGGTCTGAGGCGGGATCACTCGCGGAATTCACCGCCGTTGGCAGGCTGCGATTCAACTTCCAGCAACGTCAGTTTCAGGGTCTTGCCACCCGGAGCCGGCCAGTCGATGTGCTGACCGACCTTCAGGCCCAGCAGCGCGCTGCCGACCGGCGCGAGGATCGAGATCTTGCCTTCGTCGGCGTTGGCATCCTTGGGGTAGACCAGCGTCAGGTGATAGTCCTTGCCGCTGCCTTCTTCGCGGCAGTGCACGCGGGAATTCATCGTCACGACATCGGCGGGCACTTCATCGTGGCCGACCAGCGTATCGGCGCGGTCCAGTTCGGTTTGCAGCGCGATCACGCCCGGCGCAGCCTGGTCTTTCTCATTCAGGTTGTCGATCAAGCGCTCCAGACGTTGCACGTCCAGACGGGTAAGAGTGATGGAAGGTGCGGTCATGATCCGGGCAGACTCCTTTCTTCTGCACACAAAAAAAGCAAAACCCCGCCAAAAAAGACGGGGTTTTCACCATGCCTCGATGGGTTGAGGCGTGTTCGGACACTATCACAGCTCAAAAAATATACAAGCCACCCACTTTTGATCTGGCAAGAACCCCTGTGGCGAGGGGATTTATCCCCGATGGGTCGCGCAGCGGCCCCCAAGCTTCTGAGACTGCTGCGCAGTCTATCGGGGATAAATCCCCTCACCACAAGGTCGAGTCAAGTCAGGGCTTTTCGTGCGGCAGCCTGCTGGCAGATGATCCGACGGCGCTGATCGTCTGCCGAGCGCCATTCGCGAATATCCTCGACATGGCGGAAGCAGCCGAGACAAACCTTCTGTTCATCCAGCCGGCATACGCCGCTGCACGGCGAAGGCACGGCCGGGCTGATGTTGCTGTAAAGCGGCTTTGGCGGACGAACAGGTGCGCTATCAGTCACGAAATCACAGACCTTCGAAATCGAATTCGACACCGGCCTGCTGCTTGACGATGCGTTCGAGCATTTCGCCCAATTGCTCTTCGCTCTTGTCGCACATCCAGCGCTCGCTCTCTTCGTCGTAGTCGAAGTGGAAACCGCCGGAGACCGCCGCCAACCACAGCTGGCGCAACGGCTCCTGACGACTGAAAATCAGCTGCGTGCCGTTTTCAAACTTCACAGTCAGTACACCGGCCGAGCTTTCCAGGTCGATATCCAGGTCGCTTTCGTCAAAGATGTCCTCCAGTTTTTCCTGGGTTTCATCGACCAGATCGTGGAAACGCGCTTCGGACAAACTCATTGTGGCAACCTCAAAAAATGTCTGATCAGGCTCAAGCGCCGCAAGATACGGACGCTGCCGGCCGATTGCAAAGATTAACGACCAAGCACCTGCCGGCACATCCAACACAACACTTGTGGGAGCGGGCTTGCTCGCGAAGGGGCCGGCACATCCAGCATTTTTCTCGACTGGACCGACGCCTTCGCGGGCAAGCCCGCTCCCACAGGGGTTTATGCGTATTCAGACAGCCCCGCCGGACGGGAACCCCCTCGCATAGGCAAGCTGCCGGGTGGCCGGTATACTCCGGCGCAATTAACGCATTTTCAAGGATTTCGCCATGAAGCGCCTGATCTCTTCCCTTGCTGCGCTCGTCGCGGTTGCCTGCCTCGTTTCGGCCTGTGGTCAAAAAGGCCCGCTGTACCTGCCGGATGACGATCAGGACCCGGCCGAGCAAGCCCAGTCTTCGCAGAAGCAGCCGTCCAAAGCACACAAGCACGACGTTTACCAATAAGGGATCGCCATGGACGCTTTTAACTACCGTGGCGGGGAGCTGTTCGCGGAAGGTGTGGCGCTGTCCGCCATCGCCGACCGCTTCGGCACGCCCACCTACGTCTACTCGCGTGCGCACATCGAAGCCCAGTATCTGGCCTACGCCGACGCGCTGGCCGGCATGCCGCACCTGGTCTGCTACGCCGTCAAGGCCAACTCCAACCTCGGGGTTCTGAATGTCCTGGCCCGTCTCGGCGCCGGTTTCGACATCGTTTCCCGTGGCGAGCTGGAACGTGTACTCGCCGCTGGCGGCAGCGCCGACAAAATCGTGTTCTCCGGCGTCGGCAAGACCCGTGACGACATGCGTCGCGCGCTGGAAGTCGGCGTGCACTGCTTCAACGTCGAATCCACCGACGAGCTTGAACGCCTGCAAGTCGTGGCTGCCGAGCTGGGTGTTCGCGCACCGGTCTCGCTGCGCGTGAACCCGGACGTCGACGCCGGCACCCACCCTTACATTTCCACCGGTCTCAAAGAGAACAAGTTCGGCATCGCCATTGCCGACGCCGAAGACGTGTACGTGCGTGCCGCGCACCTGCCGAACCTGGAAGTGATCGGTGTCGACTGCCACATCGGCTCGCAACTGACCACCCTGCCGCCGTTCCTCGATGCCCTCGACCGTCTGCTGGATCTGGTCGACCGCCTCGGCGACTGCGGCATCCACCTGCGCCACATCGATCTCGGTGGTGGCCTGGGCGTGCGTTATCGCGATGAAGAACCGCCGCTGGCAGGCGACTACATCAAGGCCGTGCGCAAGCGTCTGAACGGCCGTGACCTGGCGCTGGTGTTCGAACCGGGCCGCTTCATCGTCGCCAACGCTGGCGTGCTGCTGACTCAGGTCGAGTACCTCAAGCACACCGAACACAAGGATTTCGCCATCGTCGACGCGGCGATGAACGACCTGATCCGTCCGGCGCTGTATCAGGCCTGGATGGACGTCACTGCGATCAAACCGCGTGACTCCGCTGCGCGCAAATACGACATCGTCGGCCCGATCTGCGAAACCGGCGATTTCCTCGCCAAGGATCGTGAGCTCGCGCTGGAAGAAGGCGACCTGCTGGCCGTGCATTCGGCCGGTGCCTACGGCTTCGTGATGAGTTCCAACTACAACACCCGTGGCCGTGCCGCTGAAGTGTTGGTAGACGGTGATCAGGTTTTTGAAGTGCGCCGCCGCGAAACCGTGGCCGAGCTGTTTGCCGGCGAAAGCCTGCTGCCGGAGTAACCCATGCTGCTGCGTTTTACCAAAATGCACGGCCTGGGCAATGACTTCATGGTTCTCGACCTGGTCAGCCAGCACGCGCATATTCAGCCCAAGCACGCCAAGCAATGGGGCGACCGGCACACCGGTATCGGTTTCGACCAATTGCTGATCGTCGAAGCGCCGAGCAATCCGGACGTGGATTTCCGTTACCGGATCTTCAACTCCGATGGCTCGGAAGTGGAACAGTGCGGCAACGGTGCACGCTGCTTCGCGCGCTTCGTGCTCGACAAACGTCTGACGGCCAAGCGGCAGATTCGCGTCGAGACCAAGGGCGGCATCATCGAGCTGGACGTGCGTAACGACGGCCAGATCGGGGTGAACATGGGCGCGCCGCGTCTGGTGCCGGCGGATATTCCGTTCGACGCACCGGCACAGGCCAGCAGCTATCAGCTGGAAGTCGACGGCACCACGGTCGAACTGGCCGCTGTGTCAATGGGCAACCCCCATGCGGTGCTGCGCGTACAGGACATCAACAATGCACCGGTGCATGAACTGGGGCCGAAAATCGAACACCATCCGCGCTTCCCGGCGCGGGTCAACGTCGGTTTCATCCAGGTCATCGACCGCAACCGCGCGCAGTTGCGCGTCTGGGAACGCGGGGCCGGGGAAACCCAGGCCTGCGGCACCGGCGCTTGCGCCGCGGCTGTCGCGGCCATCAGCCAGGGGTGGATGGATTCGCCGCTGTTGATCGACCTGCCCGGCGGGCGTCTGTCCATTGAATGGGCAGGCCCTGGCCACCCGGTGCTGATGACCGGCCCGGCAGTGCGTGTATACGAAGGACAAGTGCGTCTTTGAGTGAGCAGAAGCCATGACCGATAAGCCTCAGGTACCCGCCCGACAGTCCGACGAATCAGCGTCCGAGAGCCTGGAGGCGGCAGCGGTTGCCGCATACCTGGAGGCTCATCCGGACTTCTTCGTCGAGCACGAAGAACTGCTGCCTGCGATGCGCATTCCCCACCAGCGCGGTGACACCGTTTCGCTGGTCGAACGGCAGATGAGCATCCTGCGCGACCGCAACATCGAGATGCGTCATCGTCTCTCGCAGTTGATGGACGTCGCCCGCGACAATGACCGGCTGTTCGACAAGACCCGTCGCCTGATTCTGTCGCTGATGGACGCGGCCAGTCTGGAAGACGTGGTGATCAGCGTCGAAGACAGCCTGCGCCAGGACTTTCAGGTGCCCTTTGTCAGCCTGATCCTGCTCGGCGACAACCCGGCACCGGTTGGCCGCTGGGTGACTCATGCCGACGCGCAAACCGCGATCGGCGGTCTGCTCACCGAAGGCAAGAGCGTCAGCGGCACTCTGCGAGAACATGAGCTGGACTTCCTGTTCGGCGAAGAACAGCGCAAGCAGATCGGCTCCACCGCGGTGGTCGCGGTCAGCCATCAAGGCATCCACGGCATTCTGGCGATCGCCAGCCGTGATCCGCAGCACTACAAGAGTTCGGTGGGCACGCTGTTCCTCAGCTACATCGCTGAAGTCATGGGTCGCGTGCTGCCACGGGTCAACAGCTCCCTGCGCTCGGTACGCTGAGCATGGAACGACAACTGGACGCTTACTGCGAACACCTGCGCAGTGAGCGACAGGTGTCGCCGCACACCCTGTCGGCCTACCGCCGCGACCTCGATAAAGTCCTCGGCTGGTGCCTCAAGCAGAACATTGGCAGTTGGGCGGCGCTGGATATTCAGCGTCTGCGCAGCCTGATCGCCCGCCTGCATGCGCAGGGGCAGTCGTCACGCAGTCTCGCCCGATTGCTTTCGGCGGTGCGCGGGCTCTATCACTACCTCAATCGCGAAGGCCTGTGCGACCACGACCCGGCCACCGGACTGGCGCCGCCGAAAGGCGAACGGCGCCTGCCGAAAACCCTCGACACCGACCGTGCGCTGCAACTGCTTGAGGGTGCGGTCGAGGACGATTTTCTCGCCCGTCGTGATCAGGCGATTCTCGAATTGTTCTATTCCTCGGGCCTGCGCCTGTCCGAGCTGACCGGGCTCAATCTCGATCAGCTGGATCTGGCCGACGGCATGGTTCAGGTGCTCGGCAAGGGCAGCAAGACCCGCCTGCTGCCGGTCGGCAAAAAGGCCCGCGAAGCACTGGAGCAATGGCTGCCGCTGCGAGCCATGACCAACCCGGCCGACGACGCCGTATTCGTCAGCCAACAAGGTCGGCGCCTCGGCCCACGGGCGATTCAGGTGCGAGTAAAACTGGCCGGCGAGCGCGAACTGGGGCAGAACCTGCACCCGCACATGCTGCGGCATTCCTTTGCCAGCCACTTGCTGGAATCCTCGCAGGACCTGCGCGCGGTGCAGGAACTGCTCGGCCACTCGGACATCAAGACCACGCAGATCTACACCCACCTGGACTTCCAGCACCTGGCGGCGGTCTATGACAGCGCCCACCCACGGGCCAAACGCAGCAAAGGCGACGATTCATGAACATCCAGTTGATCACCTTCGACCTCGACGACACCCTGTGGGACACCGCCCCGGTGATCGTCAGCGCCGAAGCGGTATTGCGCCAATGGCTGAGCGAACACGCGCCGAATCTGGGCGCAGTGCCGGTGGAGCATTTGTGGGGGATTCGTGAGCGGGTGCTGGCCAGCGAACCGGGCCTCAAGCACCGCATCAGTGCGTTACGTCGGCGGGTGCTGTTCCACGCACTGGAGGAAGCCGGGTACGCCCACGGCGAAGCTGCGGATCTGGCCGACAAAAGCTTTGAAGTATTCCTGCATGCGCGGCATCAGATCGAGGTGTTCCCGGAGGTCGAACCGACCCTGGAAATCCTTGCCAACCATTACGCACTCGGCGTGGTCACCAACGGCAACGCCGACGTGCGTCGGCTGGGCCTGGCGGATTACTTCAAGTTTGCCTTGTGCGCCGAAGATATCGGCATCGCCAAGCCGGATGTGCGGCTGTTTCACGAGGCGTTGCAGCGTGGTGATGCCACAGCCGAAACCGCCGTACATATCGGCGATCATCCCGGCGATGACATTGCCGGGGCGCAACAAGCGGGCATGCGTGCCGTCTGGTTCAACCCGACGGGCAAGGTCTGGGAAGCCGAGCGGCTGCCGGATGCCGAGATTCGCAGCCTGACTGATTTGCCGGCGGTGCTGGCGCGCTGGAATGCCCTCTCGAACTGATCCACTATCCCCTGTGGGAGCGGGCTTGCTCGCGAAGAGGCCGTGTCAGTCGACATACAATTTGAATGACACACCGCTTTCGCGAGCAAGCCCGCTCCCACAGGGGATTGCGTGTATCCATGACCTCTTTGTTTCAGGCATGAAAAAGCCCGCAGCGACGGCGGGCTTTTTCAGCAAGCAGGTAGCACGCCTCAGATAGGGCGGCTGCCGTACTTGTTATCCGGCTTCTTGGGCGGATCGGCGACCACGTTGGCCTCCACTTCCTGCACCTTGCCGCCGCGCGCAAGGAATTCTTCCATGGCCTTGGCCAGGGCGTCGCGCTCCTTGTTCTTGGCTTCGATGCTCGGCAACTCGTCGATCGACACCGCAGCCTTGGCTTTGCCTTTGGCAGCCGGGGCCGGCGTATCGTCACCGCCATCGTCGTCAGCAACGTCTTCCGCTGCTGCTTCCAGGCCTTCCTCGGCCTCGTCTTCGTCGCCTACTTCGAGGTCGTCGTTTTCCAGATCATCGTCGCTCATGTTCTACCTCATGACTTGCGAAAAGCAGATTAGTTATAGACCAGCTTTGGCGACTGTCGAAAGTCGCCGGAAAAAAATCGGTAACCGCGGGTGACCAACGGTTTACGCCCCTTCACCGTGCAGGGTGGCGAGGACTTTACGGGCACCGCCATGATCACGGTGCTCGCCCAGATAAACACCTTGCCAGGTCCCCAGAGCCAGTCGCCCTGCCGAAACCGGCAGACTGATCTGACAGCCAAGTACGCTGGCCTTGAAGTGCGCCGGGAGGTCGTCCAGGCCTTCGTCGTTATGCTCATAGCCGTCTGTTCCTTGTGGGATCAGACGATTGAAAAATCGTTCGAAGTCGCGACGGACCGCCGGATCGGCGTTCTCGTTGATGGTCAACGACGCCGAGGTATGCTGCAGCCACAAATGCAACAGACCGACCCGGCACGCCTTGAGTTCAGGCAGGCCGGCGAGTAACTCGTCCGTTACCAGATGAAAGCCCCGGGGCCGTGCCCGCAGGGTTATCAGAGTCTGTTGCCACATACAGTTCTCCGCACGTTCGGGGCGCATTCTAGCGCGCTCTGGGAAAAAACAAAGGCCCTAATATTCCTGCAATGATGTAAGCCATTGGCCGCAGAAAAACGCTTGTCGTAAACACGACCAAAGCCGTACGAAAAATCCTTTCAGCCACTACCTGAATGACAAATTCCAGACAAAAAAATGCCCGGCAAGCCGGGCAAGTTTTTTCGATGCGCGTACTTACAGGTTGTAGCCGCGTTCGTTGTGTTGTGCCAGGTCCAGACCCACTGCCTCTTCTTCCTCGGTGGCACGCAGGCCCATGACCACGTCCAGTACCTTGAGGATGATGAAGGTGACGATCGCGGTGTAGATCACCGTGAAGCCGACGCCTTTGCACTGAATCCACACTTGCGAAGCGATGTCGGTCACGGTGCCGAAGCCGCCCATGGCCGGCGCGGCGAACACGCCGGTGAGGATCGCGCCAAGGATACCGCCGATACCGTGCACGCCGAAGGCATCCAGGGAGTCGTCGTAACCGAGTTTGCGTTTCAGCGTGGTCGCGCAGAAGAAGCACACCACACCGGCCGCCAGACCGATGATCAGCGAGCCCATCGGGCCCACGGTACCGGCTGCCGGCGTGATTGCCACCAGACCTGCAACCACACCCGAGGCAATGCCCAGTGCGCTAGGTTTGCCGTGGGTGATCCACTCGGCGAACATCCAGCCCAGTGCAGCGGCAGCGGTCGCGATCTGAGTCACCAGCATCGCCATGCCGGCAGTGCCGTTGGCGGCCGCGGCGGAACCGGCGTTGAAGCCGAACCAGCCGACCCACAGCATGGCCGCGCCCATCAGGGTGTAACCAAGGTTGTGCGGTGCCATCGGGGTGGTCGGGAAGCCTTTGCGCTTGCCCAGCACCAGGCACGCCACCAGACCGGCGATACCGGCGTTGATGTGGACCACGGTGCCGCCCGCGAAATCGAGCACGCCCCAGTCGCCCAGCAGCGAACCCGGACCGCTCCAGACCATGTGCGCGATCGGCGCATAGACCAGCGTGAACCAGACGCCCATGAACACCAGCATCGCGGAGAACTTCATGCGCTCGGCGAAGGCACCGACGATCAGCGCCGGGGTGATGATGGCGAAGGTCATTTGATAAGTGACGAACACTGCTTCAGGGAACAGCGCTGCCGGGCCGGTAATGCTGGCAGGCGTGACGCCCGCGAGGAAGGCCTTGGCAAAGCTGCCGACGAAGGAGTTCAGGTTGACGACGTTGGCTTCCATCCCGGTGGTGTCGAACGCCATGCTGTAGCCATAAAGGAACCACAGGATGGTGACCAGGCCGGTAATGGCGAAGCACTGCATCATCACCGAAAGAATGTTTTTCGACCGCACCATGCCGCCGTAGAACAGCGCGAGGCCCGGAATGGTCATGAACAGCACGAGGGCTGTGGAGGTCAGCATCCAGGCGGTGTCGCCGGAATTGAGGACAGGAGGCGCCACCGGATCTGCCGCCATAGCCAGGCCGGGCATTACGATGGACAACAGGGCGCCTAGCCCTGCGAATTTACGCAGAGTCATATTGTTTTCTCCTGGGGCGTTGGGTTTGTGGCGGCGTTTAGATCGCGTCGGTATCGGTTTCGCCGGTACGGATGCGGATCGCCTGTTCCAGATTGACCACGAAGATCTTGCCGTCACCGATCTTGCCGGTGTTGGCAGCCTTGGTTATCGCCTCGATAACCCGATCCAGATCCTTGTCGTCGATAGCAACGTCGATTTTCACCTTGGGCAGAAAATCGACCACATACTCCGCGCCGCGATACAGCTCGGTGTGACCCTTCTGCCGGCCGAAGCCTTTGACTTCAGTAACGGTAATGCCCTGCACGCCGATTTCGGACAGCGACTCGCGCACGTCGTCCAACTTGAACGGCTTGATGATGGCAGTGACTAGCTTCATGAAACTCTCTCCCGAATTGGTGGACTTGCCCCAGGAAAACAAACCCGACTCAAGTCTAAGCGCAGTGCCTGGCTTTGTAACGCATCGTCGGCCTTACCTGCCCGACTGACGCCAGCTAACCGCTGCCGGCGAAACTCCCCGTCCCGCCTGCCGCACTGCATTCGTCACAGCGACTGCATCAGTGCATGGGTCACTACCGACTAAGCAGAAAGCTTGCCATCTCGCCAAATTCCTCTGATTTCAAGCCCTTGGCCGCTGCCACAGGCGCCCGCGCAAAAAAGCCCCGACGGTTACGCACAACAACGGTGCGTTGCCGTCCGTCCGCTTGCGCGAAAAGCGTGCATCCGTGCCTGCGTCAATGACTATAGACACTGCGTGATACACTGCCCGCCACTGTTTACAGGACACATTCCATGCTCGCGCCCAAAGACTTCCTCGACGCCCTGAGCGGCACCGCCTCCCGCCTGTTCAGCGGCGACACCCCGCTGCCGAAAGCCGAAATCGAAAGCCAGTTCAAGATGCTGCTGCAGAGTGCGTTCAGCAAACTCGATTTGGTGAGCCGTGAAGAGTTTGATAGTCAGATGGTTGTATTGGCGCGTACCCGTGCTCGCCTCGAAAGCCTTGAGGCCAAAGTCGCCGAGATGGAAGCCAAGCTGACGCCGCCGGCCGAGTAAGTCTGCAGACCCTGAGCCAAAGTGCCTTGAAGTTTGCGAAAGAAATTAAACCGCTCCTGCCGAGGCAGGAGCGGTTTCCGTCAGATCAATCCTCTACAACGAATTATTCCAACGGTCTCGCAGAAACTCGTACAGGCGAAAAGCCCATAGCGCGATTCTGACGAGGCGCCACATATGTTTAAGAAACTTAGACATACTTTGGCCCTCCTTGCGTGGGGCCAAACCTCCGATGCACTTTCCGGCGTACGAACACCTTCGGGACTACACGTGAGTATGTCCGCCAAGGCGGCCGGGTGTGGGTTCCTCAAATACAGCACCGGCACGGGTCTCACACCGTGTCGAGGAACATGAAGTCTTTGCGCTCCCGGCCACACTTCGCGAATACCCCATGAGTGGGCATCGTCATTGCGGACTTTATGACAGCCCTTAGAAAGCGATTTAAACAACTTGTATCAAGTCGTTATGAGGCGCTATCAACGGGACCGTTGCCCCCCTTTCAAGCCCATCTGATACTTGCGCCAATGAGCAAACATGCATAACCTGATCGCACGTGAGTGTGTCCGCAAAGGATACGCAGGCCTTGGCCTCACCGAAGCCTGCAAACTGAAAACCGTCTCCTCAAGGCGGTTTTTTTTCGCCTCGAAATTGGTTGACCGCTTTCCCGCAACATCCAGTGAAAGTTCGCCCCCGCCTGATCGCCCTTCCCCAACTACCCTTCAAAAACCCGCAGGAAGCGGTCCCCGATTCAGCTCAAGGAACGACCATGTCCCTCTCCATCGTCCACAGCCGCGCCCAGGTTGGCGTGGATGCTCCCGCTGTCACCGTCGAAGTCCATCTCGCCAACGGTCTGCCCTCGCTGACCATGGTCGGCCTGCCTGAAGCGGCGGTAAAGGAGAGCAAGGATCGCGTGCGCAGCGCGATCATCAATTCCGGGCTGCAGTTTCCGGCGCGGCGGATCACCTTGAATCTGGCGCCGGCGGACTTGCCCAAGGATGGCGGGCGCTTTGATATGGCGATTGCCCTGGGGATTCTGTCGGCGAGTGTGCAGGTGCCGTGTCTGACGCTGGATGATGTGGAATGCCTTGGTGAACTGGCGTTGTCCGGCGCTGTGCGGCCGGTACGCGGGGTGTTGCCGGCGGCACTGGCGGCGCGCAAGGCCGGGCGGGCACTGGTGGTGCCGCGGGCGAATGCCGAGGAAGCGTGCCTTGCTTCGGGTTTGAAGGTGTTTGCGGTGGATCATCTGCTGGAGGCAGTGGCGCATTTCAACGGGCATACGCCGGTCGAGCCTTATGTCTCGGACGGGCTGATCCATGCGGCGAAACCTTATCCCGACCTCAATGAGGTGCAAGGACAGATGGCCGCGAAACGGGCGCTGCTGATCGCGGCGGCGGGCGCACACAACCTGTTGTTCAGCGGGCCGCCGGGGACCGGCAAGACCTTGTTGGCAAGTCGCTTGCCGGGCCTGCTGCCGCCACTCTCCGAATGCGAGGCGCTGGAAGTGGCGGCGATTCAATCGGTCGCCAGCGGCGTGCCACTGACCCATTGGCCGCAGCGACCATTCCGTCAACCGCACCATTCTGCATCGGGGCCGGCGCTGGTCGGTGGCAGCTCGAAACCGCAACCCGGCGAGATCACCCTCGCCCACCACGGTGTGCTGTTTCTCGACGAGCTTCCGGAATTTGATCGCAAGGTGCTGGAGGTGCTGCGCGAGCCGCTGGAATCCGGGCATATCGTGATTGCCCGAGCCAAGGATCGCGTACGCTTTCCCGCGCGTTTCCAGTTGGTGGCGGCAATGAATCCTTGCCCCTGTGGATATCTTGGCGAGCCGAGCGGCAAGTGCTCTTGTACACCGGACATGGTGCAGCGCTACCGCAACAAGCTATCGGGGCCGTTGCTGGATCGGATCGATCTGCACCTGACGGTGGCGCGGGAAGCGACGGCGTTGAATCCGGCAGTGAAGCCAGGCGAGGACAGCGCCAGTGCGGCAGCCGTGGTGGCCGAGGCACGCGAACGCCAGCAAAAGCGTCAGCGTTGTGCCAATGCGTTCCTCGATCTGCCAGGCCTGAAGCGGCACTGCCAGTTATCCACAGCCGATGAGAAATGGCTGGAGTCAGCCTGCGAACGGCTGACCTTGTCACTGCGCTCAGCCCATCGTTTGCTCAAGGTCGCCAGAACCCTGGCAGACCTTGAGCAAGTCGATGCAATCAGCCGTGAGCATCTGGCCGAGGCGCTGCAATACCGGCCGGCGACGCCTTAATGCTCGGTCAGATCCACCAGCGGCGCCTGTCGCACTTCGGTTTCACGCCCGGCCTGGATTTCGCTCACGCGCTTCAAGGCGTTATCCACAGCGCCTTTGTCTGCCAGCAGGCTGTAGCTGATCTGAAACTGTTGGCTGGCCTTTGGCGCAATGGTCGGCACCAGATTCAGCGGACGCTGATAGCGGCGGTTGTAGGAAAAGCTGGTGCCCGGCTCAAGCCCAGTGACATAGCCCTGCCCTTGGGTATCGGTATTTTTCCACAGGGAAAACACTGGCAGCTGCTGTGTATTGAAGCCAACAGAGACACCGAGGCTGCCAGCCTTGTTGTGCAAAACAGTCAGGGTTTCGCCTTTTGCGTCGGCGTAGGGCACGACGTTATAGACGGTTTCGTCGTAGTCCTTGGTTGGACCGCGATAAGTCTGCCAGTCCGCCAACTCGGCTTTGGCCTTGTCGTTGAACGGCGAGACCTGTTTCACCGGCGCCGCGAACCGCGCGCCCTGCTCAAGGAACGGTGTACTGAAGTTACTGTGATACAGCGCCTGGTATTCCTTCGGATAATCGCCGTTGTTGGTCAGCGTATCGTTGAGGGCAAAGCGCACGCTGCCCGGCTCGGTGACCAGCTCAGTGACGACCGAGAAGTCGACTTTCTTGAACGCCTGTTCCTTCAGTTCACCGCGCAGACTGATGGCGTAGGGTGGTTTTTCATCGATGTGCAGCGTGACAGTGCTGGCCGGAATGTTCGCGGCGCGGCCGTGCAGGGTCAGCAACTCGCCATTGTCCATACCGGGATGGCCGACCCATTCGTAACCGCAGCGGGTCACCAACTCATTGAAGCCTTCCAGCCAGCCCAGGCCACCGCGTCCATTGAGTTCGATGAAGGCCGGGTTGACCACTTCCTTGACCGGCGAATCCCAACCCATGCGCACGTTACCAACCGACGCCTGCAGGACATTCATGCCGCGGGTCGGCACCACCGAGAGTTTCATCGTGCCGTTATCGATATCGACGATGCTGACACCTTCCTGTCGTCCGCCGTGCAAGGTTCGCAGACTCACGGAGAAAGGCTTGTCGGTTTTCAACCCGAGTTGCTCACTGGTAATGCTCCAGTTTTGCGCGGGCTTGTTGGTATCGAGGAGTACGTAATCCCAGGCCATGGCGTGGGAAGCAGCAGAGAGTGCGCCGAATGCAACGGCGAGTTTGAACGGGGTCATGGCAGCAGCCTTTATTGGAGTTGTGCCATTTTTATAGCGCTGCGGAAACGTTTCAGCAAGAAAAGATGAGAGACATATAGGATGATTTGCCATGGATCGGCGGCGTTGCATTCGCGAGCAGGCTCGCTCCCACAGAGTATTCGGGTGCTCAAACGATTTATGAGCTACCCCGGAAACTGTGGGAGCGAGCCTGCTCGCGAAAGCTATATCAAGGCTGTATCAACGGAAGCGATCAACCTCGGAACGCAAATCCGCCGCCAGCTTTTCAAGCTCTTTGGCGGTGACCGCGAGGTTCGACACCACCTCACGCTGCTCACTGTTGGCCAGCGCAATGCTCTGCAGGTTACTGCTGAGCAAAGTAGCCGTGCTGCTCTGCTCCTGGGTCGCGGTGGTAATCGCGGCGAACTGCTGCCCTGCCGAACGGCTCTGCTCATCGATCCGCGCCAGCGCCGACGCCACGTTGGCGTTGCGCGACAGTCCTTCCTGCATCAGCAGGTTGCCCTGTTCCATGGTGCTGATGGCATTGCCGGTTTCCTGCTGGATGCTGTGAATCATCCCGGAGATTTCATCAGTGGCCTGACGGGTGCGCGACGCCAGGTTACGCACCTCATCGGCGACCACGGCAAAACCACGGCCCTGTTCACCGGCACGGGCCGCTTCGATGGCCGCGTTGAGCGCCAGCAGGTTGGTCTGTTCGGCAATCGAGGTGATCACACTGACAATGCCGCCGATTTCCTGGGAACGCTGGCCAAGGGTGTTGATCACGGTAGCCGTGGTGTTCAGCGCGCCAGCGATTTGCTCCAGCGAGGAAGAGGCCTCGTCCATGGAAGTACGACCGATCTGCGTCTGCTGAGCGTTTTCCTGGGCCAGACGCTGGGTGGCACCCATGTTGTCGGCAATGTTCAGCGAGGTGGCGCTGAACTCTTCAACTGCGCCGGCCATGCTGGTGATTTCGCCGGACTGCTGCTCCATGCCTTCGTAGGCACCACCGGACAAACCGGACAATGCCTGGGCGCGGCTGTTGACCTCTTCCGAGGAGCGGCGGATGTGTTCGACCATCGTCGACAGCGCCTGGCTCATCTGGTTGAACGCACGGGACAACTGTCCGATCTCGTCGTTGCTCGACACGTTCAGGCGCACGCTCAGATCACCTGCGCCCAGCGCTTCGGCCTGACGCACCAGATCACTCAGCGGTGCCAGTTTGCTGCGCAGCAGCCAGACCACCGAACCGACCGCCAGCAGCATCGCGAGCAAACTGCCGATCGCCAGTTGGGTGCCGACGCTCCAGGTCACCGCGCGAATCTCGGCTTTCGGCATGCTCGCCACTACCGCCCACGGCCCACCGTCAAATGGCACCGAAACGCTGTAGAAGTCTTCGTTCTTGTCGCCCCAGAACTGACCTTTGCCAGGGGTCTTGGCCAGAGCGCCAATCACCGTAACCGCCTGATCCAATGCCTGGACGCCCGCCGGGGCCACCAACCATTTGTTCTGCTCATCCAGCAGCGCCAGCGAACCGGTCTGGCCGATGCGGAAGCGCTTGAGGTTGTCGAACTGGGCGTTCTGCGCATCGGTGTAATCAAAACCAACGAACAACACCGCAATCACTTTGCCGCTGCCATCGCGCACCGGGGTGTATTGGGTCATGTAGGAACGATCGAACAGCAGCGCGCGGCCGACGTAACCCTGACCCGCCATCAACTTCGCGTAGGCCGGGTGTGCGTGATCGAGCAGAGTGCCGATAGCGCGCGTGCCGTCCTGTTTGGTCAGCGAGGTGCTGACCCGCACGAAGTCTTCGCCGCTACGCACGAACAGCGTGGCAACGCCGGCGGTCATCTGCTTGAACTCGTCGACTTCCTTGAAGTTGTTGTTCAACACTTCGCTGCCCAAGTGCAGGCCCGGGGTCTGGGTGCCGGCGACGTTCACCGGTTCATCCGGGTGAATGCTCAGGCCCGCGCTGAAGCGTTTCTCGAACAGCCCGCTCAGGCGCTGGGTGCTTTCGCGCAGCGTGCCGTGGAAAGTGCTCAACTGGTCGGCCAGCAGCCGCGCCTCACTGGCGAGGTGCTCTTCACGGGTGGCGAGGTTGGCGGAATCCAGCGAACGCAGGGCGAACACCGTACTGCCGCTGATGACGATCGCCAGTATCACGGCGAGCGCGAGGCCCAGCTGCGAGGCGATCCGAGCGCGAGGTTGAGACATGGACAGCTCCTGGCCGAACTTGCCGATCCTCCTTGATCGCAGCTCGGATAATTTTCTAATGGGGGTGAATCGTGGATACCTGCACGAGGGTTCCACATGCACGTATTCGGCGGTAAAGCCGAATACTTGAGCGAACAGCAGGGTTATGGCACAAGGCCGGCATTGTGGCGGCTCTAACGTTTCAGCTCAAGCGCTTGACCACCGGCAACGCCATGGCTCGCACTTCGCCTTGCAGGAAGTCGCTGAGACGGCGCAAACGTTCACCTCCCGGACGGGTTTTTGGCCACACCAGGTAATAATTCAGTCCGCTGGCGACCGCGGTCG
Organism: Pseudomonas fluorescens; assembly: GCF_004683905.1. Taxonomy (NCBI): domain Bacteria; kingdom Pseudomonadati; phylum Pseudomonadota; class Gammaproteobacteria; order Pseudomonadales; family Pseudomonadaceae; genus Pseudomonas; species Pseudomonas fluorescens. Next base: position 5,905,737 of record NZ_CP038438.1, read on the forward strand.
GCCATGGCAGGCTCAGTCTTCCTTGCGCCACATCTTCGGCGACCATCAGCAGATCGCCCATCGACACCCCGTAGCCTCGCGCCGCGGCGATCATCCCAAGTTCGAGGGTATCGAACACCTGCCCACCCTTGAGCGACACCTGATCGGACAGGCCCATGTGCTCCAGCCAACTGCGCCAGTCACGCCGATCCGGGGTCGGATGCAGCAACTCCGTGGAGGCCAGCCGCGCCACATCCCACGGCTGGTCATTCAGCAGGTTCGGCGCGCCGACAGGAATCAATTCCTCGGGAAACAGCAGGCTGGCCTCCCAGTCCGGCGGGAAGTGCCCATCGCTCAGCAGCACCGCGCAGTCGAACGGCTCGTTGTTGAAGTCCACCGAATCCACGTCCATCCAGGCACTGGTCAGTTGCACTTCGTTGCCGGGCTGTAAGTGACGAAAACGGCTGAGCCGGGCCAGCAGCCAGCGCATGGTCAGGGTCGACGGCGCTTTCATGCGCAGAATGTCGTCTTCGGCGCGCAAGGTGTTGCAGGCGCGCTCCAGCGCCGCAAAACCATCGCGAATGCCGGGCAACAGCAGCCGCGCCGACTCCGTCAGTTGCAGGTTGCGCCCACTGCGATGAAACAGCTTGCAGGCGAAATGTTCTTCCAGCGTCTTGATGTGCCGGCTGACTGCACTCTGGGTGATCGACAATTCCTCGGCCGCCCGGGTGAACGAGCTATGCCGCGCCGCCGCTTCGAATGCGCGCAGGGCATACAAGGGAGGAAGACGACGGGACATACACAAAGCTCCTTTAGCGGCATCCGGCCACCCCGGCGAGGTTTACTCATGATGAGTTTTAATCATGCCACCCATCCTTTTTATCCTTTTGTGCAAACCCTGCCAAGCGCCGAGAATCGACGGTCTCTTGTTCCCTCTGATTGATGGGTGGTGATGACCATGCAGCATCCTGTGCGTACCGAACTCTGGGCCATCCTGCGGCTGGCAGGGCCGTTGATCGCTTCACAGTTGGCGCACATGTTGATGGTGCTGACCGACACCCTGATGATGGCGCGCCTCAGCCCCGAAGCCCTGGCCGGCGGCGGACTGGGCGCGGCGAGTTACTCGTTCGTGTCGATTTTCTGCATCGGCGTGATTGCAGCGGTCGGCACGCTGGTGGCGATCCGTCAGGGCGCCGGCGACATCATCGGCGCGGCACGCCTGACCCAGGCTGGGCTGTGGCTGGCGTGGCTGATGGCGCTCGGCGCCGGGTTGCTGTTGTGGAATCTGAAACCGGTGTTGCTGCTGTTCGGCCAGACCGAAACCAACGTCCATGCCGCCGGGCAATTCCTCATCGCCCTGCCCTTCGCCCTGCCCGGCTACCTGAGCTTCATGGCCCTGCGCGGTTTCACCAGTGCGATCGGCCGGGCGACCCCGGTGATGGTCATCAGCCTCGGCGGCACCGTGGCCAACTTCCTGCTCAATTACGCACTGATCACCGGCATGTTCGGCCTGCCGAAACTGGGGTTGACCGGCATCGGTCTGGTCACGGCAATCGTTGCCAACTGCATGGCGCTGGCCCTCGCCTGGCACATTCGCCGGCACCCGGCCTACGACGCCTACCCATTGCGCGCCGGCCTGTCACGACCAAATCGTCAGTACCTGAAAGAACTGTGGCGCCTCGGCCTGCCGATTGGCGGTACCTACGCGGTGGAAGTCGGCCTGTTTGCCTTCGCGGCGCTGTGCATGGGCACCATGGGCAGCACGCAACTCGGCGCACACCAGATCGCTCTGCAGATCGTTTCGGTGGCGTTCATGGTGCCGGCGGGGATGTCCTACGCGATCACCATGCGCGTCGGCCAGCACTACGGCGCCGGGCAACTGAGCGATGCGCGGATGTCCGGCCGGGTCGGCATCGTTTTCGGTGCGGTGGTGATGCTGGGTTTTGCCATGGTGTTCTGGCTGTTGCCGAATCAGTTGGTCGGGTTGTTCCTTGATCACAACGATCCGGCCTTTGCCGAAGTGATTCGTCTGGCGGTGAGCCTGCTGGCGGTGGCGGCGTGGTTCGAGCTGTTTGACGGCACGCAGACCATCGCCATGGGCTGCATCCGTGGACTCAAGGATGCGAAAACCACGTTTCTGGTTGGCCTTGCTTGTTATTGGTTGATTGGCGCACCGGCGGCGTGGTGGATGGCGTTCCACCTAAACTGGGGGCCGACGGGCGTCTGGTGGGGATTGGCGCTGGGCCTGGCCTGCGCGGCGGTGAGCCTGACGCTGGCGTTTGAATGGAAGATGAAGCGGATGATTCAGCGCGAACCTCTGTCATCAAACCAGTACACAGTCGCTCAGGCAGACTGAGATTCCCTTGTGGGAGCGGGCTTGCTCGCGAAAGCGGTGGGTCAGGCAGCCTATGCTTTGACTGACACGACGCCTTCGCGAGCAAGCCCGCTCCCACAGGGATTCATGCCTAACCCGGAGATTGCGTTCAACTGACGATTTCGAGGGCTGGCTGCTGGCTAGAGCCGAAGGTCAGGTATTCAACCAGCTCTGCCAACGGCAACGGCCGGCTGATCAGATAGCCCTGCACCTGATCACAGCCAAACCCGCGCAATAACTCCAGTTGCTCCGGGGTCTCCACGCCCTCCGCCACCACTTCCAGATGCAGGTTATGCGCGAGGTTGATCATCGCGTGCACCAGTTTGCGATTCTCTTCGCGCTGCTCCATGCCGCCGACAAAGCTTTTGTCGATCTTCAGCAAGGTGATCGGCAGGCTGTTGAGGTGCACGAACGAGGAGAACCCGGTGCCGAAGTCATCCAGCGAGAAACGCACGCCGAGACGGCCGAGGGCGTCCATGGTCTGTTTGACCAGATCGCTGCGCCGCATGACGGCGGTTTCGGTGAGCTCAAACTCCAGCCACTGCGCCTCGACCCCGCGCTCGGCAATCAGCCGGCTGAGCGTCGGCAGCAACTGGCTGTCCTGAAACTGGCGGAACGACAGGTTGATCGCCATGTGCAGCGCCGGCAGCCCGCGCTCGCGCAGTGCCTGCATGTCGCGCAACGCGCGGGAAATCACCCAGTAGCCCAGCGGCACGATCAGACCGCTCTGCTCGGCCAGCGGCACGAATTCGCTCGGCGGTAGCAGACCGCGCTCGCCATGGCGCCAGCGCACCAGGGCTTCGAGGCCGACGATCTGCCCGTCTGCAAGATTCAGCCGTGGCTGGTAGTGCAACTCCAGCTCATCGCGGCGCAAGGCCCGGCGCAGCTCACTTTCGAGGTCGGCCATGCTCCGGGCGTTGCGGTTGATGCGTTCGTTGAAGATATGGAAGGTGCAGCCCTGCGTACTCTTGGCCTGCTGCATGGCAATGTGCGCGTGCCACATCAGCGGGTCGGCACCACCCTGTGCACGGGCATGGGCGATGCCGAGGCTGGAGCCGATCAACAGGCTTTCGCCATCGACCCAATACGGTTCGGCGAGGGCTTCGGTAATGCGTTCGGCCATCCACTCGGCGCGTTGCGGCGCGCGGCGGGTGTCGATCAGCAAGGCAAACTCGTCGCTGCCCAGCCGCGCCAGTTGATCCCCGGCCTCAAGCTGACTTTTCAGCCGCGCGACGACTTGCAGGATCAACCGGTCGCCGGCCTGATGACCGAGGGCGTCGTTGGCGTGACGGAAGTTGTCGAGATCGAGATGCCCGAGGGCCAGACCACGGCCGTCGTTTTCCGCCAGGCGCGCCGCGAGCAGGGTCTGGAAGCCCTGGCGGTTGGCGATGCCGGTCAGCGGATCCTGTTCGGCCAGGCGTTGCAGGGTGTTTTCGAGGACGCCGCGTTCACGCACATGGCGCAGACAACGGCGGAGCATGCCGGCGTCGAGGGCGTCGAACACCAGCCAGTCACTGACGCCAACCGGCGCGGTGGCCGGTTCGTGATCCAGCAGCAACACCGTCGGCAGGCTGCAACGGCCCGGGGCCGGCTGCAACGCGGGAACGGTCAACAACACCGCGTGACGATTGTCTTCGAACAGACTGCTGACCGACTCCCAGCTCGGCGCACTGATCAGCACCGCCGCGCTCCCCATCGGAGCCAGACACTCGCGCAATAACGCTGTCCACGCTGGCTCTTCGGCCAGTAGCAGCAAACGCAAGGGTTCGACAGGCGTAGACAAGCTAGCTCCCTAGACTCTGCAATGATGTGGGCGGGGCATTATGCCGTTGCGATGTTCAATGACAACGATTATCAGAACGTTATTTTGTGTCACGAATGAGAACATTAGCCGCAAAATCACCGTGTATCCTCCGCGAAAGTAACAAAACCGGCAAATTTGAGTCGCGTGGTACGTCACAAGTCGGACAGAGCAGCACAAATCGCTGAGCCTGTTAAAATGCCGGCCCATTTCGTCAACGACTCCCGAATTTTCGTATGTCCCGACTCAATCCCCGGCAGCAAGAAGCCGTGAACTACGTCGGCGGCCCTCTATTGGTGCTCGCCGGCGCTGGCTCCGGCAAGACCAGCGTGATCACCCGCAAGATCGCGCACCTGATCCAGAACTGCGGCATCCGTGCGCAGTACATCGTCGCCATGACCTTCACCAACAAGGCTGCGCGCGAGATGAAGGAGCGGGTCGGCACCCTGCTGCGTGCCGGCGAAGGTCGCGGCCTGACGGTCTGCACCTTCCACAACCTGGGCCTGAACATCATCCGCAAGGAGCATGCGCGGCTGGGCTACAAACCCGGTTTCTCGATCTTTGACGAGACCGACGTCAAAGCCCTGATGACCGACATCATGCAGAAGGAATACGCAGGCGACGACGGCGTCGACGAGATCAAGAACATGATCGGCGCCTGGAAAAACGACCTGATCCTGCCAGCCCAGGCGCTGGAAAACGCGCGAAATCCGAAAGAACAGACTGCCGCCATCGTCTACACCCATTATCAGCGCACGCTCAAGGCGTTCAACGCGGTGGACTTCGACGACCTGATCCTGCTGCCGGTAAAGCTCTTCGAAGAGCACGCCGACATCCTCGAAAAGTGGCAGAACAAGGTGCGTTACCTGCTGGTCGACGAATACCAGGACACCAACGCCAGCCAGTACCTGCTGGTGAAGATGCTGATCGGCAAGCGTAACCAGTTCACCGTGGTGGGTGACGACGACCAGTCGATCTACGCCTGGCGCGGCGCACGGCCGGAAAACCTGATGCTGCTCAAGGATGACTACCCGTCGCTGAAAGTGGTGATGCTCGAGCAGAACTACCGCTCCACCAGCCGCATCCTGCGCTGCGCCAACGTGCTGATCTCGAACAACCCGCACGAATTCGAAAAACAGCTGTGGAGTGAGATGGGCCACGGCGACGAGATCCGCGTGATCCGCTGCCGCAACGAGGACGCCGAAGCCGAGCGCGTGGCCATGGAAATCCTCAGCCTGCACTTGCGTACCGACCGCCCGTACAGCGATTTCGCGATCCTCTATCGCGGCAACTACCAGGCCAAGCTGATCGAACTGAAGTTGCAGCACCACCAGGTGCCGTACCGCCTGAGCGGCGGCAACAGCTTCTTTGGCCGTCAGGAAGTGAAGGACCTGATGGCCTACTTCCGCCTGATCGTGAACCCGGACGACGACAACGCCTTCCTGCGCGTGATCAACGTGCCGCGCCGGGAAATCGGCTCGACCACCCTGGAAAAACTCGGCAACTACGCCACCGAACGCAAGATCTCGATGTACGCCGCCACCGACGAAATCGGTCTGGGCGAGCATCTGGACAGCCGCTTCACCGATCGCCTGTCGCGCTTCAAGCGCTTCATGGACAAGGTCCGTGAGCAGTGTGCCGGCGAAGACCCGATCTCGGCGCTGCGCAGCATGGTCATGGACATCGACTACGAGAACTGGCTGCGCACCAACAGTTCCAGCGACAAGGCTGCGGACTACCGGATGAGCAACGTCTGGTTTCTGATCGAGGCCTTGAAGAACACCCTGGAAAAAGACGAAGACGGCGAGATGACCGTCGAGGACGCCATCGGCAAACTGGTCCTGCGCGACATGCTCGAGCGGCAGCAGGAAGAAGAGGACGGCGCCGAAGGCGTGCAGATGATGACCCTGCATGCGTCCAAGGGCCTGGAATTCCCTTACGTGTTCATCATGGGCATGGAAGAGGAAATCCTCCCGCACCGCTCCAGCATCGAAGCCGACACCATCGAAGAAGAACGCCGCCTGGCCTACGTGGGTATCACCCGCGCCCGTCAGACCCTGGCGTTCACCTTCGCCGCCAAGCGCAAACAGTACGGCGAGATCATCGACTGCGCGCCAAGCCGCTTCCTCGATGAGCTGCCACCGGACGACCTGGCGTGGGAAGGCAACGACGACACACCGACCGAAGTCAAAGCCGTGCGCGGCAATAGCGCATTGGCTGATATACGCGCGATGTTAAAGCGCTAGAATTGACCACTTTTTTAAAGCTTAGGGCGCACAGGCGCTGAACGAGGACAGCTTCATGGAAGCATTGCAGCAGAAAATCCGCGAACAAGGCATCGTGCTTTCCGACCAGGTCCTGAAAGTCGACGCCTTCCTGAACCACCAGATCGACCCGGCCCTGATGAAGCTGATCGGCGACGAATTCGCCACGCTGTTCAAGGATTCGGGCATCACCAAGATCGTCACCATCGAAGCCTCGGGCATCGCTCCGGCGATCATGACCGGTCTGAACCTGGGCGTGCCGGTGATCTTCGCCCGCAAGCAACAGTCCCTGACCCTGACCGAAAACCTGCTGTCGGCGACCGTTTACTCGTTCACCAAGAAGACCGAAAGCACCGTGGCCATCTCGCCGCGTCACCTGACCAGCAGCGACCGCGTGCTGATCATCGACGACTTCCTGGCCAACGGTAAGGCTTCGCAGGCGCTGATCTCGATCATTAAACAGGCTGGCGCCACCGTCGCCGGTCTGGGCATCGTGATCGAGAAGTCGTTCCAGGGCGGCCGTGCCGAGCTGGATTCGCAGGGCTATCGCGTTGAATCGCTGGCCCGCGTGAAATCGCTGAAGGATGGCGTCGTTACCTTCATCGAATAAGCCACACCGCATTACCCCCTGTGGGAGCGGGCTTGCTCGCGAAGGCGTCGTGTCAGTCGAGCTATTCTTTGACTGACACGACGCCTTCGCGAGCAAGCCCGCTCCCACAGTTGGTTTTGGGGTGAGCCGTTACTGCGCGGTGGCCTTCAGGCCGGTAAGGAGCAAGCGCTGGAACAGGTCTTCTTTCAGGCCTTCCGGGTGGGTCAGTTGCATACGTTCAAGGTGTTCGGGGAACGTCGAAGCCTCCGGCGCATCCAGCGCAGCCTTGCCCAGCTCCAAGATCTCGCTCAGCTTGAACTTACTTTTCAGCCAGTTCAGCGCCCGCAGCAGATCCCGTTCGATCGCGGTGAAATCACAACCCAGCGGATACTCGGGAAACAGATTCGGATGCTTCGCGGCGATCGCCTGCAAGCGTTGCGGGGTGTTGTCGGCAAAGCGTGGATCGAGGCGGAAATCCTTCGGCAGTTTGCCGACCTTCTGCGCCTGTTCGATCAGCCCCGGTTGAAAGCGTGAATCGCTGATGTTCAGCAACGACTCGATTACCACCGCATCGGTCTTGCCGCGCAGATCGGCGATGCCGTACTCGGTGACCACGATGTCGCGCAGGTGCCGTGGAATCGTGCAATGGCCGTACTCCCAGACGATGTTCGAGCTGACCTCGCCGGCGGACTCGCGCCAGCTGCGCAGGATCAGAATCGAGCGCGCATCGTGCAGCGCGTGGCCCTGGGCGACAAAATTGTATTGCCCGCCGACACCGCTGAGCACCCGCCCGTCTTCCAATTGATCGGCCACACCCGCGCCCATCAGCGTCATAGTGAACACGGTGTTGATGAACCGGGCATCGAGACGCTGCAAGCGCTTGAGCTCTTCCTGCCCGTACAGCTCGTTGATGTAGCTGATGCGGGTCATGTTGAATTCGAGGCGCTTGCTCAGCGGCAGCTCGCGCAGGCGCTCGTAGAAACTGCGCGGGCCGAGGAAGAAGCCGCCGTGCACCGAGATGCCATCGGTCTGCGCCGACTCATCGAGGGTGCCGGCGTTGGCCTGCTCCTGAGTGTGCACGTCGGGGTAGACCTTGCGCCGGATGATCCCGGCATCCGCCAGCACCAGCAGACCGTTGACGAACATTTCGCTGCAGCCATACAGGCCTTTGGCGAATGGCGCAGTGCCGCCCTCGCGCTCGATCAACTGCGCCCACTGGCTGAGATTGATGTCGTTGAGCAAGGCTTGGTAACCAGCGTTGTCCGCCTGCCGCGCGAGCAATGCGGCCGTGAGCGCGTCGCCCATCGAACCGATGCCGATCTGCAAGGTGCCGCCGTCGCGCACCAGGGTGCTGGCGTGCAAACCGATGAAGTGATCCTGAAAACCCACCGGCATGTTCGGCGTGGAAAACAGCGTGCTGCTGTCCTTCGCGTCGATCAGCAGGTCGAAGGTGTCGATATCGACTTCGGCATCGCCGGGCATGTACGGCAGATCGGTGTGCACCTGACCGACCAGCAGAATGGTCTCCCCGGCGTCGCGGCGCTTGGTGATCATCGGCAGCAGGTCAAGGGTGATGTCCGGGTTGCAGCTCAGGCTCAGGCGATCGGGATGCTCGCTGCTGCTGGCGAGCAATTGCGCCACCAGATTGAGGCCGGCGGCATTGATATCGCGGGCGGCGTGGCTGTAGTTGCTGCTGACGTAATCCTGCTGGGCCGGCGCGCTGTTGAGCAGGCTGCCGGGCTGCATGAAGAACTGTTCGATGCGGATGTTGGCGGGCAGGCTGTCACGCTGCAGATCGGCGAGGAAATCGAATTCGGGGTAGTCGCCGAACACGCGCTCGACGAAGGGTTCAATGAAGCGCTTCTGCAGACCGTCGCCCAGCGTCGGCCGCCCCAGGCATAGCGCGGTGTACATCGTCAGCTGTCGTTCGGGCAAATCCTTGATCCGCCGGTACAGCGCGTTGACGAAGTGATTGGGCTTGCCCAGCCCCAGCGGCATGCCCATGTGGATGTGCGCCGGCAAGCGTGCAAGCACATCGTCCACTGCCTGTTCGATCGAACACAACTGCACCATCTGAAGCCTCCTGCCCGTTCCGTGAATAGGGGTAGACCGAGCTTGCCTCGACTTTGCTGCAAAGGACAGCGAAAGCCGTGAATCGCAGGCACAAAAAAACCGTCCGAAGACGGTTTTTTTCGTCAGAAGCGCGCCTTGTTACAGGCCGGACATCTTCTTGATCGCGCCCTTGAGCTCGTCATCCGAGCAATCGGCGCAGGTGCCTTTTGGCGGCATGGAATTGATGCCGGTGATGGCTTTGGCGAGAATGCCATCGAGGCCGCCCTGATGATCGGCGCGGTCTTTCCAGGCGGCGGTGTCACCGATTTTCGGTGCACCCAGCAGGCCGGTACCGTGGCAAGCGTTGCAATGTTTTGCAATCACTTCATCAGGGGATTTCGCACCGCCACCGCCGCCGGCAGTCGCAGCCACTTCCATCCCCTTGCATTCCTGCCCCTGAACGCACACCTGGCCGACCGGCTCGAGGCGCTTGGCAATGTCGTCATTCGTCGCAGCTTGAGCGCTGACAGCCCAGAGGGCCAGTACGGTTGCTGGTGCGGCCAGCATTTTCATAATTAGGTTCACGCGTTCACCCTCAATGGTGGCTATTCACGCCTGCGGCCACGGTTCGCAGGCGGGCGCAAGTATAGCGGGTAGCCCGCCACACTGAAACAACCCCATAGTCGAAGGGGTTATACCGCGCTGTGGAAAAACTCATCGGATGCCTTCACCGTCATGGCCTGGCACCTCTGTCTTTAAAAATTCGCCGGCGTGGCTGCGCTGATTAGTCGCGCGGGCGCGTCGAACGGATTACGGAAACGGTGCGGCTTGGTACTTTCAAAATAGTAGCTGTCGCCGGCTTCGAGAATAAAAGTTTCCAGACCCACCACCAGTTCCAGACGCCCTTCCACCAGAATCCCGGTTTCTTCGCCTTCATGGGTGAGCATTTCTTCGCCGGTATCAGCGCCCGGCGGGTAGATCTCGTTGAGAAACGCGATGGCCCGGCTCGGGTGCGCGCGGCCGACCAGTTTCATGGTCACCGCGCCGTCGGAGATGTCGATCAGCTCGTTGGCCTTGTAGACGATCTGGGTCGGGACTTCCTGCAGGATTTCTTCGGAAAAGAACTCGACCATGGACATGGGAATCCCGCCCAGAACCTTCCTCAGCGAACTGATCGAAGGGCTGACGCTATTCTTTTCGATCATCGAAATGGTGCTGTTGGTGACGCCCGCGCGTTTGGCGAGTTCACGCTGGGAAAGCCCTTTGAGCTTGCGGATCGATTGCAGTCGTTCACCGACGTCCAAGGCGGGAGCCTCCTGATGTTGTAAGAATATTGAGCGTTATCATGGCGACAGCGTTCAGTATTTACAACACTTGGCCCCCGTGCTGGCCTCAACCCTCGGAATAGAGCCTTGGCACGCGACGCAGGTTGCAGAAGATCTGGTACGGAATGGTGTCCGCCCACTGCGCCACTTCGCTGGCGAGGATGCTTTTGCCCCACAGTTCGACGGTCGAACCGAGGTCCGCTTCCGGCACATCGGTGAGGTCGATGCAGAGCATGTCCATCGATACGCGGCCAAGCAGGCGGCTGCGTTTGCCGGCCACCAGCACCGGCGTGCCGGTCGGGGCATGACGCGGGTAGCCATCGGCATAGCCCATGGCAACCACGCCGATGCGCATCGGCTTGTCGGTGATGAATTTGGCGCCATAGCCGATCGGCTCGCCGGCGGGCAGTTCGCGCACGCAGATGACTTTCGATTCGAGGGTCATCACCGGTTGCAGACGCTCGGCCACGGCGTTGGCTTCTTCGAACGGGGTCGCGCCGTAGAGCATGATGCCCGGGCGGACCCAGTCGCTGTGGATCTGCGGCCAACCGAGCACGGCCGGCGAGTTGCGCAGGCTGACTTCGGCAGCCAGACCCTGACGCGCCGCTTCGAACACCGCGACCTGATCGGCGCTGCTCTGCTCATGCAGTTCATCGGCGCGGGCGAAGTGGCTCATCAGCACGATTTTCGCCACTTTGCCGCTGGCCAGCAGGCGCTGGTAGGCCGCCGCGTAGTCCTTCGGATGCAGGCCGACGCGGTGCATGCCGGAATCGAGCTTGAGCCACACGGTGATCGGTTTGCTCAATGCCGTCTGCTCGATGGTTTCGAGCTGCCACAGCGAATGCACCACGGTCCAGAAATCATGTTCGACGATCAGTGCCAGCTCGTCAGCCTCGAAGATGCCTTCGAGCAACAACACCGGGGCCTTGATGCCGGCCGCGCGCAGCTCCAGCGCTTCTTCAATGCAGGCGACGGCAAACCCGTCGGCCTCGGTTTCCAGCGCCTGGGCGCAACGCACCGCGCCGTGACCGTAGGCATCAGCCTTGATCACCGCCAGCGCCTTGGCGCCGGTGACTTCGCGGGCAATTCGGTAGTTGTGGCGCAGGGCTTCTAGGTCGATCAGGGCACGGGCAGGACGCATGGCGGCAGACTTCTAGGCGGTCATGGAAATAAAAACCGGCGCCGACTGACGACGTGAACCGCCAACAGCGCCGGGAGAGGGATCTTTGAATCGGTTACGGCAACGCGGCGACGATGGAGACCTCGACCAGGATGCTCGGCTTGGCCATCTTCGCTTCGACGGTGGCCCGGGCCGGCGCGGCGCCTTTGGGCAGCCACTGATCCCACACCGAATTCATCCCGGCAAAGTGCGCCTCGATGTCATTCAGATAAATCGTCGCCGACAGCAGATGTTGCTTGTCAGTCCCGGCCAGATCGAGAAGGCGCTCGATATTGGCCAGGACTTCGCGGGTTTGTTGTTCAATCCCGGCGTTGAAGTCGTCGCCGACCTGTCCGGCCAGATACACCGTACCGTTGTGGCTGACGATCTGACTCATGCGCTCATTGGTGAGCTGGCGCTGGATTGCCATGTTTTGCGGACTCCTGAGGCTTGTTGCCGTAACGGGAAATATCGAGGCCTTCGGCGCTGATCTGCGGTTTTTTCTTCGCCATCAGATCGGCCAGCAAACGACCGGAACCGCACGCCATGGTCCAACCCAGGGTGCCGTGACCGGTGTTGAGGAACAGGTTCTTGAACGGCGTGGCGCCAACGATCGGCGTACCGTCCGGGGTGGTCGGACGCAGACCGGTCCAGAAGCTCGCCTCGGCCAGATTGCCGCCCTGAGGATAAAGGTCGTTGACGATCATCTCCAGGGTTTCGCGCCGACGCGGGTTCAGCGACAGGTCAAAACCGGCGATCTCCGCCATGCCGCCGACGCGGATGCGGTTGTCGAAACGGGTGATCGCGACTTTGTAGGTCTCGTCGAGAATGGTCGAAGTCGGAGCCATGTCCGGGTTGGTGATCGGCACGGTCAGCGAATAACCCTTGAGCGGATACACCGGCGCCTTGATGCCCAGCGGCTTGAGCAATTGCGGCGAGTAGCTGCCGAGGGCCAGCACATAGCGGTCGGCGGTTTCCAGCTTGCCGTCGATCCACACGCCGTTGATGCGGTCACCGGCGTAGTCGAGGCGCTGGATGTCCTGGCCGAAGCGGAACTCCACACCGAGTTTCACGGCCATTTCCGCCAGACGCGTGGTGAACATCTGGCAATCGCCGGTCTGGTCATTCGGCAGACGCAGGGCGCCGGCGAGGATGTCGGTGACATTGGCCAGGGCCGGCTCGACGCGGGCAATGCCGGCGCGGTCGAGGACTTCAAACGGCACGCCGGACTCTTTCAGCACGGCGATGTCTTTAGCGGCGCCATCGAGCTGTGCCTGAGTGCGGAACAGTTGCGTGGTACCGAGGCTGCGGCCTTCGTAAGCGATGCCGGTTTCGGCGCGCAGTTCATCGAGGCAGTCGCGACTGTACTCGGACAGACGCACCATGCGCTCCTTGTTCACTGCGTAACGGCTAGCGGTGCAGTTGCGCAGCATTTGCGCCATCCACAGGTACTGGTCGATGTCGGCAGTGGCCTTGATCGCCAACGGCGCGTGGCGCTGCAGCAACCACTTGATGGCCTTGAGCGGTACACCCGGCGCAGCCCATGGCGAGGCATAACCCGGCGACACCTGGCCGGCGTTGGCGAAACTGGTCTCCATGGCCACGGCTGGCTGCCGGTCGACCACCACCACTTCAAACCCGGCACGGGCCAGATAGTAAGCACTGGCGGTACCGATGACGCCGCTACCCAAGACCATTACGCGCATTTTTGTATCCCTCATCGCGGCGGGGCCGCGTACGTCTGTTGTTAGAGCAATGATGCGCGCAGTGTAAAAAAGAATGGCCAGTGCATTTCACTATATAAGCGCCTATATTTGGCGACAATTCTCGGCAAAAACCCTTTTCACGGAGGCGCATCCCCTATGCGTACCAACACTCAGACCAAACGTGAGCTGGACAAGATCGACCGCAACATCTTGCGGATCCTGCAGGCGGACGGGCGCATATCGTTTACCGAACTCGGGGAGAAGGTTGGCCTGTCCACCACACCGTGTACGGAGCGAGTGCGGCGACTGGAGCGCGAAGGGATCATCATGGGCTACAACGCCCGCCTGAACCCGCAGCACTTGAAGGGTAGCCTGCTGGTGTTCGTGGAGATCAGCCTCGATTACAAATCCGGCGACACCTTCGAAGAGTTCCGCCGCGCGGTGCTGAAACTGCCGCACGTGCTGGAATGCCATTTGGTGTCAGGGGATTTCGACTATCTGGTGAAGGCGCGGATCTCCGAGATGGCCTCGTACCGCAAGCTGCTGGGCGACATTCTGTTGAAGCTGCCGCATGTGCGTGAGTCCAAAAGCTATATCGTGATGGAAGAGGTGAAGGAGAGCCTGAGCCTGCCGATTCCGGACTGAGATTTGTGCTGCCTGATCCGGCCCCATCGCTGGCAAGCCAGCTCCCACAGGTTCAGTGATTAACACATATTCTGTGAACGACAACGATCACTGTGGGAGCTGGCTTGCCAGCGATTGGGTCGACTCGGTTCCAGCAATTGCGCTAAACCAGCACCTGCCGATTCGCCGCCATGTATTCGAAGATCTGCTTTTCAACCCGTGGATGAATCAACTCCACCGGCCCCCGCCCGTTCGGGCATGGCAGGGTTTTGGTGGTACCGAACAACCGGCAAATCAGCGGTCGCTCGCCATACACCGTGCAGCCATTCGGCCCCAGGTGTACACAGTTCAGTTCTTCCATCGCCGCATCCTGCTCGGCGCGGGTCTTGCGCGGCAGGCGTGACATTTCTTCCGGCGAGGTGGTCACCGGCCCGCAGCAGTCATGGCAGCCCGGCACGCACTCGAACGTGGGGATCTGCTGACGCAGGTCGCGAATGGTCTGGCGGTTGCAACTCATCGAAACGGTAATCCACATGAAATAGGCGGCAATTGTGCCGCAAAAGCCGAGATCCACACAGCAACGGCCGACCAGTGTTGCCCGTCTTCGGCCGTGCGGCTTATGCTCCGTCAAATTTTCTCGACACCCAGCCGTTGGATGATGCCCATGAATGCCCGCGCCCGAACCTTCGCGAGCCAACCCCACGTTGCCTCTTACTACGCCGCCAGCAGCCTGCCGCAGCCCGAGTATCCGGTGCTGCAAGGCGAGCTGAGCGCAGACGTGTGCGTGGTCGGCGGCGGCTTCTCGGGGCTGAACACCGCGCTGGAATTGGCCGAACGCGGCCTCAGTGTGGTGTTGCTGGAAGCGCACCGGGTCGGTTGGGGCGCCAGCGGCCGCAACGGCGGGCAGTTAATTCGCGGGGTCGGCCACGGCCTCGACCAGTTCAGCAACGTCATCGGCGCTGACGGCGTTCGCCAGATGAAACTGATGGGCCTGGAAGCGGTGGAAATCGTCCGCCAGCGCGTCGAGCGTTTCCAGATCCCGTGCGATCTGACTTGGGGCTACTGCGATCTCGCCAACAAACCGGCCGATCTCGAAGGCTTTGCCGAAGATGCCGAAGAGCTGCGCAGTCTCGGCTATCGCTACGAAACCCGCCTGTTGCAAGCCGATGAAATGCACACCGTGGTCGGCTCCAAACGTTACGTCGGCGGCTTGATCGACATGGGTTCCGGGCATCTGCACCCACTGAACCTGGCGCTGGGCGAAGCCGCTGCCGCACAGCAATTGGGCGTGCAGCTGTTCGAGCAATCGGCGGTGACGCGTATCGATTACGGCCCCGCAGTTCGCGTCCACACCGCTCAAGGTTCAGTGCGGGCGAAAACCCTGGTGCTGGGCTGCAACGCTTACCTCAACGACCTCAATCCGCAACTCAGCGGCAAAGTACTGCCCGCCGGCAGTTACATCATTGCGACCGAACCGCTGTCCGAAGAACTGGCGCACAGCCTGCTGCCGCAAAACATGGCGGTCTGTGACCAGCGGGTGGCGCTGGATTACTACCGGCTCTCGGCGGATCGGCGCCTGCTGTTCGGCGGTGCCTGCCACTATTCCGGGCGCGACCCGAAGGACATCGGCGCCTACATGCAGCCGAAGATGCTCGAAGTGTTTCCGCAACTGGCGGGCGTGAAAATCGACTATCAATGGGGCGGCATGATCGGCATCGGCGCCAACCGTCTGCCACAGATCGGCAGGCTCAATGATCAACCGAACGTGTATTACGCCCAGGCCTATTCCGGGCACGGAGTGAATGCCACGCACCTGGCGGGCAAGCTGCTCGCCGAGGCGATCAGCGGGCAGCACAGCGGTGGCTTTGATCTGTTTGCCAAGGTGCCGCACATCACCTTCCCCGGCGGCAAGCATTTGCGCTCGCCGTTGCTGGCGTTGGGGATGTTGTGGCATCGGCTTAAAGAGTTGGTCTGATGTTTTTTTGAGGCCCTGAATACGCCTTCGCGAGCAAGCCCGCTCCCACAAGTGACCGCGCTCCACCTTGAGAACACGGTCGAATGTGGGAGCGGGCTTGCTCGCGAAGGGGCCGAAACAGGCGCTAAAACGTCAGATCCGCCAGAACGGCTTCAACCCCTCTTCATTTGCCTGCTCTCGGGTCAACCCGACGTCCTTGAGCTGCTCCGGTGTCAGGTTCAACAGCGCCTTGCGCGTGTGCAGACGATGCCAGAACAGGCCCCAGCGACTCAGGCCGGATGGCGCGTTACGCATGGCGCTATTCCATGCACTGTCCTCCTGCCCTGCCGCCAGTTCCTGACTGCGTAACGTCAGCCGCACATCGCTCAAGCCGTTCATTTTTGTTGCTCCTGTTTACTTGGGTAGCCAGAGATTCCATGATGCGCGGGTCGGCAAAAGCATTACAGATTCAACACATCTGTATTAATTCCATACAGATTTGCCATTCCTGAGACTGAATTACCGATTTTTGCTGCATCTGTACTGGTTTAACGAATCACCTGCATCGAGGCAGTGCCATGACCCTGTATGTGAACCTCGCCGAACTGCTCGGCACCCGCATCGAACAAGGCTTCTACCGTCCTGGCGATCGCCTGCCTTCGGTGCGCGCCTTGAGCGTAGAACACGGGGTCAGCCTGAGCACGGTGCAACAGGCCTATCGCATGCTCGAAGACAGCGGTCTGGCAACGCCGAAACCCAAGTCCGGCTACTTCGTGCCGGTGGGTCGCGAGCTGCCGGAGTTACCCGCGGTCGGGCGGCCGGCGCAGCGGCCGGTGGAGATTTCGCAGTGGGATCAGGTGCTGGAGCTGATTCGCGCGGTGCCGCGCAAGGACGTGGTGCAACTGGGTCGCGGCATGCCCGACGTGACCACGCCCACCATGAAACCGCTGCTGCGCGGACTGGCGCGGATCAGCCGCCGCCAGGACATGCCCGGTCTGTATTACGACAACATTCACGGCACCCTCGAACTGCGCGAACAGATCGCCCGGTTGATGCTCGATTCCGGCTGCCAGTTGAGCGCCAGCGACCTGGTGATCACCACCGGTTGCCACGAAGCACTGTCCACCAGCATCCACGCGATCTGCGAGCCGGGCGACATCGTCGCGGTGGATTCGCCAAGCTTTCACGGCGCCATGCAGACGCTCAAAGGGCTGGGCATGAAAGCTCTGGAGATCCCCACCGATCCGCTGACCGGCATCAGCCTCGAAGCGCTGGAACTGGCGCTGGAGCAATGGCCGATCAAGGTCATCCAGATCACCCCCAACTGCAACAACCCGCTCGGCTACATCATGCCGGAGGCGCGCAAACGCGCGTTGTTGACGCTGGCGCAGCGTTTCGACGTGGCGATCATCGAGGACGATGTGTATGGCGAACTGGCCTACACCTACCCGCGTCCGCGCACGATCAAGTCCTTCGACGAAGATGGTCGAGTGCTGCTGTGCAGCTCGTTTTCCAAGACCTTGGCCCCAGGCCTGCGCATCGGCTGGGTCGCGCCGGGTCGTTATCTGGAACGGGTGCTGCACATGAAATACATCAGCACCGGTTCCACCGCACCGCAGCCGCAGATCGCCATCGCCGAATTTCTCAAGGGCGGCCATTTCGAACCGCACTTGCGGCGGATGCGCAGCCAATACCAACGCAATCGTGACGCGATGATCGACTGGGTTACCCGCTACTTCCCGGTCGGGACCCGCGCCAGTCGTCCACAGGGCAGCTTCATGTTGTGGGTCGAATTGCCGGAGGGTTTCGATACGCTGAAACTCAATCGCGCGCTGCACGATCAGGGCGTACAGATTGCCGTCGGCAGCATCTTTTCCGCCTCGGGCAAATACCGCAATTGTCTGCGGATGAATTACGCGGCCAAACCGACACCGCAGATCGAAGAGGCGGTGCGCAAGGTCGGCGCAGCGGCGATCAAACTGCTGGCCGAAGCCTGATCATTCCAGCTGAAACGTACCGAATCCCTCAAATCGCTGAAGGTCGGCGACACGACTTGAGGCATCACTGACGCGCGCTTCGATTTCCAGCTCCACCTCCAGATGGCGCCCGGCGGCGATACTGCCTGCGCGCCATGCGGTGATGCGATCGCCAGGCTGCAACAGGCCCGCCTCGCCATCATCGCGCTGCCATTGCACCGGCGCGCCATCCAGACGCGCCGCCACAATGCGTATCTGCAACCGTCCCGGTGCCCAGCGGTAATGCAGCGCATCGCTGCTCGGAGCAGCAAAGTTCCACCTGATGGCGCGCGCAGCCGGACATTGAATCCGTAGATGAACCGTGCGCACACCAAAACTGCCTTCATTGCCCGATGGCCGGGCGAGCAGCTCCGCCCGCGTCGAAACGCCATAGTCCACAGCGCTCGGTGAGAGTGTCATCTGGCAGGCCTCGCTGGCCATGACCGAGGTCGATGCCAACGATGCCAGCGTGATCAGGACAATCCATCGATGCATGCGCAATAACTCGGTCATGTAAGGTTCAAAGGCTGACAGAGCGCGTCGACGGGCTCGATCAATGCTTGCTCGTCCGGCGCTTCAGCCAGATTGAATTGCAGGTCGCAGTGCGCGCTATCCGACAGTTGCACCCGCAGCGACTGACCGGGTTTGATGTCCGGCAGAAAGATCGCCCCGGCCTCAAGCACCGTGGTCACGTATTCGCCTTGCCCGTTCTGTACGGCGAGGCCACTGGGCAACCATTGCCGGTCAAGCGTCCTGGCCTTCAACAGCACACGCCGCACGCGGGTGATGGAAAAATCCATATGCTGAACCGAGCCACGCCCGGCCTCGACCTCCTGATAACCGTCGAGCACCTCGACGTTGCGCGGCAAACTCAACGGATCGACTTCCAGCCGGGCTGTGGAATAGGCCGGCAAACTCGCCACCACCGCCCGGCCCAATCCATCCGTCCACACCGGGCCTTGCGGCGTGTACAGCTTCAGACCCGCACGGTCGCCAGCCTTGAGCACGGCAAAGGTCTCGCGCAGCGGATACGGCGACAGCGTCACACCGTCGCGATGCAACGCCATGCCGCCGCGCAGCCCCAGGTCGAATTCGCTTGCCCCGGCTCGCTGGTTCAGGCCCAGATCCAGACTGGTGTAATGCGCCAGTGCGTTGACCCGCAAACCCAGCGATGGCGCCGCAGCTTCACGCTGTTCGGCACTGGCGCTATAGGCCAGGGTTTCACTGAGCACTTCGCTCATCGACACGCCACGGCGCATCCCGGATCGCGGATCGCTGCGCAGGTAGCTGCGAGCCCTGCGCTGATCGCCCAATGGCATCCCGGCCGTCAGATAGACCGAGGTGCCCCGTCGCCTCGCGTCGGCATCGCCGATCCCCCGCTCCAGACTCAACGACAGGCTGATGCGCGCGGGCAGTGTCTGCGACCAGGACAATCCCAGGCGCATGTTGGGTGGCTCGTCCACGCTGGAGTAGCGCGACCAGGTCATGCCGAATGCCCCCCAGCGCTCGACAGTACCGTTGAGCGAAAATGTCCAGTGATCGCGCCCGGAGGCGTCGGCCCGTCCCTGCTGCTGGCTCCAACCGGTGTCCGACAGGCTGCGAAAGCCCTGGCCACGGTGCACCGCAACCACACTGGTGGACAGATTCGGCGACAACACGGCACTGACGGTCATTTGCACCTCATGACCTGCAATGCCTGTGTCTCGATCGCTGGACAGCACCTGGCGCACACCGGTGCTCAGATTGCCCGGCCATTGACGCTGCAGCCCCCAGCCTGCCGACAGATAATCCGCCCCACCGAGGAACCCGCCGCTCACGCGCAACGCTCGTGACAGACTCCACTCCCGGCCAAGGGTGGCAAATGACGGCGCCTGACGATCATCCGAACCCTGGCGTCGCACCGTGCCAAGCGCCAGATTGAAGCCGTCGGCGCGATCGAATTGTGGATCCTGCAGGCTGGCTGCCGGGACGCGAAAACGCCGCACTTGCCCTTCCTGCTCGTGCACGCTGACTTCGAGGTCGAGCTGGTTGCTCAACAACGGCAGCGCGCGCAAGGTGAAGGGGCCGCCGGGAACCAGTGTGGTGTAGATCAGCACGCCGTTCTGCCGGACTTCGATTCGCGATGGCGACCAGGCAATGCCCTCGACCTCGCCACGTGCACCCTCCTGTGCTGCGCGCATTTGCGCGAACGCACCTTCCGGCAGAATCTGCACTCCGTTGAACGATTCGCCGGCGAACAATGGCGACTGCAAGTTCAACTGGCCGATCTGCACGTTGGCTTCGTAAGCTTCCAGAGTGCGCGTGCCATAGGCATACAGATGCTCGAAACGCGTGCTGTCGGGCAACTGCGTATAGGACTGGCGACTGCGCAAGACCCAGTTGCCGGCATTCAGGCCGAACTCCGAACCCAGCCTGCGAAAATCGCTACGTTGCCCCTCGTGCTGGCTGCCCATGACCAAAACATCGTAGTTGAACACGCCGCCCACTCCGCCATTGGCGAAACTGCGTGGCTGAAATTCCGGCAATGCCAACAGGTCCGTCGGCAGCAGCAGGTCGATCTGTTCCTTGCCGGGATGCAATGCAACGGTGGACGCTGGCAGACCTTCGCCCAGCGTCAGGCACTGCTGCGGTTGAACGGGGGGCAAAGCCGCTTGCGCGCGCACACCAGCAGCCTTGAGCAAGGCCGGTTGCAGGCACGGCTCGCCCTGTTCATTGAATGTCACGAACACCCGCCCCCGTGGCTGTCCATTGACCTCAAGCGCGACCAGCCATGTGCCTTGGGAGAAACGCGGTGCCTGGCGAAAGTACTCAGCCAATGCGGGGTCGAGCCCGCGCTCGCGAAGCACCTGCGCATCGAATTCCACCCCTTCACTGGCCATCGTCATGCCGATCGCATTCGCCATCAGCAGTGCCAGTCCCTGACGGGCACACGTGCGCATCAGTGCGTAACCGGGGCATCAAAGTGATCGACCGCAAAGCCATATGTGGTCGCCGGAAAGATCCGCACTGCCATGGTTCGCACTGTTACGTTCAACGGCAAGCCGACAGACAGGCGCTCCCCTGGCAGGATCCAGGTACGCGGCAGATCCACCGCCTGCGTGCCCGGCAGCGGAACAATCGCTTTAGCCAGGCGCACCACGTAAGGACTGGGATTACTGACCAGCAAACCTTCAGCCGTGGCTGACCAGCTCAGGCGTTTCCATGGCTCGCGCTCCACTGGCAGACCGGCGGGGCGCAGGATCACCGGCAGGTTTTGCCGAACACCCAGATTGACCCGGGCACCGTCGACACCTGCCACAGGATTGATCCCCTCAAAAATCACCCGTTTCAGACGCTCGGTCTGCAATGGTTCGGCGCTCTGCAACATGAACCGTACCTGCTGCACCGCACCAGGCTCGACACGGGCAATCGGCGGACTGAACAGCAACAGCTGTTGATCGTGCGGCTCGATATTTTCGACCGTGGTGTGCAGCAGGGCCGGACGCGTTTCGGTGTTTCGCACATTCATCGTCGCTTCACCGACACCCTCATCCACCACCAGCACAGGGGTTTGCGGCACCATTCCGGCAGCGTGAACCCCGGGCATCAAAATCAAGACGAGCAGGCACAGTGGCAACGCCCGCAAGCCTGGGCGGCACATTGAAATCGGCATCGGTATTGCTCCGCAGGGGGCAGCGCACCCGGCAAAGGGCGCGCTGAATGAACCTGAAAGAACCCGGTAATGGCCGGGTTCTGACGATCAGAGGTAGAACATCTCGAAGGTCACCGAGCCATCGAGCGGGATCTCGCTGGTGATCGGCAGCGCGTTGCTCGGGCCGATGATCGGCAACAGGCTCATCGGAAACCCGTGGTGACGGGCCGCGACCGGGCCAGCTGCCACGCCGGAACCCCATGAGTAGAGCGCCGGGGCATTGCCCACCAGCGGCGAAGCAGGCAGTTGCCACGCCGGTGCTGCCAGAGTGCGTGTCATCAGAGTCTGCGGCGCACCGTCGGCTTCCGGACGACCGTGACGCAGCGCAAATCCGCCGATACGGATGCCGTTGATTTCACCCAGGCCGTAGAACAAAGCCGGATCGTTATTACCGGCACCATCGTTGATGCCCGGCAATTTGGTGGCTGTACGATTGTCTCTGACCGACACCTCGACCGATGCCTCTGCATCACAGTTGATGTGCAGCGAAATGTCGTGGGTCGGCAGCAGCGTCTGCGTGGTCTTGTTCAGGGTGGCTGCGGATATCTTGCGCAAATCTACCGTGCCGCCACCGGCAAATGCAGGGATGCACGAGGTCGGAATAATGGTTCCGATCACGCTCAGATCCACGCTCTCGGCGACCACCAGGGTGGGTAATACTGCAGCCGCGACGGCTGCCATCCATGTTGTTTTTTTCATCAGTCCCTACTTCATCGGTTATTGATCAATGGCAGTTGTTCAGCGCATTGCCTTCACAAGACGCTGAACACCGGGGCGATGATTTCGTTTTTTGCAGGATCCGTATGTAGGAATCGGCGCCGACCAAGAGCTGAAAAAACAACAAAACAAATAGTCCAAAACCACAGGCGAACTCATTCCTACTTTTGAACGACTAATTGTTTACACAGTGTGGCGAGGATCCGCCGGAAACGGTCTTGGAAATCCTCTGCGTGCCATACTCCGTCACCCCCTGCCTCCAGCCGAGAAAGCAACGTGCGACCCGGAAAAAAATTGCTCGCTGTCTGTGTGTTGTGCTCGTTGGCCAGTGGTTGCGCCACCCTCGATGCGCCGCGCGAACCCAGCCAGGCGTTGCCGGCCGCGGGCTCCGCATTCGGTCGCTCGATTCAGACCCAGGCAGCGCCCTGGCAGGGCCGTTCCGGCTTCCGCTTGCTGTCCAACAGCACAGAAGCCTTCACCGCCCGCGCCGAGCTGATTCGCAATGCGCAAACCAGCCTCGACTTGCAGTACTACATCGTCCATGACGGCGTCAGCACGCGGATGCTGGTGGAAGAACTGCTCAAGGCCGCCGACCGCGGCGTGCGCGTACGCATCCTGCTCGACGACACCACCAGCGACGGCCTCGACACGATCATCGCCACGCTGGCGGCGCATCCACAGATCCAGATCCGCCTGTTCAATCCGCTGCACCTGGGCCGCAGCACCGGCGTGACCCGCGCCGCCGGACGCCTGTTCAACCTGTCGCTGCAACACCGGCGTATGCACAACAAACTGTTCCTGGCGGACAACAGCGTGGCCATCGTTGGCGGGCGCAATCTGGGCGACGAGTATTTCGATGCCGAGCCGAATCTGAATTTCACCGACATCGACATGCTCAGCGTCGGCCCGGTGGCCGAGCAACTCGGGCACAGTTTCGACCAGTACTGGAACAGCGCGCTGAGCAAGCCGATCAATGAATTCCTCTCCAGCAAACCGAGCATCAAAGACCTGCAAAACACCCGCACGCGCCTGGAAGAGTCGCTGGATGAAACCCGTAAACAGAATCACGCGCTGTATCAACAGTTGATGACGTTCAAGACCGCGCCACGCATGGACATCTGGCGCAAGGAACTGATCTGGGCCTGGAACCAGGCGCTGTGGGATGCGCCGAGCAAAGTGCTGGCCAAGGACGAACCGGACCCGCAACTGCTGCTGACCACGCAACTGGCGCCGGAGCTGCGCGGCGTCAGCAAAGAGCTGATCATGATCTCGGCGTACTTTGTGCCCGGCCAGCCGGGGCTGGTGTACCTGACCGGGCGCGCCGACGCCGGGGTCTCGGTGAGCCTGCTGACCAACTCGCTGGAAGCCACTGATGTGCCGGCGGTGCACGGCGGTTATGCGCCGTATCGCAAGGCGCTGCTGGAGCACGGGGTAAAACTGTATGAGCTGCGCCGTCAGCCTGGGGATAACTATGGCAGTGGCCCGCACCTGTTTTACAGCAAGTCTTTCCGTGGTTCGGATTCCAGCCTGCACAGCAAGGCGATGATTTTCGATCGGCAGAAAGCGTTTATCGGCTCATTCAACTTCGATCCGCGCTCAGTGCTGTGGAACACCGAAGTCGGGGTGCTGGTGGACAGCCCGGAACTGGCCGAACACGTGCGCGAACTGGCGCTGCAAGGCATGGCGCCGGCCCTGAGTTATCAGGCGAAACTGCAGGATGGCGAGATCGTCTGGGTGACCGAGGACAATGGTCAGATGCACACGCTGAGCAAGGAACCGGGGAGTTGGTGGCGGCGCTTCAACGCGTGGTTCAGCACCACTGTCGGCCTGGAGCGGATGCTGTAGTCGAATTGAAAACTCATTTGTGGCGAGGGAGCTTGCTCCCGCCTGAGTGCGCAGCGCTCACGAAGTCTTTGGGGCCGCTGCGCAGCCCAGCGGGAGCAAGCTCCCTCACCACAAGAATTCTTTCGCTTTAAGAGCTGACTTAAGCAGGCTCGGCCACTGTGCCGAATGCCCCTTGACGCATCAGTAGAATCACCAATCCAAACGCCCCCGCCGCCATCAACAACGGCAACGCATGCCCGCTGATCCACTGACTGCCCGCCCCCGCCAGCAACGGCCCGATCAGACAGCCCACACCCCACAGCTGCGCAATGTGCGCATTGGCCCGCACCAGCGCATCGTCGCGATAACGCTCGCCGATCAGAATCAGTGACAAGGTGAACAGGCCACCGGCACTGGCGCCGAACAACACCCACAACGGCCAGATCAGCAGCGTGTCGATCAACAGCGGAATCGCCAGACTCGACAGCATCAGGATCACTGCGCAACCGGCGAACAACGTGCGCCGCGACAGGTAATCTGCCAGCGCGCCGATCGGCAGTTGCAACAGTGCGTCGCCGACCACCACCGTGCTGACCATCGCCAACGCAATCTCGGCGGTGAAGCCCTGTTGCAGGCAATACACCGGCAACAGCGTGAGGATCATCGCTTCGAACGCGGCGAACAGTGACACCGCCCAGGCAATCGCCGGCAGCTCCCGGGCAAAACCCCACAGATCGCTGAACGTCACACTGCTGGCTTCACTGCTCGGCGCACCGCTGCGGCCCATCAACAGCAATGGCGAGACTGTCAGCAGCCCGACACCGACCCAGAAACCATAATCGTGCTCAGTGCCTAGCGCACCCAGCAGCAGCGGACCAGACAGTTGGCTCAGCGCGTAGCTGCTGCCATACAGAGCGACGAGACGACCGCGCCAGTGTTCGACGACCAGTTGATTGATCCAGCTCTCGCCGAGGATGAATACGATGGTCAGGATCACCCCGATCATCAGGCGCAGCACCAGCCAGACCGGATAACTCGGCAACAGCGCGAGCAAGCCGATCGACAACGCCCCGGCCCACAGGCAAAGACGCATGAGGTTCGCGGTGCCGAAACGTGCCGCCAGATGACTGGAAATCTTCGCGCCCAGCAATACGCCAATCGCCGGCATCGCCGCCATCACGCCGATGGCGAAAGAGCCGTAACCCCAGCTCTCCAGACGCAACGACACCAGCGGCATGCTGACCCCCAGGGCCAGGCCGACACTCAAGACAGACGCCAACACGGCGAAATACGTCGCCCAACGCATGGTCCACGCTCCTGTGGATATTCTTATGTGCGCCACAAAATCAAATGTGGGAGCAAACCCTGTGGTGAGGGGATTCATCCCCGACAGGTCGCGCAGCGACCTCAAAACCTGCACCCTCGCATGCACTGGTTTTGCGACTGCTTCGCAGCCGATCGGGGATAAATCCCCTCACCACAGAGACTTGCTCCCACAGGGGATCTCCGTAAGTTCGAAAGCCTGAACGAATCAGGCTCCCGCTAACGGCTTACAGCTTGATCCACGTCGCCTTCAGCTCGGTGTATTTGTCGAACGCGTGCAGCGACTTGTCGCGACCGTTGCCCGACTGCTTGAAGCCGCCGAACGGTGCGGTCATGTCGCCGCCGTCGTACTGGTTGACCCACACGCTGCCGGCGCGCAGTGCTTTGGCAGTCAGGTGCGCCTTGGAGATGTCCTGAGTCCATACCGCAGCGGCCAGGCCGTACGGCGTGTCGTTGGCGATCTGGATCGCTTCTTCGGCGGTATCGAAGGCGATGACCGACAGCACCGGGCCGAAAATCTCTTCCTGAGCGATCTTCATCGCGTTGCTCACGCCGTCGAAAATCGTCGGCTCGACGTAAGTGCCACCGGTTTCCTGGAGGATGCGCTTGCCGCCCGCCACCAGTTTGGCGCCGTCGGTGTGACCGGATTCGATGTACGACAGCACGGTGTTCATCTGTTGGGTATCGACCAGCGCACCGACATTGGTTGCCGGGTCCAGCGGATTGCCCGGCTTCCAGGCTTTCAGCGCCTCGATCACCATCGGCAGGAATTTGTCCTTGATCGAGCGTTCGACCAGCAGACGCGAACCGGCGGTGCAGACTTCGCCCTGGTTGAAGGCGATGGCGCTGGCGGCGGATTCGGCAGCGGCTTGCAGGTCCGGCGCATCGGCGAAGACGATATTCGGGCTCTTGCCGCCAGCTTCCAGCCACACGCGCTTCATGTTCGATTCGCCGGAGTAGATCATCAGCTGCTTGGCGATCTTGGTCGAACCGGTGAACACCAGCGTGTCGACGTCATTGTGCAGCGCCAGCGCCTTGCCGACGGTGTGGCCGTAGCCCGGCAACACGTTGAGCACGCCTTTCGGAATGCCGGCCTCAACCGCAAGCGCAGCGATGCGGATGGCGGTCAGCGGGGATTTTTCCGACGGTTTGAGGATCACCGAGTTACCGGTCGACAGCGCCGGGCCGAGTTTCCAGCAGGCCATCATCAACGGGAAGTTCCACGGCACGATGGCGCCGACCACGCCCACCGGCTCGCGGGTCACCAGACCCAATTGATCATGCGGAGTGGCGGCGACTTCGTCGTAGATCTTGTCGATTGCCTCACCGCTCCAGCTCAGCGCTTGCGCCGCGCCCGGTACGTCGATGTACAGCGAATCGCTGATCGGCTTACCCATGTCGAGGGTTTCGAGCAGCGCCAGTTCTTCAGCGTGCTGCTTGAGCAAGCTGGCGAAACGAATCATGGTGGCTTTGCGTTTGGTCGGCGCCAGGCGCGACCACACGCCGGAATTGAAGGTGGCGCGGGCGTTTTCCACGGCGCGTTGGGCGTCGGCGGCGTCACAGCTGGCGATCTTGCCCAGCAGACGGCCATCGACCGGGCTGATGCACTCGAAGGTTTCGCCGGAGACGGCGTCGGTGTATTCACCGTTGAGGTAGGCGCGGCCTTCGATCTTCAGGTCGCGAGCACGTTGTTCCCAATCGGCACGAGTCAGGGTGGTCATTCGAGTGTCCTCCTCTTGTTGAATAGAGCGCCGCGTTCTTCGCGGACGTCTTCAGGAATGCTGCCCGGCCAGCCTGCTTTTCGGCCCAAGGCACCCGCCACCCTAAACCAGCGGCCGGGGTTGTTTCAATATATTTGACATAAGCGCGCCATACGCCCTTGCGGTGTTCATTTTAATAAACATAGACTTTGGCCCTTTCAAGCCACCGCGCCGTCATCACGGGAGAAAACAACAATGAACATCCAGAACGTCGTCGATATCAGCCTGACCAGCAGCGAAGCCGAACGCTATCGCCCGGACCCGGCCAAAGTGCTCAAGGGCGATCCCGAGCAAGCGGTGTTCAATCAGTACGACAGCCCTTGTGGGCAAATGGGTGTTGGCGTGTGGGAAGGTGCGGTCGGGCAGTGGACGGTGAACTACACCGAGCATGAATACTGCGAAATCCTGCAAGGGGTTTCGGTGCTGCGTGACAGCGATGGAAATGCCAAGACCTTGCGTGTTGGCGACCGCTTTGTGATTCCGGCCGGTTTCCGTGGTACCTGGGAAGTGCTGGAGGCTTGCCGCAAGATCTATGTGATCTTCGAACAGAAGGCCTGAGGATTTTCGCTGGCTGATCCGGCCCCATCGCTGGCAAGCCAGCTCCCACAGGTTTTGTGGTGAACACAAATTTTGTGCCTACCGACGATCATTGTGGGAGCTGGCTTGCCAGCGATGAGGCCCGGCCGGATACCGCAGAAATCCGAGGCAACAAAAAAGGCCCGCATCTCACGATACGGGCCTTTTTCGTAAGTCGGGAAAAATCAATTACTTGATTTTGCCTTCCTTGTAGATCACGTGCTTGCGAACAACCGGATCATATTTCTTGATCTCGATTTTGTCCGGGGTAGTACGCTTGTTCTTGTCGGTAGTGTAGAAGTGACCAGTACCGGCGCTCGAGATCAAACGAATCAATTCACGCATGATTAGCTCCCTTAAATCTTGCCATCGCGGCGAAGTTCGGCGAGCACGACACTGATGCCACGCTTGTCGATGATGCGCATGCCTTTGGCAGATACGCGCAGACGCACAAAACGTTTCTCTTCTTCAACCCAGAAGCGGTGATGCTGCAGGTTCGGCAGGAAACGACGACGGGTTTTGTTGTTTGCGTGGGAAATGTTATTCCCGGTTACCGGACCCTTACCGGTAACTTGACATACTCTCGACATGCCTCAGCCCTCTAAAACCACATGCCCAACCCGGCATGGGTTGGCCGCTTAATCTCTCAGTCATTTGGCGCCAGGCGCCGCGTTTCTTTAGAGGTCTTACCGGCTACACCTACAGTGAAGGAACCGGGCCCCTAGAAAAGAGCGCTGCTTTATACCAGAAAGACCGGGGTGCAACAACAATGGATGTGCAATCGACCGGTAAAAAGGCGCATTTTCCGCCTGCAGACGCTTTGGATAAAGGCTGAGGCGAGTTTTGACCACTCGTCGCAGAAAACCGCTCTAACAGACGTTTCCGACTTTTCCTCGTGCACCGCGGTCTGAAAAACGTCACTGGGCTGCCCCAAAAATGCAAAAAGGGGATAGTCATTTGCAATCCAGCCCTCTAGGGTAACCCTTTTCCAGACTGCACCTGCAGATGGCCTTCGATCTGTAAAGGAAGCCGACCATGCGCCTCGCTGCCCTACCCCTGTTGCTCGCCCCGCTTCTGCTGAGCCCCCTGGCCCAGGCTGCCGCCCTGAGCGTGTGCACCGAGGCCAGCCCTGAAGGGTTCGACGTGGTGCAATACAACTCGCTGACCACCACCAATGCCTCGGCCGATGTGCTGATGAATCGCCTGGTCGACTTCGACACCGCCAGCGGCAAAGTCGTGCCGAGCCTGGCCGACAGCTGGGAAGTCAGCACCGACGGCCTGACTTATGTGTTCAAGCTGCACCCGCAGGTGAAGTTTCACAGCACTGACTATTTCAAGCCGACCCGTACCCTGAGCGCCGAAGACGTCAAATTCAGCTTCGATCGCATGCTCGATCCAGCCAACCCATGGCACAAAGTGGCGCAAAGCGGCTTCCCGCACGCCCAGTCCATGCAGTTGCCGGCGCTGATCAAGAAGATCGACGCGCTTGACCCGCTGACCGTGCGCTTTACCCTCGACCACCCGGACTCGACGTTCCTCGCGACCCTGAGCATGGGCTTCGCCTCCATCTATTCCGCCGAATACGCCGACAAGCTGCTCAAGGCCGACGCCACCGACAAGCTCAACAGCCAGCCGATCGGCACCGGTCCGTTCGTGTTCACGCGCTTTCAGAAAGACGCCTCGGTGCGCTACAAGGCCAACCCGGACTATTTCGGCGGCAAGCCGGCGGTCGACCCGCTGATCTTCGCCATCACCCCGGACGCCAACGTGCGCCTGCAAAAGCTGCGGCGCAACGAGTGCCAGATCGCCCTGTCGCCAAAACCGCTGGACGTGAAGGCTGCGCAGGAAGAGCCGACGCTGAAAGTAGAAAAGACTGACGCCTTCATGACCGCTTTCGTCGGCATCAACAGCCAGCACCCACCACTGGACAAACCAGAAGTGCGCCAGGCGATCAACCTCGCCTTCGACAAGGCCAACTACGTCAAAGCCGTGTTCGAAGACACCGCCGAACCCGCCAATGGCCCTTACCCGCCGAACACCTGGAGCTACGCGAAGAACCTGCCGGGCTATCCGCACGACGTGGCCAAAGCCAAGGCGTTGCTGGCCAAGGCCGGACTCAAGGACGGCTTCCAGACCACCATCTGGACGCGTCCGTCCGGCAGTCTGCTCAACCCGAACCCGAGTCTGGGCGCGCAGTTGCTGCAATCGGATCTGGCGGAAATCGGCATTCAGGCGGAAATCCGCGTGATCGAGTGGGGCGAGCTGATTCGCCGCGCCAAGGCTGGCGAGCATGACCTGCTGTTCATGGGCTGGGCCGGCGACAACGGCGACCCGGATAACTTCCTCACGCCGCAGTTTTCCTGCGCGGCGGTCAAATCCGGCACCAACTTCGCCCGCTACTGCAATGCCGACCTGGACAAGTTGATCAGCGCCGGCAAGACCACCAGTGAGCAAGGCGTGCGCACCAAACTTTACGAACAGGCACAGGCGCAGATTCAGCAGCAGGCGCTGTGGCTGCCACTGGCGCACCCGACCGCCTATGCGCTGACGCGCAAGGATGTGCAGGGTTATTCCGTCAGCCCGTTCGGGCGGCAGGACTACTCGAAGGTCACCCTGAAATAACCCGTCACAACACAATTCACCTGTGGGAGCGGGCTTGCTCGCGAAGGCGTCGGATCAGCCAAACTCTTATTGACTGACACACCGCCTTCGCGAGCAAGCCCGCTCCCACAGGGGTTGGTGTTTGTTGTTGAAAGCTACATCCAGCCACACTCCGCCATCGACAGCGGCTCGCCGTCGCCAATGATGAAGTGATCCAGCACCCGTACATCAATCAGGTCCAGAGCCTTCTGCAAGCGCTTGGTCAGTTGGCGGTCCGCCTGGCTCGGATCGCTGTTCCCCGACGGGTGGTTGTGGCAGAGAATCACCGCCGCCGCGTTGTTGGCCAATGAGCGTTTCACCACTTCCCGAGGATGCACGCTGGTGTTATCGATCGAGCCGCGAAACAGTGCCTCGAACGTCAGCACCTGATGCTTGGAATCGAGAAACAGGCAGCCAAACACCTCGTGTGGCTCGTGGCGCAGCATGGATTTCAGATAGTCCCGAACTGCCTGCGGATTCTCCAGCGCCGGTTTTTTACGCATGCGCTCGGCCAGGTGTCGCCGCCCCATTTCCAGCACCGCCTGCAACTGCGCGAATTTCGCAGGCCCCAATCCCAACTGTCCGCTGAACGCCGCAAGATCGGCCTCCAGCAACGCGCGCAGGCTGCCGAATTGCGTCAACAGGTGTCGCGCCAGATCCACCGCGCTTTTTCCCGTGACCCCGGTTCGAAGAAAAATCGCCAGCAACTCGGCGTCCGAAAGACTTCCCGAGCCCTGTTCAAGCAGCTTCTCCCGCGGCCGCTCCGCCGCAGGCCAATCGCGAATACTCATACACCTTCCTTGTCTGTGGGCACCGCTGTTCCGTAGCGGTCGCTGTGATATCGTAGCCCATCTTTTTTGCGGGCGAATTCACCCTGGGGAGGGGGTTTCGCCACGTATGTCACCCACGAAATGTAAAGGCAGACCTATGCAGCGGCTGTATCGGAAACGCATCGTTCTGGGCGTCGGCGGCGGCATTGCGGCCTACAAGAGCGCCGATCTGGTTCGTCGCCTGATCGACCAGGGCGCCGAAGTGCGTGTGGTCATGACCCATGGCGGCGCCGAGTTCATCACCCCGCTGACCATGCAGGCCCTGTCCGGGCACCCGGTTCACCTCGACTTGCTCGACCCGGCCGCCGAAGCGGCGATGGGCCACATCGAACTGGCCAAATGGGCCGATCTGGTGTTGATCGCCCCGGCCACCGCCGACCTGATCGCCCGTTTGGCCCAAGGCATCGCCAATGATTTGCTGACCACTTTGGTTCTTGCTACCGACGCCGTGGTGGCCGTCGCGCCAGCAATGAATCAGGCGATGTGGCGCGATCCGGCAACCCAGGCCAACCTGCAACTCCTTGAAAGCCGTGGCCTGAAGACTTTCGGCCCGGCCTCTGGCAGCCAGGCCTGCGGCGACGTCGGCATGGGCCGGATGATGGAAGCCACCGATCTGGCGCAGTGCGCGGCGGACTGCTTCCAGCGTCAGGCGCTGACCGGCAAGCACGTGGTGATCACCGCCGGCCCGACCCAGGAAAACATCGACCCGGTGCGCTACATCACCAACCACAGCTCCGGGAAAATGGGCTTCGCTCTGGCCGAAGCCGCGGTGGAAGCCGGCGCCCGCGTGACCCTGATCAGCGGCCCGGTGCACCTGCCGACGCCGGATCGCGTCACGCGCATCGATGTGGTCAGTGCCCGCGACATGCTTGCAGCGTGCGAATCGGCCATCCCGTGTGATGTGTTCATCGCCTCGGCAGCGGTGGCGGACTACCGTCCGGAAGTGGTTGCCCCGCAAAAACTCAAGAAAGACCCTACAAGCGGCGACGGCTTCGTCCTGCAAATGGTGCGTAACCCGGACATCCTGGCCACCATCGCGACCCGCCCCGACCGCCCGTTCAGTGTCGGCTTCGCCGCCGAGACCGAACACCTGCTCGACTACGCTGCACGCAAGCTGAAAGACAAGAATCTCGACCTGATCGTCGCCAACGACGTCGCCAACCCGAGCATCGGTTTCAACAGCGAAGAAAACGCCTGCAGCGTGATCGACCGTGAGCTTCATGCCACTGTTTTCGCCCAGACCAGCAAGAGCAAGATCGCTCGCCAACTGGTCACTTTTATCGCCGAACGTCTGAACCAGGTTTAATTTACATGCACGCTTTGCAAGCCAAGATCCTCGACCCACGCATCGGTACCGAATTCCCGCTGCCGCAATACGCCACCCCAGGCTCCGCCGGCCTCGACCTGCGCGCCATGCTGGAACAGGACATCGTGATCAAGCCAGGTGAAACCGTGCTGATCCCAACCGGTCTGTCGGTTTACATCGGCGACCCGAACCTCGCCGCCCTGATCCTGCCGCGCTCGGGCATGGGCCATAAGCACGGCATCGTGCTGGGCAACCTCGTTGGCCTGATCGACTCGGATTATCAGGGCCCGCTGATGGTGTCCTGCTGGAACCGTGGCCAGAGCGACTTCACCATGACCGTCGGCGAGCGTCTGGCGCAACTGGTGTTGGTGCCGGTGGTGCAGGCGCATTTCGAAATGGTTGAAGAGTTCGTCGAAACCGAACGCGGCGCGGGCGGATTTGGCCATACCGGCACTAAATAACCCTGAAATATTATTGTGGCGAGGGGATTTATCCCCGATGGGCTGCGAAGCGGCCCCAAGGCTTTTGGATCTGCTGCGCAGCCATCGGGGATAAATCCCCTCACCACAAAATTTGTGCTTTTTCGGCAGCAGGTTTTAGCACCGAAAATCAAGGTTTTGCCGGCCGCAGGCCACGCCAGCCGAGGCGTCATGGCCCTTTCACACCACGAACTCTCTGCGGAAAACGCCGTCATACCCTTCAGTTTGAGCCTGCCGCCGAGTGAATCGTCGGTGTGTCCCGCCACTTTCGAGATGGAGCATTTGTGCAGATGAGCACCCCCGCCAAGATCGCCCCGAAGCTTCCCGACAGCATCTTCCGCGCCTATGACATTCGCGGCACCGTGCCGGAATTCCTCAATGCCGAAACCGCTTACTGGATCGGTCGCGCCATCGGCTCACAGAGCCTGGCCCAAGGTGAACCGAATGTTTCCGTCGGTCGCGACGGTCGCCTGTCCGGCCCGGAGCTGGTTGCAGAACTGATCCGCGGTATCGCCGAGAGCGGCTGCCACGTCAGCGACGTCGGCCTGGTGCCGACACCGGCGCTGTATTACGCGGCCAACGTGCTGGCTGGCAAGTCGGGGGTAATGCTCACCGGCAGCCACAACCCGTCGAACTACAACGGCTTCAAGATCGTGATCGCCGGCGACACCCTGGCCAACGAGCAGATCCAGGTGCTGCACGAGCGCATCAAGACCAATGACCTGACCAGCGGTCAGGGCAGCGTGACCCAGGTCGAAATCCTTGACCGCTACACCACCGAAATCGTCAAGGACGTCAAACTGGCCCGCCGCATGAAAGTCGTGGTCGACTGCGGTAACGGCGCGGCCGGCGTGATTGCCCCGCAACTGATCGAAGCGCTGAACTGCGAAGTCATCCCGCTGTTCTGCGAAGTCGACGGCAACTTCCCCAACCACCACCCGGACCCGGGCAAGCCCGAGAACCTCGTCGACCTGATCGCCAAGGTCAAGGAAACCAATGCCGACCTCGGTCTGGCCTTCGACGGTGACGGCGACCGCGTCGGCGTGGTGACCAATACTGGCAGCATCGTCTACCCGGATCGCCTGCTGATGCTGTTCGCCCGCGACGTGGTGGCGCGCAACCCGGACGCGGAAATCATCTTCGACGTCAAATGCACCCGCCGTCTGGTGCCGCTAATCAAGGAATACGGCGGTCGCCCGCTAATGTGGAAGACCGGTCACTCGTTGATCAAAAAGAAAATGAAACAATCCGGTGCTCTATTGGCCGGTGAGATGAGCGGCCACATCTTCTTCAAGGAGCGCTGGTTCGGTTTCGACGACGGCATCTACAGCGCCGCACGGCTGCTGGAGATCCTCAGCAAGGAAAAATCCACCGCCGAAGAGCTGTTTGCGACCTTCCCGAACGATATTTCTACGCCGGAAATCAATATCCATGTGACCGAAGAGAGCAAATTCAGCATCATTGATGCACTGCACGACGCACAGTGGGGCGCAGGCGCCGACCTGACCACCATCGACGGCGTGCGAGTCGATTACGCCAAAGGCTGGGGCCTGGTGCGCGCCTCCAACACCACACCGGTGCTGGTGCTGCGTTTCGAGGCCGATGACGAGGCAGAACTTGCGCGTATCAAGGCTGTGTTCCACGCCCAACTGAAACGCGTTGCACCTGATCTCCAACTACCGTTCTGATTCACCCGGAGCCCTGAATGACCCTCGAACGCGAAGCCGCCGCCCACACCGCCCAGGTCCTGTCCGAAGCGTTGCCTTACATCCGACGTTATGTCGGCAAGACCCTGGTGATCAAATACGGCGGCAACGCGATGGAAAGCGAGGAGCTGAAAACCGGCTTCGCCCGCGACATCGTCTTGATGAAAGCCGTGGGCATCAACCCGGTGGTGGTTCACGGCGGCGGCCCGCAGATCGGTGATCTGCTCAAGCGCCTGTCGATCGAAAGCCACTTCGTCGATGGCATGCGCGTCACCGACGCCGCGACCATGGACGTGGTGGAAATGGTCCTCGGCGGTCAGGTCAACAAAAGCATCGTCAACCTGATCAACCGTCACGGCGGCAGTGCCATCGGCCTGACCGGTAAAGACGCCGGGCTGATTCGTGCGAAGAAACTGACCGTCACCCGCCAGACCCCGGAGATGACCCAGCCGGAAATCATCGACATCGGTCAGGTGGGCGAAGTGGTCGGGATCAACACCGAGCTGCTGAACCTGCTGGTCAAAGGCAACTTCATCCCGGTGATCGCGCCGATCGGCGTCGGTGAGAACGGCGAGTCGTACAACATCAACGCCGACCTGGTGGCCGGTAAAGTCGCCGAAGCGCTGAAAGCCGAGAAGCTGATGCTGCTGACAAACATCGCCGGCCTGATGGACAAGTCCGGCACCGTGTTGACCGGCCTGAGCACCCAGCAGGTCGACGATCTGATCGCCGACGGCACCATCTACGGCGGCATGCTGCCGAAGATCCGTTGCGCACTGGAAGCGGTTCAGGGTGGCGTTGGCAGCTCGCTGATCATCGACGGTCGCGTACCGAACGCGATCCTGCTGGAAATCTTCACCGACACTGGTGTGGGCACGCTGATCAGCAATCGCAAGCGTCCGTAAGCCGTCGCGGAAACGAAAAGACCCCGCTCAGCCTGACTGAGCGGGGTCTTTTTTTGCCTGCGGCCTTCCATCTATTGTGGCGAGGGAGCTTGCTCCCGCTTGAGTGCGCAGCGCTCACAAGCTTTTCGGGTCTGCTACGCAGCCCAGCGGGAGCAAGCTCCCTCGCCACAAAAGCTCATTCCACAGTTCAGACGCCGAACTGGGCGCGATACGCTTCCACGGCTGGCAGATGCTGCTTGAGCTGCGGATCGTCGGCGAGGAATTCCAGCACCTGGTTCAGCGAAACGATGCTGATCACCGGAATACCGAAATCACGCTCGACTTCCTGGATTGCCGACAATTCGCCGTTGCCACGCTCCTGACGGTTCAGGGCGATCAGCACGCCGGCGGCCTTGGCGCCGTCCTGGGAAGCGATGATCTGCATCACTTCGCGGATCGCGGTGCCGGCAGTGATCACGTCGTCGATGATCAGCACTTCACCGGTCAACGGCGCGCCGACCAGGCTGCCGCCTTCGCCGTGGGCCTTGGCTTCCTTGCGGTTGAAGCACCACGGCAGGTCACGGTTGTGGTGTTCGGCCAACGCGACAGCGGTGGTGGCTGCCAGCGGGATGCCTTTGTAGGCCGGGCCAAACAATACGTCGAAAGGAATGCCGCTTTCGGCGATGGCTGCCGCGTAGAAACGCCCCAGCTGCGCCAGGGCCGAACCCGAGTTGAACAGGCCGGCATTGAAGAAGTAAGGACTGGTGCGCCCGGACTTCAGGGTGAACTCACCGAAGCGCAAAACGCCGCGATCGATGGCAAAACGAATGAAATCGCGCTGATACGCTTGCATGAAAAAAACCCCAAATACCACGGATTTAGCTAATTAGCTTGACGCCGTGTATCATACACGCACGCGATTTTTGGGGCCATTTATGCGGATCATCAGTGTGAACGTCAATGGTATTCAGGCTGCAGTCGAGCGTGGTTTGCTCAGTTGGCTGCAAGCACAGAATGCCGACGTCATCTGCCTGCAGGACACCCGTGCCTCCGCCTTTGAACTGGATGACCCAGCCTTCCAACTGGATGGCTACTTCCTTTATGCCTGCGATGCTGAAGTCCCTGCCCAAGGTGGCGTGGCTTTGTATTCGCGGTTGCAACCGAAGGCTGTCATCAGCGGTCTCGGTTTCGAGACGGCCGACCGCTACGGGCGCTACCTGCAAGCAGATTTCGACAAAGTCAGTATTGCCACCTTGCTGCTCCCTTCGGGGATGAACGGCGATGAGGACTTGAACCAGAAGTTCAAGCTCATGGACGACTTCGGCAAGTACCTGGACAAGCAGCGGCGTAAACGTCGCGAGTACATTTATTGTGGCTCGCTGTACGTTGCGCAGCAGAAGCTCGACATCAAGAACTGGCGCGACAGCCAGCAATCCCCGGGCTTCCTGGCGCCAGAACGCGCCTGGATGGACGAGATTGTCGGCAACATGGGCTATGTCGATGCCCTGCGCGAAGTCAGCCGCGAAGGTGACCAGTACAGCTGGTGGCCGGACAACGAACAGGCCGAGATGCTGAATCTGGGCTGGCGCTTCGACTACCAGCTGCTGACCCCAGGCTTGCGCCGTTTCGTACGCAGCGCGCGCCTGCCACGTCAGCCACGGTTCTCGCAGCACGCGCCGCTGATCGTCGACTACGACTGGACGCTGACCATCTAAGCGTCGATCCGTCGTTAAAAAAATGCCCGTATCGCGAGATACGGGCATTTTTTATGCCGCGCCTGAAGCCGTCCTGACCTCAGACGGCGACAAAAAACGGCAAGGCCAGGTAAAGCTTGATGACGATCACGTTGATGATGTCGATGAAGAATGCACCGACCATCGGCACCACCAGAAACGCAATCTGCGAAGGCCCGAAACGCTGCGTCACCGCCTGCATGTTGGCAATGGCGGTTGGCGTTGCGCCCAGGCCAAAACCGCAATGCCCCGCCGCCAGGACCGCCGCGTCGTAGTTACTGCCCATCACTCTGAATGTCACAAAAATCGCAAACAGCGCCATGACCAACGTTTGCGCAGCCAGGATGATGAATATCGGCAGTGCCAACGCTGCCAGATCCCAGAGTTTGAGAGACATCAAGGCAATTGCCAGAAACAGCGACAGGCTGACATTGCCCAGCACCGACACTTCACGCTCGAATACCTGATACAGGCCCAGCGCCGATAGCCCGTTACGCAGCATCACCCCCACAAACAAAACGCAGACAAACGTTGGCAACTCGAATGCGGTTCCGTGCAGAAAGCCATTCAGAAGATTGCCAGCCAATAAACTGACCGCGATCAATGCAAGTGTCTCGATAAACGAAAAGGGCGTAATCGAGCGCTCTTTGTTCGGCTGCTCAAAACCCTTTGGCATCCGTGGCGTTTCTTGAAACTGGCAACCGGGCACCTCAACGCGTTTGATGAGCAGGCGGGCCACAGGCCCACCTATCAAACCGCCCAGGACCAAGCCGAAGGTTGCCGAGGCGATTGCAAGCTCGGAGGCCGAAGCAAGACCGTACTTTTCACTGAATACCGTGCCCCACGCCGCCCCCGTACCATGACCGCCCGCAAGCGTGATCGAACCCGTCAGGAGCCCCATCAACGGATCAAGACCCAACGTTTTGGCAAGGCCAATGCCCAAAGCGTTCTGAACCACCAGAAGCCCGGTAACCGCCAGTAGAAATATGCCGACTACGCGACCACCCTTTTTCAGGTTGGCAAAGTCTGCGCTCAAACCGATAGTGGCAAAGAACGCCAACATCAACGGCGCCTGCAGTGAAGTATCGAATCTGATTTCTATATCAAAAGTTCGCAATATCAATAAACCCAGCGCAACCACCAGTCCACCGGCGACGGGTTCAGGAATATTGTAATTACGCAGAAATCCGACTCGTGCAATAAGTCCGCGCCCCAGTAATAGCACCAGAGAGGCGGCCACGAGCGTTCCATAAAAATCGAGCTGGATCATTGGGGATATTCTTGGCTATTTATTCATCAGGCGCACTTTTACCCGCGCACGCCTATTGAATCGGCTGATTGTCTCAACACTGATTGATGTGGAATTCAAGGGCCTTTGATGGCTTGAATATATCGAGATATTTCTGAAGCAATGTTGCGCGGAGCAACCTTAACAATCGACAAGTCCTGTTGCCAAGGACTGAGATCGCGTTAAAGCATTGCAGTTGTGACTAAAAGTGTAGGCGTTAGATATATAAAAATATCCACTACCGCTTGTCGCAGATAGAACTGCTCCTACACGAAAGAGTAATTATTCGAGTTGCAAAAACACAAATGCCCTGACAAGTCAGGGCATTTACATTAAAACTTTACGAGTCACGGAGGCTTTGCATTGATCGTTATTTGATCAGTCGCCAAGTGAATGGATAACGGTAGGGAAAGCCTTCGTTCGCCTTCACCCCGGCAATGATCGTCAGCACCAACGCGCCGATGGCCAGCAGGCCCAGCAAGAAGAAGCCGATGATCAACACCATCAGCAGCAGACAGATCGCGGCAGCAATCGCCACGGTGATTTGAAAGTTCAGCGCTTCCTTGCCCTGAGCGTCGATGAATGGATCGGTCTCGCGCTTCATTTGCCACAGGATCAGCGGCCCGATCAGGTTGCCGAACGGAATCCAGATCCCCAGCAAGGCGGACAAGTGACAAAACATCGCCCATTGACGAACCTCCTGGCTCGGCTTGGGCAGCAACTCTTGCTCATCACTCATCACGTCCTCCTTGCGGGTTGCGAACCTGCTCAGTCGGCCAGTGCAGCCTTTTGCAGTTCGAAGATTTCGTTCATGCCTTTCTTCGCCAGTTCCAGCATGGCGTTCAGATCTTCAGGCTGGAACGGCGCGCCTTCGGCGGTGCCCTGGACTTCGATGAAGCCACCGGTGCTGGTCATCACCACGTTGAGGTCGGTCTCGGCGGCGGAATCTTCAAGATAGTCCAGATCCAGCACTGGCTCGCCCTGATACATGCCGACCGATACCGCGCCGATCATTTGCTTGAGCGGGTCGCCGCCTTTCAGGCCGCCGCGCTTCTTGATCACTTTCAGTGCATCGACCAGTGCCACCATGGCGCCGGTGATAGAGGCGGTGCGGGTGCCGCCGTCAGCCTGGATCACGTCGCAGTCGACGTACAGGGTCACGTCGCCCAGCTTGGACATGTCCAGCGCAGCGCGTAGCGAACGGCCGATCAGGCGCTGGATTTCCAGGGTGCGGCCGCCCTGCTTGCCACGGCTCGCTTCACGCTGGTTACGCTCGCCGGTCGCGCGCGGCAGCATGCCGTACTCGGCGGTCAACCAGCCCTGGCCTTGCCCTTTGAGGAAGCGCGGCACGCCGTTTTCGACGCTGACGGTGCAGATGACCTTGGTATCACCGAATTCGACCAGTACGGATCCCTCGGCGTGTTTGGTGTAGTTGCGGGTAATGCGGATCGAGCGAAGCTGATCGGCAGCGCGACCACTTGGACGTTTCATAGGGAACACCTGTACTGGGGACGGAAAACTGCCGAGCATTATAGAGCGCTGCACCGCGCCTGGGCACGGGTTAAAAATTCCGACCGTCGACCCAGAGGCCTGAAACGCGCATAACCGACGGCCTGCAGCCCTTTGTCACACCGTGTGTTTGGGCGCATCCGCCGCACTGCGCTACAATCCTGCGCCTTTGCTGCCAGTCGGCTTAAATTCATTGATATCGAGCCTGCGGAACATCCCTTCTGCGCCGATCTGCATTGCGAGGTCACCGCCATGGTGCACAGCATGACCGCCTTCGCCCGCGTCGAGAAAGCCGGCGTCCAGGGCACCCTGAGCTGGGAGCTGCGCTCGGTCAACAGCCGCTATCTGGAACCGCACCTGCGCTTGCCGGAGTCGTTCCGCGACCTCGAGGGCGCCGTGCGTGAAGCCCTACGTCAGGGCCTGTCGCGGGGCAAACTGGAATGCACCCTGCGCTTCACCGAAGAAAGCACCGGCAAGCCGTTGCAGGTCGACCGCGAGCGCGCCGCGCAACTGGTCGCCGCCGCCGAAACCGTTGCCGGCCTGATCAAGAACCCGGCAGCACTCAACCCGCTGGAAGTGCTGGCCTGGCCCGGCGTACTGGTGGCCGACGCCACTGATCCACAGGCGCTGAACGCCGAGGCGCTGGCGCTGTTCAATCAAGGTCTCAAGGAACTCAAGGCCGGCCGCGAGCGCGAAGGCGCGGAGCTGGCACGCCTGATCAACGAGCGCCTGACTTCCATTGAAGAGGACGTCGTGACCTTGCGTGAACTGGTGCCGCAGATGCTCGCGACCCAGCGTCAGAAAGTCCTCGACCGCTTCACCGACATGAAGGCCGAACTG
Source organism: Pseudomonas fluorescens (assembly GCF_004683905.1). NCBI lineage: Bacteria > Pseudomonadati > Pseudomonadota > Gammaproteobacteria > Pseudomonadales > Pseudomonadaceae > Pseudomonas > Pseudomonas fluorescens. Next base: position 5,946,685 of record NZ_CP038438.1, read on the forward strand.
GATCCGCAGCGCCTGGAACAGGAAATGGTCATGCTCGCGCAAAAGAGCGATGTGGCCGAAGAACTGGATCGCTTGAGCACCCACATCATCGAAGTTCGCCGGGTGCTCAAGTCCGGCGGTGCCGCCGGTCGGCGCCTGGACTTCCTGATGCAGGAACTCAACCGCGAAGCCAACACACTGGGCTCCAAGGCCTTCGACCCGCGCAGCACCCAGGCCGCCGTCAACCTCAAGGTGTTGATCGAGCAGATGCGCGAACAAGTGCAGAATATTGAGTAAGGCAACAGACATGACCCACAGCACCGGCACCCTGTACATCATTTCCGCGCCATCGGGCGCAGGCAAGAGCAGCCTGGTCAAGGCTTTGACCGATGCCAATCCGGAGATCCGCGTCTCGATCTCCCACACCACCCGCGCCATGCGTCCGGGTGAAGTGGACGGCGTGAACTATCACTTCGTGACCCGCGAAGAGTTCGTGAAGATGGGCGAGCACGGCGATTTCCTCGAGCGCGCCGAAGTCTTCGGCAACTTCTATGGCACCTCGCAAAGCCGCCTGCAGCAGACGCTGGACGAAGGTCACGACCTGATTCTGGAAATCGACTGGCAAGGCGCCGAACAAGTGCGCAAGCTGATGCCGCAGGCACGCTCGATCTTCATCCTGCCGCCGTCGTTGCAAGCATTGCACCAGCGCCTGACCAACCGTGGCCAGGACAGTGACGAGATCATTGATGGCCGGATGCGCGAAGCCGTCAGCGAGATGAGCCACTATGTCGAGTACGACTATCTGATCATCAACGACGATTTCGCCCATGCACTGGACGATCTTAAGGCGATTTTCCGCGCCAATCAGCTGCAACAGAAACGCCAGCAGGTACGTTTCGGCAAATTACTGGCCGAACTGCTCGGTTAATCAGCACTTCCCAAAACCGCTGCAAGCGCTTTACATTGGTGCTTGCAGCGCGTTGAAGGGTCTGGTCAAAAAATCAGCGCTTCCCTAATCGCTGGTGATTTTTTAAACTGCTCAGTCCGCTCGCCCAACCGGGCAGCGCGCATATTGCATTCGCTCCGAGGAATACCATGGCCCGCGTAACCGTTGAAGACTGCCTAGAACACGTGGAAAACCGCTTTGAGCTGGTCATGCTCTCTACCAAGCGTGCCCGTCAACTGGCCACCGGCGGCAAAGAGCCACTGGTCCAGTGGGAAAACGACAAGCCGACCGTTGTCGCCCTGCGTGAAATCGCAGAAGGCCTGATGAGCTACGAGTTCATCGCCGAGCAGGAAATCGTCCACGAAGACCCGGTCTTCGCTGCGTTCGAGGACGAGTCCAACGAGGCCGTCTAAGCCTATGCCTGGTCGACGTAGCACGGCGCGGGAACACAGCCTACGGCAGGAGTCATCATGCCGAGCATAGACGCCCTCGCCGATCGCTTATCGACCTACCTCGGCAACGACCAGGTCAACCTGGTCCGCCGAGCGTATTTCTACGCCGAACAAGCCCATGACGGTCAGCGCCGTCGCAGCGGCGAGGCGTACGTCACGCATCCTCTTGCGGTGGCGAATATTCTTGCCGACATGCACATGGACCATCAGAGCCTGATGGCCGCGATGCTGCATGACGTGATCGAAGACACCGGTATCGCCAAAGAGGCGCTGCAAGCGCAGTTCGGTGAAACCGTGGCCGAACTGGTCGACGGGGTCAGCAAACTGACCCAGATGAACTTCGAGACCAAGGCCGAAGCCCAGGCCGAAAACTTCCAGAAAATGGCCATGGCCATGGCGCGCGACATTCGCGTGATCCTGGTCAAGCTCGCCGACCGCCTGCACAACATGCGCACGCTGGAAGTGCTGTCCGGGGAAAAACGCCGCCGGATCGCCAAGGAAACCCTCGAAATCTACGCGCCCATCGCCAACCGGCTGGGCATGCACGCCATTCGTATCGAATTCGAAGACCTCGGCTTCAAGGCGATGCACCCGATGCGTTCCGCGCGGATCTACCAGGCGGTCAAGCGCGCCCGGGGCAACCGCAAGGAAATCGTCAACAAGATCGAAGAGTCCCTCGGCCACTGCCTCGCGATCGACGGCATCCAGGGCGAAGTCAGCGGTCGCCAGAAACACCTCTACGGCATCTACAAGAAAATGCGCGGCAAGCGTCGGGCCTTCAACGAGATCATGGACGTCTATGCGTTCCGGATCATCGTCGACAAGGTCGATACCTGCTACCGCGTGCTGGGTGCTGTGCATAATTTGTACAAACCGTTGCCGGGACGCTTCAAGGATTACATCGCGATTCCCAAGGCCAACGGCTATCAGTCGCTGCACACCACGCTGTTTGGCATGCACGGCGTACCGATCGAGATCCAGATCCGCACCCGCGAAATGGAAGAGATGGCCAACAACGGCATTGCCGCACACTGGCTGTACAAATCCAGCGGTGACGAGCAGCCGAAAGGCACTCACGCCCGCGCCCGCCAGTGGGTCAAAGGCGTGCTGGAAATGCAGCAACGTGCCGGCAACTCGCTGGAATTCATCGAGAGCGTGAAGATCGACCTGTTCCCGGACGAGGTCTACGTGTTCACGCCCAAAGGCCGGATCATGGAGCTGCCCAAAGGCTCCACGGCGGTCGACTTTGCCTATGCGGTGCACACCGACGTCGGCAACAGCTGCATCGCCTGCCGGATCAACCGCCGTCTCGCACCGCTGTCCGAACCGCTGCAAAGCGGCTCCACGGTCGAGATCGTCAGCGCACCCGGCGCGCGGCCGAATCCGGCGTGGCTCAACTTCGTGGTCACCGGCAAGGCACGTACGCACATCCGCCATGCACTGAAACTGCAACGTCGCTCCGAGTCCATCAGCCTCGGCGAACGCCTGCTGAACAAGGTGCTCAACGGTTTCGACAGCTCACTGGAGAAAATCCCGGCCGAGCGCGTCAAGGCGATGCTCACCGAATACCGCCTCGAACTGATCGAAGATTTGCTCGAAGACATTGGTCTGGGCAACCGCATGGCCTATGTCGTGGCGCGCCGTCTGCTCGGCGAAGGCGAGCAGCTGCCGAGCCCGGAAGGCCCGTTGGCGATTCGCGGTACCGAAGGTCTGGTGCTCAGTTACGCCAAATGCTGCACGCCGATCCCGGGCGACCCGATTGTCGGGCACCTGTCGGCGGGCAAAGGCATGGTCGTGCACCTGGACAACTGCCGCAACATCAGCGAAATCCGGCACAACCCGGAAAAATGCATCCAGCTCTCGTGGGCCAAGGATGTCACCGGCGAATTCAACGTCGAGCTGCGCGTCGAGCTGGAGCACCAGCGCGGCCTGATCGCCCTGCTGGCCAGCAGCGTCAACGCGGCCGACGGCAATATCGAGAAAATCAGCATGGACGAGCGCGATGGCCGCATCAGCGTCGTCCAACTGGTGGTCAGCGTCCACGACCGTGTGCACCTGGCCCGCGTGATCAAGAAACTGCGCGCCCTGACCGGGGTCATCCGCATCACCCGCATGCGTGCCTAATTCACACCTAACAAGGAGTCATACATGACCAAGACCGTTATCACCAGCGACAAGGCCCCAGCCGCCATCGGTACCTACTCCCAGGCGATCAAGGCCGGCAACACCGTCTACATGTCGGGCCAGATTCCTCTGGACCCAAAGACCATGGAACTGGTTGAAGGCTTCGAAGCCCAGACCGTCCAGGTGTTCGAGAACCTCAAAGCCGTGGCTGAAGCCGCTGGCGGTTCGTTCAAGGACATCGTCAAGCTGAACATCTTCCTCACCGACCTGAGCCACTTCGCCAAGGTCAACGAGATCATGGGCAAGTACTTCGACCAGCCGTACCCAGCGCGCGCCGCCATCGGCGTTGCTGCCCTGCCGAAGGGTTCGCAAGTCGAAATGGATGCCATCCTGGTCATCGAGTAATGCGCACGGCGCAGCCTTCAAACGCTGCGCCGACTGCTCTGCGGTAAAGAAAAGGTTTTGAAAGGATTCCACCATGCGCAAAGCGCTTGCTCTCTCGCTGCTCGCCATTTTCCTCGGCGGCTGTGCCAGCGACCCCGCCGACCGTGACATCAGCGGCACCTGGATCAACCAGGTGGCGATCGACGCTGCTGCCAAGGGCGGCCCCCTGCGCGAAGCGCTTCAGGCCTATGGCCCGAACCTGGAGTGGGACGTCAACACCAAGGCCGGTCAGGCCCGCTACACCAACGGTTTCGAGAACGTCGAAGGACGGCTGCAGGGCGAACAGTCCGGCGCCTGGAAAGTCGACTTCTATGGCAGCTCCGGCAGTGAGCTGAAGCGCGACGGCGGACGGATGAAACAAGCCGCCACCGAGAACGAGCCGGATCAGTTGTTCGACCGCGCACAAATCCCCGTGCCGGAAGGCGCACCGATTGGCGCCAGTTTCGAACGCGCACTGTATTCGGCCTATCTGGGCGGCAGCTGGAAGATTGCCAGCGGCGACGGCGAAGGCAACACCGTGCAGTTCCAGGCCGATGGCCAGGTCTCCGGCCTGCCCGGCGCCGACCGCTATGCCCTGTGCCTGGCAGGCGACTGCGCCTCGATGAACAGCGACCACGACAGCATGTGGCTGCAACTCAACGGCCAGGGCAACAACTGGATCTTTGCCCGCAAAGGCAAGGCGCTGGAGATTTTCCAGGCAGTGAATACCGCACTGGCGGATGAAATGCCGCAGTTCACCCCGGGTGAACGCAAGTGGTTGCTTGAAAAGCAGTAAGCTTCCCCGAGACAGCACATAACCTTGTAGGAGTGAGCCTGCTCGCGATGACGGTTTAACAGCCAACATAAGTGTTGAATGTTATAGCCACATCGCGAGCAGGCTCACTCCTACAGTTGTTTTTGGGTGTCTGGAAGTCAGCACTTACCTTCAAGAATCGCCGCATAGCCTTCACGGTAACTCGGATACTTCGGCGTCCAGCCCAGCGCCTTCGCCCGGGCATTGCTGCAGCGCTTGCTGCCGGTGCGGCGTACGCTGGCGTTTTCCGCCCAATCGGTGACACCCAGATACTCGCGCAACCAGGCGACCACTTCGGCCAGCGGTGCCGGCGCATCGTCCACACCGATATAAATATCCTGCAACGGCGTGCCCTGATGGGCCGCCTGCAGCAGAAACGCCATCAGCCCCGCCGCGTCATCAGCATGAATGCGATTGCCGTACAGCGGCGGCTCGACCGCCACCCGATAACCGCGACGCACCTGGGTCAACAGCCATTCACGTCCGGGGCCGTAAATGCCGGTCAGGCGCACGATGCTCGCCGGGATACCGCTTTTCAGCGCCACTTGCTCAGCCTCAAGCATCACCTGCCCGGAATAGCCGCTGGCGACGGTCGCTGAATGCTCGTCGACCCACTCCCCTTCCTGCTGCCCGTACACACTGCTGCTGGAAACGAACAGCAGCCGCTCAGGGGTCTGCCCATAGTCGTCCAGCCAGCTCAGCACGTTCTGCAAACCCTGCACGTAAGCCGCACGATAACCGGCCTCATCGTGATCGGTTGCCGCTGCGCAATACACCAGATAATCCACCGCCCCGAACGGCCAGTTTTCCGGGCAATCTTCCTTGAACAGGTCACCGGCGACGCCGATGACGCCATCCGGCAAACGCGAAACATCACGGCGCAGACCATGCACCTCCCAGCCGGCGGCCAACAATTGCGTAGCCAGACGACTGCCGACGTCACCGCAACCGGCAATCAAAACAGAAGGCGCGGACATGAAAAAACTCCCAAACGAAAGGAACAGACTAGCCCTCGCAAAGGACGAACGGCTAGCAATGAAGGAAAAAAAGAAACTCTATTACTTTTGTTAACAAGAATTACTTGCAATAATGCACCCCACTTTTGTTCTCGGCCTCACGAGGCCTGGAAGAGCATCACCGTTTTTCTACCTCAGGTCCGGCCAGCATGACACGTAATCAATTCCCCGCTTCGCCAACCACACGACCTCGCGCCTGGAGCGCGGTGGCGGCCCTGCTGCTCAGCCTGATGCTGGCGCCGACCGCTGCTTTCGCTGACGCACAAGCGCCAGCCGCTCCGGCTGCCACCGAACAGCACGCGCCTGCTACCGCCGCGCCAGCCGCCACCGACCCGGTACAGGCTGTAGACGCCAGCGCAGCAGACGCGCCTGAAGTGCTCGAACCTGACAACAGCTTGGGCATGGCCCACGACCTGTCGCCATGGGGCATGTACCAGAACGCGGACATCATCGTGAAAATCGTGATGATCGGTCTGGCCATCGCTTCCATCATCACCTGGACCATCTGGATCGCCAAAGGCTTCGAGCTGATGGGCGCCAAGCGTCGTCTGCGCGGTGAAATCGCTGCCCTGAAAAAAGCCGCGACCCTCAAGGAAGCCAGCGCCACTGCGGCAAAGGAAGGCACCCTCGCCAACCTGCTGGTGCACGACGCCCTCGAAGAGATGCGCCTGTCGGTCAACAGCCGCGAGAAAGAAGGCATCAAGGAGCGCGTCAGCTTCCGTCTTGAGCGTCTGGTCGCTGCCTGTGGCCGCAACATGAGCAGCGGCACCGGCGTTCTTGCCACCATCGGTTCCACCGCGCCGTTCGTCGGCCTGTTCGGTACCGTGTGGGGCATCATGAACAGCTTCATCGGCATCGCCAAGACCCAGACCACCAACCTTGCCGTCGTGGCGCCGGGCATCGCCGAAGCGCTGCTGGCCACCGCGCTGGGCCTGGTTGCTGCGATTCCTGCGGTGGTGATCTACAACGTGTTCGCCCGCTCCATCGCCGGCTACAAGGCGCAGGTGTCCGACGCTTCGGCGCAGGTCCTGTTGCTGGTCAGCCGTGACCTCGATCACCAGCCTGAGCGCAGCAGCTCGCAACCACACATGGTGAAAGTGGGGTAATCGGCCATGGGCCTGCATTTGAAAGAAGGCGCAGACGACGATCTGGCCGAGAACCACGAAATCAACGTCACGCCGTTCATCGACGTGATGCTGGTACTGCTGATCATCTTCATGGTGGCCGCGCCGCTGGCTACCGTGGACATCAAAGTCGACCTCCCTGCTTCGACCGCCAAACCGGCGCCGCGCCCGGAGAAACCGGTGTTCCTCAGCGTTAAAGCTGATCAGCGCCTGTACATCGGCGACGACGAAGTCAATGCCGATACCCTTGGCGCCGTGCTCGACGCCAAGACCCAGGGCAAAAAAGACACCACCATCTTCTTCCAGGCCGACAAGGGCGTGGACTACGGCGACCTGATGAGCGTGATGGATAAATTGCGCTCGGCCGGTTACCTGAAGGTCGGTCTGGTGGGCCTCGAGAGCGCAGCCAAGAAATGATCACGACGCGCCATAAGCTGACGCGTTACAGCGGTAGCCTGGCCGTGGTGCTGGGCGTTCACGCGCTGGCCATCGCGCTGGCGCTGAACTGGACCGCCCGCCCGCCCATCGAACTGCCGCCGCAGGCAATGATGGTTGAGCTGGCACCGGTTCCGACCCCGCCACCGCCTGCTCCGCCGAAAGTCGTCACACCGCCGCAGCCACCGGCTCCGGTCGAAGAGTTGCCGATTCCGAAACTGGCTGAAGCACCCAAGCCCGAGATTGCCGTACCGAAGCCCAAACCCAAGCCAAAGCCGAAACCGCAGCCGCCCAAACCGGTGGAGAAAAAACCGGAACCGGTGAAGGAAAAACCTTCCGAGGAAAAACCGGCGGAGACGCAGCCGACCCAGGCCCCGACGGAGAAATCCGCCCAGCCGGCACCGGGACCGTCGCCCGCACAAATGGCCGCCAAGGCCAGCTGGCAAAACACCCTGCTCGCGCACTTGGGCAAGTACAAAAAGTACCCGCAAAGCGCACAGGCACGGGGCAAGGAAGGCCTGAACCGTCTGCGTTTCGTGGTGGATGCCGAAGGTAATGTGCTGTCGTTCGAACTGGTGGGCCGCTCGGGCAACGCCGATCTGGACCGGGCCACCCTGGAAATGATCCGCCGCGCACAACCGCTGCCCAAGCCACCGGCCGACATGCTCAACAACGGCTCGATCGAAATTGTCGCGCCGTTTGTGTACTCGCTGGATAAACGCCGCTGATCCATTGTGGGAGCGGGCTTGCTCGCGAAAGCGTCGTGTCTGTCGACATCCATGTATCTGACACACCGCATTCGCGAGCAAGCCCGCTCCCACAGGGTCGACAGTGAGATCGAAAAGGCACCGAAAGGTGCCTTTTGCCTATCTGGCAACGGCAAACTCACATTGCCCGGTGTCGCATTCCTCACTCAGTCTGATAACGTGCGTCTATCGATTGCAGCCGTTATGCTTGGCCCGCAACTTCATGGACGCTTGCTATGACCCTCACAGAATTACGCTACATCGTTACCCTCGCCCAAGAGCAGCACTTCGGCCACGCCGCCGAGCGTTGCCACGTCAGTCAGCCGACCCTGTCGGTGGGCGTGAAAAAACTTGAAGACGAACTCGGTGTGCTGATTTTCGAGCGCAGTAAAAGCGCCGTGCGCCTGACCCCGGTCGGCGAAGGCATCGTCGCCCAGGCGCAGAAAGTCCTGGAGCAGGCCCAAGGCATCCGTGAACTGGCCCAGGCCGGCAAGAACCAACTGACCGCCCCGCTGAAAGTCGGCGCGATCTACACCGTCGGGCCGTACCTGTTCCCGCACCTGATTCCACAACTGCACCGGGTCGCCCCGCAGATGCCGTTGTACATCGAAGAAAACTTCACCCACGTGCTGCGCGACAAACTGCGCAATGGCGAGCTCGACGCGATCATCATCGCCCTGCCGTTCAACGAAGCCGACGTGCTGACCCTGCCGCTGTACGACGAGCCGTTCTACGTCTTGATGCCGGCCCAGCACCCGTGGACGCAAAAGGAATCCATCGACGCTGCCCTGCTCAACGACAAGAGCCTGCTGCTGCTCGGCGAAGGCCACTGCTTCCGCGACCAGGTGCTTGAGGCCTGCCCGACCCTGACCAAGGGCAACGACGGCGCCAAGCACACCACGGTGGAATCCAGCTCGCTGGAAACCATCCGCCACATGGTCGCGTCCGGTTTGGGCATCTCGATCCTGCCGCTGTCAGCGGTGGACAGCCACCACTACGCCCCGGGCGTGATCGAAGTACGCCCGCTGTCGGCGCCGGTGCCATTCCGCACCGTGGCGATTGCCTGGCGCGCGAGCTTCCCACGGCCGAAAGCCATCGAGATCCTCGCCGACTCCGTTCGCCTGTGCTCGGTGGCCAAGCCCGCCGCACCGGTCACGGCCGGTTAAGCCAGCGTCATGACTGAGCTGTCGCAGGTGTCGGTCACCGCACTCAAGGGTGTCGGCGAAGCCATGGCCGAGAAACTGGCCAAGGTCGGCCTGGAGAATCTCCAGGACGTGCTGTTTCACCTGCCGCTGCGTTATCAGGATCGCACCCGCGTGGTGCCGATCGGCCACTTGCGACCGGGCCAGGACGCCGTGGTCGAAGGCACCGTCAGCGGCGCCGACGTGGTCATGGGCCGGCGTCGCAGCCTGGTGGTGCGCATGCAGGACGGCACCGGCGGACTGAGTCTGCGCTTCTACCATTTCAGCAACGCGCAGAAAGAAGGCCTCAAGCGCGGTACGCGGATTCGCTGCTACGGCGAGGTGCGGCCCGGCGCTTCGGGGCTGGAAATCTACCACCCGGAATACCGCGCCATCACCGGTGACGAACCGCCGCCGGTGGATGAAACCCTGACCCCGGTTTACCCGCTCACCGAAGGCCTGACCCAACAGCGCCTGCGCCAGTTGTGCATGCAGACCCTGACGCTGCTCAAGCCAAACACCCTGCCCGACTGGCTGCCGACCGAACTGGCCCGCGACTACCAACTGGCGCCGCTGGCCGACGCGATCCGCTACCTGCACAACCCGCCCGCCGACGCCGATGTCGATGAGCTGGCCCTCGGTCATCACTGGGCCCAGCATCGGCTGGCCTTCGAAGAGCTGCTGACCCATCAACTGTCGCAACAACGTCTGCGCGAAAGCATGCGTTCACTGCGCGCGCCAGCGATGTCGAAGGCGAAAAACCTGCCGCCGAAATACCTGGCCAACCTCGGCTTCAACCCGACCGGCGCGCAACAACGCGTGGGCAACGAAATCGCCTACGACCTCAGCCAGCACGAACCGATGCTGCGGCTGATTCAGGGCGATGTTGGCGCGGGAAAAACCGTGGTCGCCGCCCTCGCGGCACTGCAAGCACTGGAGGCCGGTTATCAGGTCGCACTGATGGCGCCGACCGAGATCCTCGCCGAGCAACACTTCATCACCTTCAAGCGCTGGCTCGAGCCGCTGGGCATCGACGTGGCGTGGCTGGCCGGCAAGCTCAAGGGCAAAAATCGCGTCGCCGCACTGGAACAGATCGCCAGCGGCACGCCGATGGTGGTTGGCACCCACGCGCTGTTTCAGGACGAAGTGCAGTTCAAGAATCTGGCACTGGTGATCATCGACGAACAACACCGCTTCGGCGTGCAGCAGCGTCTGGCGCTGCGGCAGAAAGGCGTCGGCGGGCGCATGTGTCCGCACCAACTGATCATGACCGCCACGCCGATCCCACGCACGCTGGCGATGAGCGCCTACGCCGATCTCGACACCTCGATCCTCGACGAACTGCCGCCCGGTCGCACCCCGGTCAACACCGTGCTGGTCACCGACACCCGTCGCGTCGAAGTCATCGAACGGGTGCGCAGCGCCTGCGCCGAAGGGCGTCAGGCCTACTGGGTGTGCACGCTGATCGAAGAGTCGGAAGAGCTGACCTGTCAGGCCGCCGAAACCACGTTCGAAGACCTCACCGCCGCACTCGGCGAGCTGAAAGTCGGGCTGATCCACGGGCGCATGAAGCCTGCCGAGAAAGCAGCGGTCATGGCCGAATTCAAGGCCGGCAACCTGCAACTGCTGGTCGCCACCACCGTGATCGAAGTCGGCGTCGACGTGCCCAACGCCAGCCTGATGATCATCGAAAACCCCGAGCGCCTCGGCCTCGCACAGTTGCACCAGTTGCGCGGCCGGGTTGGCCGGGGCAGCGCGGTCAGCCATTGCGTGCTGCTCTACCATCCGCCGCTGTCGCAGATCGGCCGCCAGCGCCTGGGCATCATGCGCGAGACCAACGACGGTTTCGTCATCGCCGAAAAAGACCTCGAACTGCGCGGCCCCGGCGAAATGCTCGGCACGCGCCAGACCGGTCTGCTGCAATTCAAAGTCGCCGACCTGATGCGCGACGCCGATCTGCTGCCCGCCGTACGCGATGCCGCGCAAGCGCTGCTGGAACGCTGGCCGACTCACGTCAGCCCATTGCTCGACCGCTGGCTGCGTCACGGGCAGCAATACGGCCAAGTGTGAGCACCGTCGCAGTTTGTGCAGGATCGTTCCTACAGAGCTGGTTATACTCCTGCCATTGTTTCAAAAACGGATACAGACCATGACTGACGCAGCTCTCGCCCCCGAACTCCCGCACGCGCCGTCTGTAATTCGGCTGCTGCTCGGCAAGCTGGGGATCGCCTACGAAGAAGTGCTCGACCACCACGGCCTCAACGCTTCGCGCAAGGTACAAGCCGTGTTGCTGGACGATGCTGTCGGCGCGCTGATGGTGCTGTTTCCGCAGAGCCAGTTGCTGGACCTCAATCGCCTCGCCGAACTCACGGGCCGACGCCTGACCGCCGTGTCCACCGAGCGCCTGGAAAAGATGCTCGGCAAACACAGCCTGAGCCTGCTGCCGGGCCTGCCGGCGCTGACCAGCTCGCCGTGTCTCTACGAAGAAAGCCTGCTGCGCGAACAGAAGCTGCTGATCAACTCCGGCGAGCCGGGCCTGCTGCTGGAAATCACCAGCGAAGCCTTCAAGAGCATGCTGACCAAGGCCAGCGCCGCCAACTTCGGCGAAGCCCTGAGCAGCATCCGCCCGAACCTCGACCGCCCGGACGATGACCGCGAGGAAATCACCCAGGCCGTGCAGGCGTTCACTGCACGCCGGATTCAGCAGCGTCTGGAAGCGACCATCGAGATTCCGCCTCTGGCCGAGACGGCGCAAAAAATCATCAAGCTGCGCGTCGACCCCAACGCCACCATCGACGACATCACCGGCGTGGTCGAAACCGACCCAGCGCTGGCCGCACAGGTTGTGAGCTGGGCGGCGTCGCCGTACTACGCCTCGCCGGGCAAGATCCGCTCGGTGGAAGACGCGATCGTTCGCGTGCTCGGTTTCGATCTGGTGATCAACCTCGCCCTGGGCCTGGCCCTCGGCAAGACCCTGAGTCTGCCGAAAGACCACCCGCAACACACCACGCCTTACTGGCAGCAGTCGATCTACACCGCCGCCGTCATCGAAGGCCTGACCCGCGCCATGCCGCGCGCCCAGCGCCCGGAAGCCGGCCTGACCTACCTCGCCGGTCTGCTGCACAACTTCGGTTACCTGCTGCTGGCTCACGTGTTCCCGCCGCACTTCTCACTGATCTGCCGCCACCTGGAGGTCAACCCGCACCTGTGCCACAGCTACATCGAGCAGCACCTGTTGGGCATCAGCCGCGAACAGATCGGCTCGTGGCTGATGCGCTACTGGGACATGCCCGATGAACTGGCCACCGCCCTGCGCTTCCAGCACGACCCAAGCTACGACGGCGCCTACGCCGAATACCCGAATCTCGTCTGCCTGGCCGTGCGCCTGCTGCGCAGCCGCGGCATCGGCTCCGGCCCCGACGAAGACATCCCCGACGCCCTGCTCGAACGCGTCGGTCTGACCCGCGACAAAGCCAACGACGTGGTCAGCAAAGTCCTCGAAGCCGAAGTCCTGCTGCGCGAACTGGCCTCGCAATTCAGCCAGGCCTGAACCAAAACAGGCCCGCTCCCCCCAGGATTTATACAAATCCCTGTGGGAGCGAGCCTGCTCGCGAAGAATCCAACTCAATTTACCTGCCTGACACAAAACCTGTGGTGAGGGGATTTATCCCCGACCGACTGCGCAGCAGTCGCAAACCCAGCCAACAGGGTGTGTCAGTTATATCGAGGTCTCAGGTTTTGGGGCCGCTGCGCAGCCCATCGGGGATAAATCCCCTCGCCACGACAGCCCATCTTCTCAGGCCTTAGGCTTGGCCTTCCTCGGCTTCAAATACTTCATCAACCCCTGAAACCACATCACCAGCGCCGGATTCCCCTTCAGCTGAATCGACTTGTCCTGAATCCCCTGCATAAACGCCAGCTGCTTGTTCTTCGCCTGCATCGTGGCAAAGGCATAACCCGCATCCTTGAACGCAATCGCAAACGCCGGCTCCGCCACCACACCCGACTTGCTGGTAACGCGCTGATTCTTCACCACGAAATGCCGCGCCACTTTCCCGTCCAGCGTTTGCAGCTGAAACACCAGATCCTTGTCACCCAACTGCTGCTGGAACGCAGGATTTGTCCGGCTGGCCTTACCCATCAACAGACCCAGCATCCACAGAAGAAAACGAAATTTCATGCGCACAGCCTCAAAAGGAAAATGAACGGCCGGGGCAGTGTAAGGGATTCAGACGATAACGCCACTATCGGCCGCTATTGGAAGATGATGCAGACCATTTCCCGCACGATGACCGCCAAGTCACGCTTCTGCATCCCACTTCCTACACCTGTTGAAACACATCCCTGTAGGAGCTGCCGAAGGCTGCGATCTTTTGATCTTCCGGCCTGCAAACCTATGGGAAATTTCCTGCAAGGCGTGGTGTTGTGCGTGAACTAGGCAGGATGAGGGTTCATCGATAGCCTCAATAGGTCACCACGAATTGGTGATACGGACGTGCAAGTCCGGCGGGAGTCCACATTGGTTATGGCAATTCGCCGAGCGTTTTCCTATGCTCGCGGATCGTTATGGCTGCTGTGTATGGGAGGCCTTCGGGTCTGCCGGGTGACTCCACCGGTCTTGCACACCTATGCACAGCTGCCACCACTTTCGAAGTGCGAGCGAAACGGTGTCGGCTCCTGAAACTGGAGTAAGACCGAATGATCAAACCAACACCCAATCCCCCCGAAACCCCAGACATATCGCCCTACGAATCGCTTGAATCCAAGAAATTCCACGAAGCCGCCGAACGCGCCCTCGACCACCACTTCAAACCGCGCACCGAATCCCAACCCAAACGTGAAACCGGCCTCTTCAGCCTCACCCCAGGCACCGATGCCGAAGCCCTGATGGCCAACGCCTCCGAAGACCTCCTGTCCATCAGCGCCATCGCCTGCGACCTCGCCGACGACCTCCACGGCTCCCGCCGCTCGGTAGCACTGGCCCTGAGCAGAATGGCGGATGGGGTGCGATTGATGGTGGAAGGGACGCTCGACCATATTGAAGTGCGGAACCTGGCAGCCAAGTCCTAGCGAAATTTGCGGATGAAAAAAGGGGACGTTAAGTCCCCTTTCTGCACCTATCGGTAAAAAATCCAGACACAAAAAAACTGCCAATCAGGCAGCTTTTTCGAGAATCCGAAACCTTCAGCCGGCCAGTCGACCGACAGGCTCGAAATCACTGCCTTTGGACAGTGCGACATCCAGAAAGCGGCTGTGCTTACCGGAACGTTTGGCCAAAACCTCACGAGCTTCGGCCTGGAACCGGGCAGCCATCATAGGCTTGGGTTCATGTTTGGACTTTTTCATGGAAACCTCTCGGGTCTCGAAATTTGACTGGATAGTATTACCGCTCAACCCCAATAACAAGCCGGCCCGTCGGATCAAAGCCAAACCCTAAACTCTCATACAACGGTATAGCAGCGGCGGCTGGTTCTTGAACTTCAATTTCCGTACAACCTATTAAGATCGCGTAGTTTTCAATCGCGGTTAGCGCCAAAGCAGCCACGGTGCCTCGCAACGGATGAGATCTGTCCGGCTTGCCCTCCAGAATCACAATCTTGATGCACAGCTTGCTCTTGCGAGGTGAGGCATAACACAACCCACATAATTCCCGGTCGAACCAAAGCGAGACATCAAAGCCTCGGATGTCAGCCTGCTTCCATTGATGCACGTCATGCCATGGGTATAGCGTAGCCTCATCCCCCCACAGATCGGCGGCTTCAATGGCAGCAAGAGTAATGGGCTCATATCGAATTTGAGTTGTATCAATACCTCTGGTTATGAGGTTCTGGTTCTCGCGCGCCAGGGCTTCCGCTGCCTTACGCGCCTCAGATCTCCAGATCTGGTAGCGATACCCGTTCCCTCGACTCTTGGACATGGACAACCACTGGCAATTTTCAAGGTCGAGAGAGTAACGGCGTTTGAAAGCTTTTGAACATCAACAGAAATACCCTGACATTGATTATCTGGTCCGAGCAATCCGCGGCCCTTTAGCCTCAGCCCACTTACGCCATCGTTCATCGGCAGGACGGGTGAGATTGGTTACGCCGTAACGAGATTTGTGGATGTAAAAAAGGGGACGTTAGGTCCCCTTTCTTCAAGACTTTATCCCCACTGACAACCCGTCTCTGGGGAGGCCTCGATGCTGAAGTCTTCATCGAACGAATACTGTTTTCCGGATTTGTAATTCGTGTAACGCATTGAGTTCACCCGAGCGCCTTGCGTTGCAATGACATACTGCCCTGTCACTGCACCGTCTGAAACTTCCACCCAAGTCGTCGTGAATTCGTAGGGGCCGTCCTCCGTCATGACGTATTCTTCGGTTCGGTGATGAACCAGAGCAATGGCGTTCTTCGACTTGCTATACCTGACACTTGCGCCGCTCCATTTGGCGGCCGCGTCGTAATAGGTTCTGAATTCAAAATCGATATTTTTGCCTTCCAGCGAGCGGAAGCACCTTACCTGTGTAGAAACTTCACTGTGCGCAGCCAGTGGCATTAGAAGAAGCACAGAAATAAACGCAGGCAAAAATTTCAAACCGAACATTCCTTTAGCGGTTTCATGAGGTATCAGAAAACACATCTACAGCAACTCAACGAGCGTTGATCACGCCTCGGGCGCCAAAGCGCGGCGCTCACCCACCCTCGCCGGGATCTTCGAAGCCTTCCCCGCTTCAGACATTCGCGATGAGTATTGCTTGTATGCCGCCACCGCCCGCTCTTTATCGTTCAGGGCCCAATAACTGTCAGCGAGATTCAGATAAGCAACCGTCCTGTTTGGGTGGTTGGCAATCACTGCATTGAGCAACTCAATCGACTCAGCGTAGTAATCCGCCTCGCCCAGTAAAAACCCAAGGTCGTTGGACCAGCCGGGACGCTGCGGGTAGTAGTACTTTGCGACGATATAGCTTTCCGGGGGACAAGTGTCATGCGAGCCGCCGCCCATCAACGCGTAGCTCATCGTATCCTTGAAGGAAGAGTCATCACCCTTTCGGTAGGCTGCCAGCGCCATATCCAGCAAATCAGCCGAATCGACGGTCATCAATTTCTTTCTCACGCCCTTAATACTGCCAGTACGAGCAACCTGCAGCTTCTGCAGCGCTTCACGCCCATCGAAAGAAGCGAGAGTGATGGGGCCCAATGTCTGCACCGGCAACTCCACTACGCTGACAAGCGACCGGTCACAGGAGTCGTTGTTCGCCACTTCCAGGAGAGCTTTCAGCTCAAACTGCTTTGAACCTCTGTTGAAGGCGAACAACAGGTTGAAGTTATAAACCGCGTTATCTTCTTCGCTGGTTACTAGCGCGATGTAATCCCCAGCCTCAACGAACGGCTGCTTGACCACAGCTTCCTCAGCCTGTGGATCAATGACGGTCATGACGCCAGGGCGACCTTTGAGTACATGGACGCTGAAGACACCCTGAAGCGCAGACGAGTACTGACTCTTGATCAGAGGCAGCGCCTTCGACGTATCGAGCAATATGTCCTCATCACGTGCCTGTACCGGCGCAATCAACAACCGGTTAGAGGCCTCGTCCGCGTCTCCTGCCAGAACGAATATGTTCTGCCGTGATGCATCACCCAGCAAACTCGCAGGAATTTCCTTGAGGACTTGCGGGGTAGAAAATGCGTAGGAAGTGGATAAAAGCCCAAGGCTCAACACGATAAAGCGGAAGAACATATTCACTGTTTCATTCCCTGAATTTCAGATCGCTCAACGACGCGTTGCGAAATCTTCTGCGCTTTGCCGGCGGCACTCATCGCGTCGCGGTACTCGCGGTAATACCGCTGCGCTTCCTCTTGCCGATCAAGTCGCCACAGCGAATCAGCCATGTTCAGCATCAGCACTGTGCGTTTGCCGACAGCTTCAACGCCTCGATAAAACTTCATTGCCAACTCATCGTTACCGCCCTCGGCCAGATAAAAACCGAGGTCGTTGTAAGCCTGAACATTTTGCGCCGGGGGATGACACGCCATATAGGATTCCGGGCTTAAAAAGCTCAGGCTCCATTCGATGGACTCTGCTCGGGACTGCGCAGGCTTAATACTCGAAGAATTTTTCAGAAGGTCCTTTGGTGGCTTAGTCTCCAAGACAGGATTGAGTACCCCGCCCTCTTCAGAAACCCATTGATTACCCACCCATTTACCCTCACAAAACCGTTCGTAAGTCTCAGCAAGTACGCAACCGGTTTCCATCGAGATCACATCGCAATGTCCCTGTGATGTCGCTATTTCCTCGCCGTTCTCACCTATGACAACGCCGTACTCCACCGCAGTCGCCAGTAGAAATTTTTTGTCAGGGCTGAGCCACTCGGGATAGGCCTGAGCACCAATGCCGGCATGGAACAAGGGGAACGTTTGTCCATTCGCGGTGAACCAGGCGGTCGTAGATTCCACGACGGGCGTTGTCCATTTTTTTGCCTGGAACGTAACGGTGTTTCCGGCGGCTCCCACTATTGGCGGGTCAACGGCAAAGACATTGGCAGCGCTGAACAAACTGCCGATCATCAACACCCACTTAAGGCTGGCCATAGCTAATCCTTTTCGCCGTTAGCCGGCCTTTTGTTTTGTCAGGCACTTTGCATAGCCGTCCGCAAACTTGGCATCGAATGACAATGCCACTGGCTCCTCCAACTCCGCCGAGCTATTGAGCAATACACGGGTAGCCGGGGTGTATTTGATCCAGCCAATCGTGCCGGTGCCGTCGGTGTCGAAAAACAGCTGAGCGCGCACTACTTCACCGTCGTCCTCATCGATCAGCAAATTGACCTTGTCCTTGCCGACATAACGAAACGGAAAATCGCTGCTCCTGACAAGCTCAGTAAGGTAGCCGTAGCAACTCCCTTCGCTGGCAGTCGCGGTCAGTGAATGAGGTAATAGCGAAAGCGCAATCAGCACAGGCCGAATGAAAAACCGGTTCATCCACTCACTCCTCATCCATCGGCGGCGATTCCACGTCGGTCATGCTCAGCAGCCGAAACTCATTGTTCACAAACTCGTAGTAACGATCCCGATTACCACTTTCCAACGCATTCCCCTGCGCATCTTCTTCGCCGTCGAGCGTGATGCCGGAGACGATGATCAAGCGGCTATCTGGCTGGTAAACCATGCCAAAAGTGCTGCCGTCGTAAGCATTCGGCAGACCGCCAACTACTTCACCGGTCTGGGCGTCCAGCACTTCGCCGCAAATGGCGCTACCGCCACAGCCGAGCCTGTGCAGGATGTAATGGCCGGCGAAGTTGACCTTGCCTTTCAGGGCTTGTGCCCGCGCTTGGTCCATCATTGGGCTGCTGTTTTCTTGCGGCACCAGATTATGGTTGGGGCCGTTGAAAACTGGCGTGACGGTGTAATCCTTGAAGGTTGGATCTGCAGCGAAGGCCATGGCGGTTGAAATTGCCAAGAGACAGCCCGCTAACAGTGACAGCCAGTTCATACGCAACAACCGTCGTTTCACTTCGTATCCTTCGAATTCATCAATTCCAGTTCACCATCCCGATACAACACCTCACACCCCAACCACGCCGGATCCACCTGCGGCATCACCGCCGACGGCTTGCGCAACTCGCGCAACAACGTCGAACCATGGGACAACCGCCCGCCCATACGCGCAATCACCGCTCGTGCTGCTTGATAGTGCGCATGCCGCCCCGGATCTAGGGTGTCTTCCAACAAAATGTCCACGCCGAGAATGCCTTGCACTTGCCCCGGATAAATCATGAAACCGGTGGCCTGCTCCGCACCTTCGCGACCGTCCTGCCAGAAGCTGCCGTCGCGGGTGCGCACGTCGGGATGCGGCGCGAACCAATGTTCGCGATCCGCCATGGGCATGGCGTGGTGAAGACGGAAGAAGATGCGCATCAGGTTGTCGCGGTACCACTCGCGTACTTGCAGGTAGTAGCCGCGCAGGCCCGGCAGGCCGGTCGAATGCGCGAGGCGGATCAGCCCGGACCATTGCGGGAATGGCTGTAGCGGCAGTTCGCTCGACGCGGGTCGCGGGGTGGCCGGGTCGGTCTCCCACGGCAATCGATGCGGACTGTTTTCCAGATTGTCGTACGCGGTCGGCGGGCGGCCCAGCCAGTCGCCGCCACTGCTGGCCAGCGCCGTGGCGATGCACAGATTGCCTTGCACCACGAACACGTAGAACCGGGTGAACCAGTCCGCGAGTTGTTGGCCATTGGCACTTTGGGCGACCAGTTCGGCCAGCTCCCGATCGAAGCGCTGCAAACCGTTTTCAAGGTTCAGCAAATGCCCGCGAGCCTTGCGTTGCATACGCAAAAACAATGGCAACGAACGCAGTATCTTCAGCGGTTGCCATGGCAGATGTGGTGTCGCGCCACCGACTTCACCAGCGTAGTTACTCGCGCTGATGCCCCAGTCGGCCAACCGGGCGAGAAACAGATCGTTGTTGATGTAGGACGCGCCGCCGAACACAGCAGTGAACGGCTCGTTGTCCTGTAACACTCGCGCATCCCAGCGCGCCATGATCGCCGGGATACTCGCAGCGGCTCGGCGCTGGGCGTACTCGACCAGCACGCTCGGTTGCGGCGGCAGGATCTCGGCGATGTTCGCGGCGGTGAGGTGCCGGCGCCAGCCGTAATCGCTGATCGGCCGGTATTGCAGCAGCCAGAGTTGCGAGCCGTCCCAGGCCCATTCGACGTCGCCGGGCACGTAGTGGAACACGCGCAACACGTCTTGCAGAAAGCGCCACAGCAGGTCTTCGGTCAAGCCGTGGGACGGCGTGAACGTGCCGCTGCGCCACGCATCGCCGAGTCGCGAAAGCGTTGCTCGTGAGGGGCTGACGTGACCGTCGGCCAACGATTCGAGATGACCTTCAACCCATTCCAGTTCTACCGAGAGATGGCGCACGAACGAGATCCCGGAAACTACGGGGGTGATGAAGCGCTGCACCACCACTTCTTCGACGCCTTCGGCCGTCAGTTCGGCGATGCGTTTCGACACATTGGCGGTCGGCTCGCGCAGATAGGTTGTGCTCAAACCGGCATTTGCCGAATCGGCCTGATCCTCGCCATAACTGGAGGAGCGCACCGCCCAGGTCACGTCGGGTTGGGCAGCGAGAAATGCTGGCAGACGCGGATCATTGCAATCGTTGAGCGTCAGCGCCGCCGGCACCGCTTGCCGCGCCAGTTCAGCCAGGCGCAAACGCCCGCCCTTGGTGTGCGCAACAAACCCGCGCTCGCCCGACTCCAGCCATTGCGCGAACTGCGCGGGCGAGTCGATCCACGGGTAATGGCCCCAACCGGGTTTGAGGCTGATAGTCAGATCAGCGCGAGCGAGAATCGCCGACCACGCCGCCGCTTGCTCGATGCCGAGCACAGCGTCCTGATCGCCCCAGACCAGCTCGACCGGATCGGTGATCCACTCCAGCAATGGCAGCGCGGTGTCGGCACGGATCAGATCCCAGTGCGGCACAAACGCACGGCAGCGCGCATAACCGGCGCCCATGCGCTGGTACTGCGCGGGCGTCCAGGTCTGGTTGGAGAACTTGCGGGCGAACAGCGTGGGTTTGTTCGAGAGCAACCAGTGAATGGTCTTGCGAATCGGCAGCGGCGACATCAGTGCAGGCAACCGCCGCTGCCACAGAAACGCACCGACCGGCGCCAACAAAACGCTGCGGGAAAAGTGCCCCGGCCGACGTTGCAACGCATGCAACACCAGCAACGCATTGACCCCGACCGCCATGATCGCGCTGCCCTGCTGTGTCATCGCCAGCAAGGTCTGCGCGTAGTCCGCCAGATCCTCACAGGGCGGCTGCGGATTGGTGCCGAAACCCGGCAACTCCAGCGGCATGACGTCGTAGCGCTGAAAGTGCGGCAGCGCGTCATCCCACCAATCGGCGGCGCTGCCGTTGCCGGCCAACAGGTACATCAAGGGCTTGCTCATGAGCGATCCTCAGGTCAGGTCGCGCAGAGCGGCGTCGAGGGTTGGATAACGGAACGTGTAGCCAGCCTCGGTCAAACGCTGCGGCACCACGCGCTGACCGTCAAAGAACAACTGCGCCATCTCCCCTGCCAGCGCACGCACTGGCGCGGCGGGAATATGGAACCACACCGGACGCTTGAGGACCTTGCCGGCCTGCTCGGCGAACGCTGCCTG
Source organism: Pseudomonas fluorescens (assembly GCF_004683905.1). Lineage (NCBI taxonomy): Bacteria > Pseudomonadati > Pseudomonadota > Gammaproteobacteria > Pseudomonadales > Pseudomonadaceae > Pseudomonas > Pseudomonas fluorescens. The sequence goes on from NZ_CP038438.1 coordinate 5,968,077, forward strand.
ACTGACCGTTTCCGGCGCCACCATGTTGTAGGTACCGCGCAGACTGTCGTCATCGAAAGCCCTTGCGATCACCTGAAGCACATCATCGCGATGCACCCAACTCATGATCTGCCGACCATCGCCCATGCGCCCGCCGAAGCCCAAGCGGAACGGCAGCAGCAACGGCGTCAACGCGCCGCCCGGGCCGAAGACCACGCCGAGGCGTAGCACCACCTGACGCACGCCAAACTCAGTGGCCGGTTGCGCGGCGGCTTCCCAACGCGCGCAGAGTTCGGCCATGAAACCGTCGCCCTTGCTGGCGTGTTCATCGAGGCTTTCGCTGGCATCGCGCACGCCGTAGAAGCCGATGGCCGAGGCTTGAATCCACAGCGTTGGTTTTTGCTTGGTGTTCTTCAGCCAGGTCATCAACGCTTCGGTGGTGCCGACTCGGCTGGCGAGCAGTTGCGCCTGACGCTTGGGACTCCAGCGTGGGCCGGCGACGGGTGCTCCGGCGAGATTGATCACTACGTCGAAGGCTTCGTCGCGGCTGAGTTCGCTGAGCGAATGCACGCAGCGGACGCGGCCGTTGAATAGATTGGCCGCGTTCAACGGATCGCGTGTCAGGACGCTGACCGAGTGGCCCGCGTCGAGTAATTGATTGACCAAGGCTTCACCGATAAACCCGGTGCCGCCAGTGATCAGCACACGATTGAAAGCGCCGCCGGCAAACGGGTTGGATTGGCTCGGAGTCTTTACTGAAGGAGATTTTCGGCGGTCATGTCGATACAGCCAGAATAACGGCGGCACCAACACCAGCAATGCAAAACCATCTAGCCATAGATGCGACCAAACCTGTTGTTGCGCTGAGAGCCACATGTCCTGAGGCGCCCATAACAGGATGCCCGCGATCAACCAGCCCCAAACTGCCGGGGCTTTCAAGCGATTGCCCAAGTGCACCAGCGCGAGCATGTACAGCGAATAACTTTGCAGCGTCGCGCCGAACAGCGCGAGCCACCAGACTTGTTGTTCGTGGCCGGCAGCGGGTACTGCGTCGGCGCCCCAGAATGCGAGTTCGAGGGTGTGCAAATAGCCGTCGAGTAAACCGGAGTGACCGGCCCAAGTCAGGGTGAGGCCGGCGAGAATGTGCACGATTGAGGCGGCGTATAGCCAGAGTACTAACGCGGGGCGAAGGGAGATCGAGGGGGCTGGCATTCCGTGTCCTGAGCGCATTCCTTGGGGGTGGGGAGTTTAAAGGAAAATCGCGGTCGTCAGATGCTCAAGTATTAAACGTTCAAGCGCTGCGGATTCTGGCTCAGCGCATATGAAAACGCGTTAGCCATGGTGGTGGAACGCGTTTGATCACATCGAGGTGAAAAGGCGTCGGGCGCTATAAACGCCCTTCTTCACTTAACCGCACTAAAAGCAGCTGCTGGCCACTATCGGTTCGGCCACTTCGGACTGAAGTCGCTTAATCGCATTGATGCCCGAGTCGTTACCTTTGTCGGCAGCAAGCTGATAACAGGCCAAGGCGCGAGGAGTATCTTTCTTTCCTAGATCGCCGCTTTTCCAATAATCGCCTAACGAAACGAATGCGTGCGTTGATCCCATGGTGGTAGCACGAATCAACTCTTTTTCAACGTCCAGCGGGCGCTGGCAGGGTCCTGAACCGGCCAATTCATTGCCAAAACAATAGAAGCCAGCCAACGACTCAGCACCGCTCGGTGAATCAACGGCTGCTGCTTTGAAAAGAGCCTCAACTTTGCCGTATTCCAATTGCGGGGCCATACCCGACAGACTCAGCCCAGCCGCAGCCGAACTGGATATAGGATCGCCTGAAGCGGCCGCGCACAGGTAATTTTCCAAAGTCGCCTCAAAAAGTTCTCCTGTCAGCCGGTATTGCTCAAGGCCGCCCAAGCCAGCAAATCCTTGTCCGCGCTGCCAACAGAAATTCTCCGCACGACTCATTTTCCGCGTACTGGCTACAGAAAGCTCTTTATCAGGAATCGACCAGTCCTCAACCCCATCAAGCGTCCAGCAGGACTTCCGCGAAAAGTTGAAAATCTTGATATTGCTGTTGCCGGCGCGTTTATCCACAACGTTAACGTGGCGGTCATCCACCTTCTCGATCTCTATTCCTTCCACTTTCCCATCGGGCACAGCCACCATTAAGGGAAACGCCATATCGCGTCCCACCTCCGCAGTAACGTAAGTCACAATCCGCCCTATATCCGACGTCCCCTTTAATACCAGCAGCTTCACGGCCTGCGCAGTTAGTCGCTTCTGCGACTCGACATTAGCGGAGAATGCTGGAAGAAACTGTGCAAAGTCTTGCGTAGGGCACGAGCCACGTCCAATTGTCGGGCCACTCCCGGTATCGGACGCGATATTGTCCAAAAACACTGAACGGTCGCGACTCATACTGGCGATGCAATTGTTCACCGCTGACACATGCGCCGAAGAGCCCGGTTCCGTCTCCAACGCATCGACCTGGCAATCGGTATCGCGCAGTTTGATCCAGGCGCGCTGAGCCTCCTGAACCATTGACTTTTGGCTCGCCGCAAGAACTGGATCGGTTTGATACCCACCCTCGAGCCGAACCATCAGTTCTTGATAACTGGTATTCAACTGTTTATCTGCAGCAACCTTGGCACTCACAGAACATCTTTCCCTCTGAGAGTTCGTAGTGATATCGGCACATGCATCGTCAGCAAATGCATGTCCCCCCAACAGAGATAAACCACCAATCAGCACGGTGGGAAGCACCGGAATAAGATATTTACTCAAGGCAAATTCCAACAATATTTTGCGAAAGTGTATTTTAAAGTCGTGCTTATTCTTCAAGGGAGATAGCCATTTTCAGAGTAGATCCATTCAGATAAACGACTGCTTCGCGCCCATTAATATCGACAGGGGTAGGATTCTGGATCATTCCTTCATCACTAGCCTTCGCAATTTTTGTTAACGTCTTATCCGCAACATTGGCACGCCAAATAGTTTCATCACCATTCTTGAAATAAAACGTCGGCCGTGACTTGCTCCAAATCGGAGCATATATATTCCAACCAGCCTCGAGCCGACCAGCCTGCGCTATCGTTTCATACCCTGGGGTGTGCGAGTAGTACGCTTGCAATTTTCCATACTCACCACCCCAACCGAATGTCAAACCACTAACAGCATTTTCATCAGTATTTGGCCACTGCTGGAACAGCAAACTGCTTTCCAATGGCGGAGATTTTGAACCGAGCTTATAGACCATCCCCCGCAGCTGATTCTTGGAGAGCTGCTGTCGATAGTAAAACGCCCCATCCAAGATTCCCGCGAATCTTTTCCCTTCGTCGTTTGAACCCAAACTCAAAGCACCGTCAAAACCGATATCTTTCGCAATCGTGTGCAATACCGGCCTGTCGTTGCGATCAACGTACTCATATAAATTACCCCTGTACGCAATCATCGCCGCATCAAAATGCCCTTCAAACACGATGACATGCAACATGCCTGAAATTGTTTCTGCGGAGATCACAAATCGTTCGACAGCCCCTTTTTCATTGGGAAGCCATGCTAAATCAATGACCTTCCATGAGCGCTCAAACTGTGTGTACGGCTTATCACCCAACATTAACTTAATATCTTTCTGATTTTTCCTAGGCGCAATAGGAACCGGCGACAGAAAGCGTATCTGCCGAACATAAGAGTCCTCTAAACACTCCACTGACTCACAAGAGTTACGCTCTGACTCAAGCCATTCACTTTCGATTATTTGTAAAGCTCGCCGATTTTTTATCGGTTTGAAGACCTCACTGAGCTTTTCGTCCATTGCGGACAAAGAAGGAGAACTACAAATTTTCCTCTCTACGTTCGTCGAAGCTTTGCCACAGTCGAAACTCGCAGAAAATGCGACCGAACTGAATAGCAAAAAGGTTAACGATAAAAAGCAGGGGAGCGAATATAAATTTTTCAATGAATCAGCCATAGGAGAAATTTTCCCACCATCGAAACGGATACGTTTACGCTCCGCCTCAAAATCAAAGAATGTTGGCGCAACAAATAAATCCGCCCCCTCTCACAGTCAAGACATGCTGTCCATCAGCGCCATCGCCGCAAAACTAGCGGACGACATCGAAGGCTCGAAGCGCTCCGTAGCGGTGGTCCTTGCCCGAATTGCCGATGGTGCACAAATTATAGTGGAACGCGCTTTGGATCATTTGGAAAAATTGATAGCGGTGAGGCAGACAGTGAATACGTAAGAGGTACCTGTGGGACGGACTAAAAAATAAATCCGTCCCTTTTTCTTGCGTCCCTTTTCCTTAATAAAAAGATCCGTCCCTTTTATTCGTTTCTCTCACTTTCTCCCATCACAAAGTCTCACTTAAAATCTTCAGCACTTTTCGGGAGGAGAAAATAGGGGACAGACCACGTTTTTCGGATTCTACTAAAAGGTGGTCTGGCCCTATTTCACTACTCTTAACCACCAAGCTCAGCAATCAAAAAATCGGAATCTGAAAACGCATCCTTCCCATGCACCGATCTTTAGCTTCGCCGAATAACCGGGATGTTATCGCGCAGTTTTCTTCTGCATATCCTTTCCAAACCGGTCCAAAATCCTCGTTACCACCGACAAATTTCAAAGCTTCCGAATAATTCATAGCGGTGGCTTTTTCATTAACTAGCGATACGGCTTTATAAAAACCATCTCCTATGACCCCGGTGCGAAGATAAACAAGTTCGGCAACACGAAAACTCGTCAACTGTTTCTTACACGACAATTGCTCAATCGGAGACTCTCCGCCCTCTTCATCATCGTTTTTGCAGTATTCATCCCTAAGGGTTATCCATTTTTTTTGTGTAGAAAGCAGCGCCGCTTTATTTGATGAATCGAGCTCGGCAGACAAAGCTTTGTATTGCTCATTCAGAACTTTATCAATTTTTTCAAACGATTTCTGGGAACAGTTGACAATGTCAGGATTTGTTGAATTGACGGTGTTACAATCAATATCGGCCGACGCAACGCCGGCATAAAGAAATACCGTCGATAAAACAGAAAATATTTTCTTCGTCACTTCCAGCAATTGCATTTCAACGCCTCCTCAAAAAAAACCGCTTCTTTTTCACGTCTCGTGGCTACGCCGGCGGTATTAGGATCATTCTCCCAAAGCCGCTTCATGCTACGTAGCCGGGATGGAATCAGTTCGGGTTTATCGTTATCGAAATCTTCTTTTATCTGTTTCATCTCTAGCCGCTTCAATGCCTTAGCGGGCGTATTCCCTGATAACGAATTGCCTCGATTGACTACAAGAGAAAGTAATACACCCTGACAATCCGGATGCAAATTTATAGCTTTAGGGTATACGTCAACAACTTGTTGCGCATACCGTTTCTTCATAATTACAGCTAACTTTAAAGCGTTATCCTTACTAATGGATATCGAGCTGACGTTGTGCACATAGTCGCGCGCATCCTGACCTTTCTTGCCAAGAGCCCCTTTTAATCTTTCTATTTCTTCAGGGGTATACAGATCTTTAAGCTCTGCATCAACTCTCGCCGCTGTTTGCTGCCCCAGATCGTAACCATAACCTATCGTTATTCCACTGCTGGCATCGGACAAAGCATATGGATGTTCCCGATAAGCTTCGATTGCTAACAGAAATTCAAATAGCTTCTTGGACACCACATATGGCCCGACCGTTGTATCGAGGGTATAGACTTCGGCCTTGCACTTCTCAGGACAGCCGGACAAGAAACCGCCCAACAAACCAAGCAAATGAATATGCTGAACGTTATTATCACTGGTTATGCCATGTTTCCCAACCAGCTTATCCCACCAACTCAAGCGTTCAATTCTAAGTTTTTCTTCCACCCACTGCTGATGAGGATCCGAGACACTATGCCCCATCAGTTCGTCCAGCGAATCCCACTTTTCTCTTTTGAACTGCCACTCGCTTTCGTAACGCGTAACCATTTGAGATATCGGCTGAGAAAACCAAGGTTTGCTTAACACTTCCTTGATTTCTGCGGGTGTAAGTTTGTTGTCGCTGTTTTTATCGAGCATCTTGTACAGACGCTGCTTAGCGGGACCGTCATTGGCGTTTCCAATGTTTGGCAAATATGTCGCTCGCTCTTCCTCGGTCAAATTTTCCTGAGCATGGAGAGATGCCGCGAGGTGGTCCGCATTACTGACAGTTTCTTCGATGAAACTGAAACCTTCCCACTCAAAGGGTGAATGCCGCGATAACTTGGTATCTGGCTCTGCAAACCATCCATTGAGCTCATTCCCGTCGGCATCACCCAATAACCCGTCCAGGCGCCACCACAACGTATAGGTAGTGTTTCCTCCCATGACAACAGGAACCTTTATTTTTTTCTCGGCGGGTAGAGCCTCCAGCATTCCGACGGGAATCAGAAAATCATAGCCAACCGTTTTGTGTGGATCAGTCACTTTAGGTGGATTGGAAGGACCCATTCCTTCCATATGAGTAACCACCACGCTGCCTTTCGGAATTTTCACTAACGTTTTTTCAGCTGCTGGCAGTCCCGCAGCTTTCTCTTTGCTCTGCGCGGTAAAGGCTTTCACGTCTTCACAGCTGAACATCTCTACGTGCAGTAGATTTTTGGGGGCTGAATCGGAGTGATTCTGATACTTCCCTACATGTCCAATCAGACTGCCCGCGGTAATCGGGAATGGAGTCGCCAAGACATGCACGGCGTCCTTTTCGGCTGGCTCACTCTTGGCCTCAAGTAGCCCTTCCCAGACATATCCAAGCACCTCCCCCGCTGCCAGCGGCGGAACAGCGTTCCCACTGACGATCTCCAGCAGTTTCTGGTACTTACCACGCGTCCCGTCGTTTCCGATTTTAACTTGCGTACCGTGCGGCAAAATTGCTTTCACAGCGCCTGACTGGCTAGCAGAGGCGCGTACGACAAGACCTTTCTGTGGTGGAGTCATTGGGTCTTTGGCAGCGGCTCCAATGACATAAGTATTGGGCGTTGAACCTGCGGTCATCTCTCTTTTGAACACCCAGCCTGTACCTGGCGGCAGGGCGCCACTGGCTGGCGTGACGCTGACAACCTTGAGCCAACCATTGTGCTCTTCGCCTGTCTCGACAACCGTGCCGCGATTCAAAACTGTCAAGACCGTTGCATACCCGGGCTTTCCTCGTGGTTCCTGGCGGACACGCAAGCCCAGAAGTTCATCGTTGGCAGTCGCCTTGACCTGCAACGTACCGCCGCTCCAAAAGACCGGCCGCGGCAGTGCCGGGGTTTCTTCGTAGCTTTTCCATTGCAACAAATGCATATACAGGCTGAAAAAGGTAAGACTCGGGCCGGGAACGGGTGCTGCAGGAGGAGATCCCGCAGGTACCGCCGGCGCTGGCGGCATCGACACTTCCAATCGGTGTTTGACCAATACAAAGCCAGTGGAAAAGTCGGACTGGCTTGTACCGAAATTCGACTTGGGATAGATGCTATCGATTCGATAGGCAACCACTTCACCGTCCGCTATGCATCGGACTTCTGTCGAGTCCTGCACCAGACCCGAATCTTCATCGAAATGCACGCCGCCATGCCAAAGCCCATTGGCCCCCAGCGGATAGTAACCATCCTTCGCTTTGGCTAACGCCTTGTAGAACTGTTGCGGATCGGTCGCTTCGGCCGTCCCTACTTTCAAGGGATACGACCATTTTTCTACTTTCTTGGTTGTCTCTGTCATTACCAATTACCTGAATTCTGATCCCTGGTGGCTTGGATTGCCGTCGATGTCTTAGCCAGAAAAATTAAGCATCCGCTTCGGTTTGCGTTTGATCTTCTCTTCAGACGCATTCAACAACGCCTGATCCATCAAACTCCCCGCCTTATCCTTATCCGCCGCCCCCGGCAGTACCGGCGGTTTAATCCCGATCCCAGTCCCACTCCCCGGCGAGCCCCCGGCATTAATCTTCACCACCGGCCCAACCACCGTCACACCACCGCCATCGAGTTTGATAAAGCTCCCACCCCCAAGAATGGTCAGCTCCGTCCCCGCCTCGATAACAATCTTGTCCCCAGCCTTGAGGTGAATCTCTTTGCCCACGCTGGTCAGTTGCGCCGTGCCCAGTTTCACATGCTGGTTCTGCCCAACCGTGAGGTGATCATCCAGCTTCGCTTCAACTTTGCGGTCGGAAATCGTGGTGCGGTGTTCTTCAGCCTTGAGCTCGGTGTAAGTGTTCTTCACCACGGTGTCGTGACGTTCGTTGCCGACACGAATCTTCTGGTCGTGCTCGATGTTCTCGTCCCAGTCGCGCTGGGCGTGGATGTAGATCTGCTCCGCACCTTTCTTGTCTTCGATGCGCAGTTCGTTGTAACCGCCGCCACCCGGGGAGCTGAGGGTTTTGAAGACGCTGCGGGTTTTGTTTGCCGGCAGGGCGTACGGCACCGGGTTTTCCTTGTGGTACAGGCAGCCGGTGACGAGGGGTTGGTCGGGGTCGCCTTCGAGGAAGGTGACGAGGACTTCCATGCCGACGCGCGGAATGCTGATCGCACCGTAGCGGTCGCCGGCCCAGGAGCTGGAGACGCGTAGCCAGCAGCTGGTTTTGTCGTCGGCGAGGCCTTCGCGGTCCCAGTGGAACTGGACTTTGATGCGGCCGTATTGGTCGCAGTGGATTTCTTCGCCTTTGGGGCCGGTGACCATGGCGGTCTGGCTGCCGAGCACGCGTGGTTTCGGGTGTTCGAGGGCTGGACGGTAGAACACGTCCCACGGGGTGGCGAGGAAGGTGTTGCGATAGCCCTGGTGGAAGTCGTCCTTGTTGTCGGTGGTGTCGCTGGTCACGCCTTCTTCGAGGACTTGCGGCTGTTTGCCTTCGTGGAAGATTTCGGTGAGCAGCCACAGGTCGTTCCACTCGCTGCGCGGGTGGTCGGACAGGGCCATGAAGTGGCCGCTGACCAGTTTGGTCTGGTCGCCGCGACCTTCGGCCTGGCGGTAGTCGGCGCGGTGGCGTTCGAGGGCACGCTGGCTGAGGAACTTGCCGCGCGCACGGTCGATGAAGCGGCCCGGGTAGTCGTAGTCTTCGAGATCCGGTTCAGTGCTCTCGCCATCGGGTTTGTACGCGGCTTCCATTTGCAAGCGCGGTTTTTCAAAGTCGTAATCGCGGCGCGTGGTGCGGCTGGTGCGGGTTTCCAGGCGTAGCTTGAAGCCTTTGATCACCGGTTCTTCGGCGACCATGCCGCTGCCCTGTATGTAGGCGGTCGGCTGGCCGAGGTCGGGGAACACCGTCTGGTCGTCGCCGAACACCAGCAGGTGAGCTTTTTCGCTGTGCTGGAAGTGGTAGTGAATACCCTCCTCTTCGCATAGACGCTGGACGAAGTGCAGATCGGTTTCGTCGTACTGCACGCAGTAGTCGCGATCCGGGCACGGCTGGCTCAGCTGGAAGCTGTAGGCGTTGCCCTTGATCCCGTGTTCGTCGAGGATCAGCGCGATGATTTTCGGCGCCGACATCTGCTGGTAGATGCGCTGGTTGGTGCGGTGATGCAGGTATTGCAGTTGCGGCACCAGCGAGACCTTGTAGCGGGTCAGGCGCTTGCCGGCATCGCCCTGGGCGACGCGGTAGATCTGGCCGTGAATGCCCGAGCCCTGTGGATCGAATGCGAGAAACGCCTGTTTGTGCAGGAGCTTTTCCAGATCCAGATCGGGGTTTTCGCTGACCAGTTCGAGGTCGAAACGAAACGGCTGGCTGATGCCTTCAGTGCCGGTGAACGACAGCACTTGCAGGTCGCCCACGTAGTCTTCGACCTTGAGGCTGAAGTGGGTTTCGTTAGCTGGGTTGAACATAAAGCGCTCCCTGTTCGAATGTCGTCCGTTACGCCCGAAGTCGCAACCGTTGCAGCCAGGACGAAGTGGCGCCCAAGGCGTCACGCAATTGTTGGGCAGTGACGGTGCGTTCTGCCGCATTGAAGCTCAGCGCGGTTCGCAGCGCTGGCCAGCCGTGTTTCGGTAAGTTCGCCGGGGCTTGCAGCTCGCGCTCCAGGTGCTCGTCGCGGGCCTGGGTCGAGGGCAAGCGGCGGAACGGGTGTTTGCCGCTCGCCAGTTCATAGATCACGCAGGCCACGCCGTACACGTCCGCGCTGGCCGACAACGGTTGGCCCTCAAGCAGTTCGGGGGCGGCGTAGCCCGGGGTCCAGGCGTTGAAACGCTCGCGGCTCAGGTGCGGCAGGCCGGGCAACACGCCCTCGTCTGCCTGACCGAGACCGAAGTCGAACAGGCGCAGGCCGTCTTCGCTGAGCATGACGTTGCTCGGTTTCATGTCACCGTGCAGCACGCCGCGACGGTGGGCGTAGGCCAGCGTATCGAGCAGCGGCAGCGCGATGTCGCGCGTTTCTTTCCACGGCAGGCCGAGGGGCCGCTCGCAGAGCAATTTGTCCAGGGTCAGGCCACGCATGTATTCCATGGTGATGAAGGCCCGCTGGCAGTCGGTGTCGACTTCAAAAGTATGTGCACGCACGACGTTGTCGTGGCGCAGGCGTCGGGTCAGGGCGAACTCGCTGTAGAGCAAGGCACTGGCGTCCGGCGATTCGGCAAATTCTTCGCTGAGGATTTTCAGCGCAATGTAAGGGTCGGGATCGCCGAACTGTTCGTGCAGCAGATCTCGCGCCCGATAGACCGCGCCCATGCCGCCCGCCCCGAGCAGACGCTCGAGGTGGTAGCGGCCGGCGAGTACGTCCGGCAGTGCACCGATGCTGGCCTTGGTCGGCGCCAGCAGCGGCTCGGCGTTGTTTGCCTTGGCGAAGGCGAAGTAGGTCAGGTTGCTGGCCTGCTCTTCGCTCATCAGCAAATCATCGACTGAGGATTCGATTTCAGTCATTGGCGGATCACCACGGCAGTCAGGTTGTCCCGGGCGGCGCCACGCAGGGCGCCGTCGAACAGACGTTCCAGCGCCACGTGCGGCGCGCTGAGGCTGAGGGCGTTGCCGAGGGCATCGCTGCTCAGGCCCTGATACAAACCATCGCTGCACAACAAAAACGCATCGCCCGGATAGACCTCGAGTTCGAGGACATCCAGGGTCAGCTGTTCGGCCGCACCGACGGCTCGGGTCAAGGCCTGAGCCGCCGGGTGCGCTGCCGCCTGTTCGACGCTCATCTGTTGCTCGTCGATCAGTTGCTGTTGCAGCGAATGATCCTTGGACAGCTGATACAGCCGCTGCCCGCGCCACATATAGCAACGGCTGTCGCCAGCCCAGATGCAGGCCGCGCGATTGCCCTCCACCAGCAGCGCCACGACGGTGCTGCCCATGATGCTGTCGTGGCGTCCGGCGGTGACCGTCAACTCCTGCCCCAAGCGCCGGTTCAACCAGTGCAGGCACTGGCGGATGGCTTTGAGGCGTTCGTCGAAGTCCTCGTGCTGCGGCAGTTCAGCCAGGCTGGCGACGATCAGCTGGCTGGCGATGTCGCCACCCTGATGACCGCCCATGCCGTCCGCGACCACCCACAGCCCCTGCTGTGGCGAGTCGAGGAAGGCATCTTCGTTGCGCGCCCGCACCTTGCCCGGGTCGGTACGCGCCGCGCTGCGCCAGGGACTGGCCACCAGCATCAGAGCTGCACCGGCATACGGAAGGTACGCAGCACGCCCATGTCGAACGGGTTCGGCGTGCGCTGGCTGGTCAGCAGGTAGTTGGCACGCAGGCCACCCACGTCGGCTTTCAGCACCAGCACGTCGCGACCGGTCAGATACTCGGTCTGCATCAGGTCGAACAGACGGAACAGCGACCATGGGCCGGAGTTCTTCTCGATGCCGATCGGACGCCCCGCCATCTTGTCCATCACCAGGCTGGTGCGACCGTCTTCAGCATCGGTCGGCCACTTGAACGTCATTGGCAGGATCGGACCGTGGCGGTACTCCATGGTCTTGTCGCCGAACTTGAACTCGGAACGGCTCACCGCCGGATCGAGGGTGTACGGCTCCAGTTTGAACTGCACGGTCGGCTCGGCCGGGTTGATCGAGAAGAAGCTCTGGCGAATGGTCAGGGCTGCTGCCATCTGGTCGAGGTACATCTTCGACACCGGCAGGCTGTGACCGTCGACGCTGCGCATCCGGTAGTTGCCCGGATCACCGCTGACGAACGGACGCATGTAGCTGTCGAAGAAGCGATCGACGGTGCCTTGAGCGCGGAAGAACTCGCGGAAGTCGCTGATCGCCACGTCGCTGGTGCTGCTGGCGCTGAACGGATAACGCTTGCTGATGGTTTTGCCATACACGCTGTACAGCTCGTTCTGATAACGGCCGTTCAGGTATTGGTAAGCGTCGTTGAGCACCAGGCGCCACGAGTCTTCGGCCAGCACGTTGAACCACACGCTCAGCGGACGCGGCAGGCGACCCGAGGCCGCACGCAGGTTGGTCAGCGCATCACGCTGGCCGCTCATGCGGGTTTTCGCCATTTCGAACGCGGCTTGTTCCGGCGTGCTGGAACGGGCCAGACCGGACAGTTGCAGTTGCAGGTCGTTGAGCGCGCTGATGGCCGGGGTCAGGTCAGCGGCCGGGCCGTTGTTGTCATCGAGCAAACGGTGCAGCGGCTCGAAGCGGCGTTGCAGCGACTTCTTCGCGGTGTCCGGCAGGCTTTTCGCCACGGCCATCGCCGAAGCCTTGTCGGCGACAGCCGAGGCCAGTTTGCCGACCTTGCCCAGTTTGCCCTTCTGCCCGGCCAGTGCATCGGCGGCATCACCGGCCTCATCCACCGGATCGGCAGCGGCCGGGAAGCGCGTGTTCTCGCGCACTTCAGTGAGCAACGCCAGCACCGGCGAGTTGGCCGAAGTCAGGCCCGCCAGTTGCTCGGCGCCTTCACCGGCGTCGCTGATCGGCGGCAAGGCCACCTGGCCAACGGCTTCGCTCCAGTAGTTGGCGTAGTCGCGGAAGTACAGTTGCTCCAGCTCGACCATCAGGCGACGCAAGTCCATGTCGCTGATGCCCGCGCCTTCGCCCAGCACCCAGTTGTCACGCAGGATGTCGGTGACCAGCGCCGAACCCTGCACCGAGAAGTACTGCTGATAACCCTGCTGGGTGTAGAAGCCCGGGATCACGTATTCGGTGCCGATGAACAGCGAGCCTTGCGGGCCGAGGTGTTGGCTGAAACGGTACTCCGGCAGGTTGCGCGCCTGCTCGCGGAGCATGCGGTAAACCACGGTGGCCAGCGATTCGGCGCGCAGCACCTGACGTGCCTGAGTCACCAGTTGATCGTTCAGCGGGTAGATGAACGGCTGCTTCAGCAGGCGCTCAAGGTGAGTGTTCAGACCATTCTGCACCGCGGTGTTGCCGGTGTAGCGCTGCGACCAGTCAGTGGCGACCCAGTCCTTGAGCCACACCGCGTCACGACGGTCTTTCATGTTCAGCATCAGGTACGCACGCAGGCTGTTGAGCAGCTTGTCGCGGTCCTTCATGTTGGCGCGGATCTGCCCTTCGAGCATCGTCGCGACCCGTGGCAGCAATTGCGCTTCGAGCTCATGTTCGTAGGCTTGCTTGACCACCGGATTGACGTCTTCGCCCTGATACAGACCGCCACGCTCGTGGTACGAAACGTCGCCTTTCTTCGGGAACACCTGAGTTGCGGCATAGCTGGTGTCGAGGGTTTTCAGCACGCCCATCGCATCATCACGCGGGGTCAGCGCCGAACGCTGCTGAGTCCAGTTCTGCGCCAGCGTGCGCAGGTTTTCCAGACGCTCATAGTTGGCCGAGAAACCACCGGCCCAGAGCATGCCGAACAGCGCCAGTGCCGCCAGTGCGCCAACGTACAACGCACGCTGACCCCAATGGATACGGCTGCGTTCGCGCTTGTCGAGGCCGGCCAGATCCGACTCGGGGAAAATCACCCGACTGAACAGATGATGGATGAAGCGCGAACGGCCACTGCGCAGGGTTGGCAGCACACCGGCATTCATGCCGAGGTTGGCGCCGATGCCGGCGGTGGTTGCGTCCATTTCCTGCGTCAGGTGCGGAGCGCTGGTCAGGTAGAAACCCCGCAGCAGCGACGCGCGCTGATACCGGTTGCCAGTGAACGCCATGTCGACGAACAGGCACAGGCGCTCACCGATCTGCCCCAGTTGATGCGGGAAGTCGAGGATGCGGCCACGGCGCTGGGTATCGCGCTCGGAGTGCATGCGCATGATCACCTGATTGTTCAGGCGCCGCAGCAGCTCTTCGAATTCGCCGCGCAGTACCGCGACGTCGGTGCCGACCTGATCCTTGCGGAAACTGGTGCCCAGCACCTGATCGCTTTCTTCGCGGGTCAGTTGATCGAAGAACTCGTCGAAACCGAGCAGCTTGTCCGCCTTGCTCAGTACCAGATACACCGGCACATCGACGTGCAGTTTCTGATAGACGTCTTGCAGACGACCGCGCACCTGGCGCGCCAGGGTGTCGATGTCCTGCTCGCTGCCACCGATCAGGGATTCCACCGGAATGGTCACCAGCACACCGTTCAACGGACGCCCGCGACGACGCTTGCGCAGCAGTTCGAGCAGGGTGGTCCAGGCACTGCCGTCGACTTCCGCGTCCGGCTGGGTGGTGTAGCGCCCGGCGGTGTCGATCAGCACACCGTGATCGGCGAAGTACCAGTCGCAATGACGGGTGCCGAGGGTGTCACGGGTCAGCTTGCGGTCGATCTTGTTGATCGGGAATTCCAGCCCGGAGAAGTCCAGCAGACTGGTCTTGCCGGAAGCCTGCGGACCGATCAGCAGGTACCACGGCAAATCGTTGCGCCAGCGTTCGCTGCGGCCGCGATACAGGCTCGAAGTCTTCAGGGTTTTCAGCGCGTCCTTGAAGCGCGCCTTCAACTCTTTCTGCTCTTCTTCGATCAGCTCGTCACGACGGATGCGATCCTGGCCATCTTCGGTTTCTTCGACGGCTTTCTTGCGGATGCCCGCGCGCCAGCTGACGAAGACCATGGTCAGGCCCCAGATCAGGAACAGCACGGCGATGGTCAGCAGACGCGAGGTCGCGCTTTCCCAGAACTTGTAGTCATCCACCGCCAACAATGGGCCGACGAACCACACCAGCAGCGCCACGAACAGCACCAGCAGCAGAGTCCAGACCCAGGTCTGGTGCAGGAAGGCGCCGACTTTCTTGAAAAACTTTTTCATCACACGTCCCTGTTTACGGCTGCGACTGCGGTTGCACCGCGGCCGGATCAAGCGGCTGATAAGGTTGCAGAACGGTGTCGCGCTGCTCGCCCAGGACCCAGGCGAAGCCCGAATACATCACCACCAGGCAGACCAGCGTGAACAGCACCACCATCCACGCCGGCACGATGCGCACCAGGTTGCGGCGCTGGTCGTTGAGGCCTTCCCAGTGCGGCGACAACTCGCGCGGCACGTCGCCACGCAACTGACGGATCTGCCGGTACAGGGCGTCGCGGATGCCTTCAAGCTCAAGCATGCCACGGGCCTGCACGCGGTACTTGCCCTCGAAACCAAGGGACAGGCACAGGTACATCAGCTCGAGCATCGGCAGGTGTTTGACCGGGTTCTTCGACAGCCGATCGAGCAGCTGGAAGAACTTCTCGCCACCGAACGTCTCGTTATGGAAGCTGCTGAGCAGGCTCATCTGCGACCACTCGCTTTCGTTGCCCCACGGCGTGGTCACCACAGCTTCGTCGACCACGGTGCAGAGCACGTAACGCGCGGCCATCACCTGGCTGCTTTCGGCGCCGTTGTGCAACGCGCGCACTTCAAACAGCTTGAGCCCGGCGGTCAGGCGCTCGTTGAGCGCGTAGAGGTCTTCGCGGGTTTCGCTGTGCTTGAGGCGCACCACTTCCGAGAGCAGTTCGGACGACGCCGCCACCAGCGAATTCAGGCTGATGTTGAACGCCTCCGCCGGGCGCAGGCGCGCGGCGTAGATCATCCGTTCTTCCAGTTGCTCGAAGCGCGGCGGCGCGGCGAAGTCGGTCAGCGGACTGGCTGCCGGTCCGTGGCCCTGACGATCGAGCAGGACGGTTTTGTCGTCCTGGTTGTAATCCGTTTCCTTGATCATGTCGGTCAGTTCCTGATGGCCCAGAATTTCAGTTCAAGCTCGGCGAATTCGCCGGACACGTGGAACGCGAAGCCGCCGGAGCGCTCGAGTTGCGCCAGGTCTTCGGAACTGAGTTCGAGGATGAAGTAGGTTTTGTTCGAGTGGAACGCGATCTGCCGCGGGGCCACCGGCAACGGTTTGACCTTGATCCCCGGCAAGTGCAGGTTGACCAGTTGGCGGATACGCTCCACCGGGCCGACCTTGAGGTGCGCCGGCAAGCGGTGGCGCAGTTCTTCGGAGTCGCAGTTGGCACTTGCCGCCAGCACGAACGATGCCGAGCCGAGCAGTTTGTGGTCGTGCAACGGCGACACGATGATGCCGTACTGACGCGCTTGCAGGATCAACTCGATGGCGTGCTGTTCCAGCACCATCGACAGCACCTGACGAATCGCTTCCATCAGTTTGCGGAAGCTCGCGCCCTGATCGGCGTGGGAATAGCGGCTGTCCAGACGCGGGCGCTTGCTGTCGCTGGAGAAGGTCGCCAGATCACCGAGCATGGTCAGCAGCGTGCGGTACAACTCTTCCGGGTGCACCTGCTCCAGACCGAGGTAGTGGCGCAGCAGCAGTTCGGTACGGTTGATCAGTTGCAGCATCATGAAGTCACCGACTTCCGCGCCACCGACCTTGCCGTTGGAGCGGATCCGCTCGGCAATCGTGTCGCCCCGGTGGTTGAGCATGCTGATGACTTCTTTGAGGCACGACAGCAGATAGCTGGAAGCATGAGCCTGGATGTAGGTCGGCACGAAATCCGGATCGAGGCTGATCACGCCGTCCGGCGTGGTGTCGAGCACGTCGCAGATCTTCAGCTTCACGTAGGCCTGATCGCTCTGCTGCTCGCCGAGCAACAGTTTGAAGTCCGGGCGGCCACAGCTGACCTGGCTGGCGGAATCATCGCCGGCGTTGGAGTCGGCCACTTCGGCGTCGTACGCGGTGTAACGTGCGAGCACGTCGGACTGCTCCGGGCGGCGCGCTTCGATGTGGTTACCGGTGACCAACGGCAGCGCCAGGTAAATCGGCGTGTTACCGGTGTTCGGCGGCACGTCCAGCGCCAGCGGCTCGGTGTTGCCGCCGAGTTCGAACAGGCTGCCGTCCGGCAGGATCCCCGAGGCGGCACTGATCACCAGTTTGCCCATGTTGAGGAACTGCAGGTCGATCTCCAGATTGAGGAAACCCCAGGTGTAGCCACCCAGCAACTGGGTGCGGGTTTTCATCTGGTGATCGTAATAGCGATCGTTGTGCTGGAAGTGCTGCGGCCGCAGCAACATGCCTTCCTGCCAAATGACTTTATGGGTATTCATGTTCAGTCATCCGCCTTGGCGAGCGCTTCATGGGTGTTGCGGATACCGGCCTGATCGAGGGTCAGATCGGCCTCGGTCAGCTCCAGCGGGGTGACCTGAACGGTGTAGCGCCACTTGGTTTCCGGCAGATCGCGGTAGGCGGCGAGAACGCCGACGTAGCGGCTGCCCTCCTCCACGCTGAGTTTCATTTCCACGGTTTCACCCGGGCGCAGTTCGAGTTCTTCGCTGGCCACCAGATCCGGGTTGAGGGATTCCTTGGCGCGCTCGTAGAGGCTGAAGAAATCAGCGTTCTCGAAGGTCACCGGGTGCTTGAGCTCGAACAGGCGCACGACGATCGGCGAAGGACGGCCGTTGAGGTCCGGGTTGAGCTGATCGCTGCCGGTCAGCTTCAGATTGATCTTGGTCACTTTCGAGTACGGCGACAGCGACGAGCAACCGGCGAGCAGCACCAGCACGGTGAGCGCAGTCAGCGTCTTGAAAAAAGCGGTCGAGCGGCGAGACATGCGCATCATCCTTGGTGGTCGGTGTGGAGGGTGGAGATCAGGCGGATCTGTTCTTCGTAGGCCTGGGCGAAGTCGCGGGCCAGCAGACGCTCGCTCCAGTCATCGTCCTGACGCAGTGCCTGGTGGTAACGGCCGAACGCTCTCCAGCGTCCGCCCGAGGTGGCGATCAACGGTTTGTTGTCGCGCTCGAAACGCAGGGTCAGTTGCTCTGGCGAGAAGTGCTCCAGAGTGCCGCGTACGGCGGCCCGGCTGGCGGTGAGCAAAGCCACCTGATGCGCCTGCAGATCGCGGAACGCCCGAGAGATCGCCTGCTCGGCCGGCAGATGACCGGGCTTGTGCGGCTGTAGCAGAATCTGCAGCGCTTCGCTCGGATCGACGGCGAATTTCAGCGGGTTCTTGTTGGTGCCTTGCACGGTGGTCTGGGCCAGACGCAGTTCATTTTTCAGCTCCGAACGAGTGCGCAGGCTCTGCTGCAAACCGCCGATGCTCTGGCGCAGCAGACGCGCGGCGTTCAGCGCCAAGGCTTCGCGGGCGTCGTGATCCAGGCCTTTGACATCCACGCCCAGCGCCGCGCCGAAATGCTCCCAGAACCCTTCGCTCTGACGCTCGACGGCTTTCGGGGCCGGAGCTGGCTCGGGTTCAACCGGGGCGATCAGCTCGGGCACCATCAGGCTTTCCATGTCGATGCGCGCGTAGTCGGCACGCTGACGGGAGTCCTCGGGCTTGGCCATCGGCGCCAACAGTTCGTCGATTTCCGAATAGACGCGCTCCTGCTGTTCGATCGCGTTCAACGGATCGAGGTCGAGGAAGGCGTCGTCCGGAATGATGCTGCCGGCGGCACGCGGACGGCCAACTTCGCCGTCGAAGGTCGCCGGATCGCGCACCAGCCGTGCACGAATCTCGAAGTCACCGAGCACGTAGGTGCTGCCGTGCTCGATGCGCACCGGTTCGCCCTTGTGCAGGCGTGCGCCGCTGCCGCCGTCCTGGACGCCGTTGCTGCTGGTGTCGGTGAGGAAAAACGTGCCTTCGCGGTAGCTGACAATCGCGTGGTGATTGGACAGGTGACGCTTGCGGTCAGGAATGATCCAGTCGCAGTCCTCGCCCCGCCCGATCACGCCGCCAGCCTGTTTGAAGGTCTTCTGGCACAACTCGGTGGGCACGAACTGCTTGGTGTTCAGCATTTCGAAAACCAGTTCCATGTTTGATGCTCCTTGCGGTCACTTGCCGCGATTGACCGCTTGCGGATCACCCAACGGGCGATAGTCGTTGTCGTTGAATTTGTAATTGCCGCTACAGCCGCCAAGGCCGCATAGAACGACGAGGGTCAGCAGGACAGCGTGCCAGTGACGAACAGACATCAGAGGGTCTCCAGGGGTAGACAAAGCACAAAGCGCCGACCCTTGCGGGCGGCGCTGAAATTAATTCTTTGAGTGGTCTCTAAGGCTCTACATCGGGGCCTTGAGCCAGACCACCGAGGCGTACGCACCTCCTGTGGCAAGTGAGCAATTTGTGGCGAGGGGACTTGTCCCCGATGGGCTGCGAAGCAGCCCCAAAACCTGATTACCGGTTCTTTCAGGAGAACCGCGTTTGCTGGATTACGGCTGCTGCGCGGCCGATCGGGGATAAATCCCCTCGCCACAGAGAAGCCCTTCAAGACAGGAGTTGTGCAAACGGCAAGAGCCAGGTTCAGATCAACCATCGAAGTCACCCAAATTGATATTCAGGCGCCCGAGGCGGTAGAGCAGCGTGCGGCGTGGCAGGCCCAGTTCGCGGGCAGCGAGGGTCTGGTTGCCGTCGTTCTTGCGCAGGCAGTCGAGCAACAACGTGCGTTCGACTTTTTCCAGGCGTTCGCGCAGATTCAGGCCGCTGTGGTCTTCGGGCATCGGCTCCATGCGCAGGGAGAAATGCTCGGCCAGCAACTCGCCGCCCTCGCACAACAGCACCGCGCGTTCGACCAGTGCCTTGAGTTCGCGCACGTTGCCGGGGAAGGTGTAACCGGACAGGTGCTCCAGCGCCGCGCTCGACCAGCGCACCGGATCACGCTGCAAATACGCGCAGGTCTTCTCGGCGAAGTGCTGAGCCAGTTCGAGGATGTCGCCTTCGCGCTGACGCAGTGCCGGCAGCTCGATCGGAAACTGCGCCAGTCGGTAATACAGGTCCTCGCGGAATTTGCCTTCGCTGACCAGCGTCGACAGATCGCGGTGGGTCGCGGCGATGATGCGCACATCGATCTTGTGCGTGTCGTTGGAACCCAGCGGGCGAATCTCGCCCTCCTGCAACACCCGCAGAATCTTCGCTTGCAGCGACAGCGGCATGTCGCCGATCTCGTCGAGCAACAGCGTGCCGCCGTTGGCCGCATCGAACAGCCCCGCGCGGTCACGGTCAGCGCCGGTGAAGGCGCCTTTGCGATAGCCGAACAGCTCGCTTTCCAGCAGGTTTTCCGGGACGGCCGCGCAGTTCTGCACGATGAACGCCTGAGAGCGGCGCGGGCCGCAATCGTGAATCGCCCGGGCCACGACTTCCTTGCCGGTGCCGGTCTCGCCGCGCAGCAGCACGGTGTACGGGCTGTGCAGGACTTTGCTGATCAACGAATGGGTCTGGCGCATGGCGGCGCTTTTGCCGATCAGGCCATAGCCGTTGATGCTCGGCACACTGCGCGCCACCGTGGCCGATTCGGCCGGCGGCTGGCGCAGACGCTGCAGCAAGTGCAACTGACCAAGGACGAACGAGCCGAGCTGGCCGAGTGAATCGGCAAAACCCTGCAGGTCGACGTGACGACGACTGGCGCACAGCAGCAGGCCTTCAACCGCCTTCTGCTGATTGACCAGCGGCACGCACAGCAGCGATTGCCAGGCACCAGCGGTGGCCGGCAGGAAACTGGTTTCGTGCAGGCTGGCGCCCAGATCATCGAGGCAGACAACGCGGTTCTGGCACAGGGCAAACTGCAGCAGTTGCTCACCGTTGTAGTCCGCCGGCAGGCTGGTGGCGGCGCGCGGTTGCAGCGCGCCGTCGAGGCATTCGGCGTTCATCCCCAGGCAGGTGTGGGTGGCGTCGAGCAGGTACAGCTGGGTCAATTCGCAACCGCTCAGTTCGGCCAGCCCACGCACGAAGTCACCCAGCAGCGCAGCACCGTCCGCCGCGCGCGACAGGCTGGCGAACTGCGCCAGCAAGGCTTCGGCATAGACCAGTGGCTGCGGCACTTGAGTGAACATCACACCCACCTCAGGCGAACTCGCACGTCACGCTGGCGTTGCCGTCGAGCGTGGCATGCACACGCTTGAGGCTTTCACCGGTGGCCATCGCATCGAGCAAGCGGTCGGCCACCAGCGGCAGCACGTGCTGATCGAGCAGATGGTCGATCAGGCGCGCACCGCTTTCGCTTTGCGTGCAACGCTCGGACAGATGATCGACGAGGTTCTGGCACCAGCTGAAATCCAGTTGACGGCGGTTGAGGCGGTCGCCGAGACGACCGAGTTTGATCTCGATCAGCTCGCGCAACACCGGACCGCCCACCGGGTAGTACGGCACCACTTTCATCCGCGCCAGCAGCGCCGGTTTGAAGTGTTTGCTCAGCACCGGGCGAATGGTCTCTTCGAGCAGCTCGGCGGTCGGGCGGGCGCCGTCTTCGCAGAGGTCGCTGATCTTGTCGCTACCGAGGTTCGAGGTCATCAGGATCAAGGTGTTGCGGAAGTCGATCTCGCGACCTTCGCCGTCGTTGGCCACGCCCTTGTCGAAGATTTGGTAGAACAGGTTGAGCACGTCCGGATCGGCCTTCTCGACTTCATCGAGCAGCACCACCGAGTACGGTTTCTGGCGCACAGCTTCGGTGAGCATGCCGCCCTCGCCGTAACCGACGTAGCCCGGTGGCGCACCGATCAGACGCGATACGGTGTGTTTCTCTTGGAATTCGGACATATTGATGGTGGTGATGAAACGGTCGCCGCCGTACAGCAGGTCAGCCAGGGCCAGTGCGGTTTCGGTCTTGCCGACGCCGCTCGGGCCGACCAGCAGGAACACGCCGACCGGTGCGTCAGGCTTGTTCAGGCCGGCGGCAGTGGCGCGCATCGAGCGATCCAGCGCGTGCACGGCTTGTTCCTGACCACGGATGCGCGTGCGCAGGTCGGTGGCAAAACTCGCGACCTTGGCGTTGTGTTCGCGGGCCAGTTGCGCCAGCGGCACACCGGTCCAGGCGCTGATCACTTCGGCCACCAGACGCGGGCAGACTTCGAAGCTGACCAGACGTTCTTTGACTTGAGCAGCGGTCAGGGCGCTGTGGGTCTGGTGCAGTTCGGCTTCCAGCGCTTCGACGCTCTGGCCCTCCTCGACCTCGGCGGCGATGGTTTCGATCACGGTGCCTTCGGCGTCTTCTTCAACGCTGAGAGTCGGCTCGACGGCGGCAGCTTCGCGGGCCTTGGCCAGTTGCTGGCGCAGTTCCAGCAGGCGCTCGGCCAGTTGTTTCTGCTCGGTCCACAGACTTTCCAGCGCGACCATTTCGCTTTCGGCTTCGTCCAGCCGCGCTTCCAGCGCATCCAGCGCTTCGTGGTCGATCAGCAGACCGGCCTCGGCATCGCGACGCAGGGCCTGACGCTGACGGCCACCTTCGGCCAGTTCGCCACGCAGGCGTTCGAGGCTTTCCGGGGCAGCGGCGAGGCTGATGCGCACCCGAGCGCACGCAGTGTCGAGGACGTCGACGGCTTTGTCCGGCAGTTGGCGACCGGCCAGATAGCGGGCCGACAGCTCGGCAGCGGAGACCACCGCGTCATCCCGCAGGTAGATGCCGTGGCTCTTCTCGTAGACCTGCGCCAGCCCACGGAGGATGGTCACCGCTTCGCTGACAGTCGGCTCATGCAACTGCACCGGTTGGAAACGACGGGCCAGCGCCGGGTCCTTCTCGAAGTATTTCTTGTACTCGGCCCAGGTGGTGGCGGCGATGGTGCGCAGTTCACCACGGGCCAGCGCCGGTTTCAGCAGGTTGGCCGCGTCGGAACCACCGGCATTGCCGCCCGCGCCGATCAGGGTGTGGGCTTCGTCGATGAACAGGATGATCGGTTTCGGCGAGGCTTTGACTTCGTCGATCACGCCTTTGAGGCGACGCTCGAACTCACCTTTGACGCTGGCGCCAGCCTGCAGCAGGCCCATGTCCAGCGACAGCAGCTCGACGCCCTTGAGCACCTGCGGCACTTCACCGGCAGCGATGCGCGAGGCCAGGCCTTCGACGATGGCGGTCTTACCGACACCGGCCTCACCGACCACGATCGGGTTGTTCTTGCGGCGACGGGCGAGGATGTCGACCATCTGCCGAATCGCGCCATCGCGGCACAGCACCGGGTCGAGTTTGCCGTCACGCGCCTGCTGGGTCAGGTTGTGAGTGAAGCGCTGCAGCAGCGATTCGCCTTGAGCGGCCGGCTTGCCGTTAGCGGCCGGTTGCTCCTGTTGCGACAGGGCAAATTCTTTCAGGCGATCGATGTTCAATTTGGCGAGCAGCGGCTGGTAACGGCTGCCGGCATAGCGCATCGGGTTGCGCAGCAGCGCAAGGATCAGCGCGGCATCTTCGACCTGGGTCTGGCCCAGTTCGAGGTTGGCCACCAGCAGTGCGTCTTGCAGCCATTGCACCAGTTCCGGGGCGAACACCGGGTTGCGCGAGGCGCTGTGTTCAACGCGAGATTGCAGTGCGGCGCTCAGTTCACCGGCATCGACGTCGGCATCCTGCAACGCACGCGAGAGCAAGCCGTTCGGGCGCTCCAGCAGGCCCAGCAGCAAGTCTTCGACGAGGATCTTGCTGCCGCCACGGGCCACGCAACGTTCAGCCGAACGCTCCAGATCGCGACGGGTTTCGGCGTCCAGCGCCTGGATGAGTTGTTGCAGGTCTACGTTGATCATGGCTCACGTCCTTAATGAATTTTGCTGCCGAGGGTGACCACGCCGTCTGCTTTTTCGCAGCCCAGCCAACTGGTCCACCCCAGGCGACAGTCGTTCTTCTCACCAATGCGCAGTTCGCGGATTTCTTCCGGGCGCAGCACCAGGCGAATGTCGTAATCGAGCGGGTCACGCAAGGTGAACCGCACCAGCGCGCACAGCGGCTGGTAACCGAAACCGATCGGCAGAAATTCGTGGAATCGCTCCCAGTCGAGTTCGGTGATGTGAATGCGGAATTTGCCGCTGCGGTCGCGCACCTGTTCGCCCAGCACCAGGTCTTCACCGAGCAGGCTGTTGGCGCGACCGAGGCGGTTGCGCTGCTCGTCGAGGATCTCCACGCGACGCTCGATGCACTGCTCGATGACCAGGTCTTCGTGCTTGAAGTAATAACGCAGCACGGCTTCGATCAGCGCCGCCGAGTGCGCGCGCAAGCTGAGCAAACCGAGGTACGGCAGCAGGCGTTTCCAGTTCAGCTCCTTGGCCTTGCGGATCTCGTCGCCACCCAGACCGATCAGCGCGAACAGCTGCGAGGAGAACGGGTCGATCGCGCCGCTCTGGAAGCTGGCGCGATAGCGGTACTTGCGCCAGATCGGCAGCATCAGTCGTTGCAGGCGATGGTGGAACAGGTCGAGGAAGTTGCGCGTCGGGTTGCCGTCCTCGCTGTCGCCCAGAGCCTGCTCGCCGTAGAACGCCGGCAGCGGCGAACCGGAGCCGACCAGCCCGATCAGGTTGAAACGCATGCGTGCGCGCATCTGCCCGTGCTCTTCGAAAAACTCCACGCGATCAACGTCGCTGCGCGGAAAGCCCAGACTCGGGTTGGCCTGGAACTCCACCTGATCGTACAGATCGTCTTCGCTCAGGTACGGGTGCGCCTCGCGCAGCCGGTCGATCACCAGCAGCACGGCCTGAAACAGCGAGTACTCGCGTATTACCTTGGTCAGCCCGCTTAAAGCAGGGGCTGCAGGCCCATACGTGGTGTCCATTGGTACACCTCTCCCTGTGTGCTTTTTACCCGCAGCTCGTGGTACGAATTGAGACTGGCGTAAAGCGCGAAAAACTCGTTAAGAACCGAGGCGAAAACGAACAGGTCGCCTTCGCCGATATACCCTTCCGGGTCGATGGTCAGTTCGGTGCGCAGACCGCGTACCGGCAAGCCACGGTGCAGCCGGTCGACGTGGTGGTGCTTGATGTGCTTGAGGCCGCCGAGCAGGCGCTTGCTGACCTTCTCCGCGTGCTGGTCGTAGTAGCGCGGCAGGTCGTAGGTTTCGAGAATCACCTTCAACGCGTTGACGTCGGCCAGCGACAGATAGTTGAGCGACATGTTGCTGATCAGCTTCCACAGGAAGTCACGGTTCAGTGGTGGCGCAAAGCTCGACGTGGCCGGGGTGATGTTGCGGAAACTCAGGAACTCCGGCGTCTCTTCGCAGGCCATGCAGATGTCGCCGAGCTTGAGCTTGCGCGGCAGGTTCTGGTTGGTGCAGATCAGCTCGATCGACAGGGTTTCGTGGGCTTCGGTATGGCGGATGCCGAAGCTCAGGTAGGTGTCGAGGCCGTCGTGCAGCAACGACGAACGCTGGCGGATGCTGTAATGCGGACGGCTGTTGGGTACGTCGAAACTCGGGTCGTGCTCGAACGATTCGAACGGCACGTACTCTTGATAACCGAGGCCGCCGGGCTTCCAGCCGGTGACGGTTTCCACCGAAAACACGCCGCAGTTTTCCAGATCGTATTCCGCCGGCAGCAGCAGGTATTCATCCTGTTTGCCGTCGAGGCGGATCGGCAGCGCGTCATGCGCGAACAGGTTGGCAATCGGCGTGCAGAACAGCTTCACGTTATCCAGGGTCGGCCGCATGCGCATGATGCCGCTCTTGCGAATATCGAAACGCAACTCCAGGCCGCGCATCTGCTTGAGGGTGTCTTCCGGCAGCGCCTTGAGAATGTCCAGACCGTTGACGTCGACAAACAGGAACTTGTCCTGGAAGGCGAAGTATTCCTGCAGGTAGCGATAGCCACGGAAGGTGTTCAGCGGATACGGGATCAACGCTTCTTCTTCGGCAAAGCCCACTGGCTTGACCCGGTCACCGGGAATCTTGAACGCCATCGGTTTGCCGGCCACGCCATCGATTGGCTTGCCGGCGCCGTCGAGCGGGATCAGCTCGATGCCTTCCAGGTTGCGCAGCAGACTCAGGTAGAGCATCTGGCTGATGTAGCGCTCGCCGGCAAAATGCAGGCGCAGTTTGCTCAGTTCCAGCTCACCGAGGTGGCCGTCGGCGCTCATTTCCAAACGCAGACTGAGCAGCGAACCGTCGCCCTTCACCGAGTAGTTCAGCGCGGCCAGATCCAGCGGCAAGACTTCGGTCGGGTAGCAGGTGCGGAAGCGGCAACGCACGTCTTCGATCGGTTTGCTTTCGATCGGCGTATCGCGCTCGACCACCAGCGCCGGCCCCGAACGCTTCAGCGGATCAAACTGCAAAATGCTGAATGCCGGCAGCGGACGCATGTAGTTCGGCCACAGCAGTTGCATCAGCGAGTGGCTGAGCTCCGGCAGCTCGTCATCGAGCTTCTGCCGCAGCCGCCCGGTGAGGAACGCAAAACCTTCCAGCAACCGCTCCACATCCGGATCCCGCCCAGCCTGGCCCAGGAACGGCGCCAACGCCGGACTACGCTCGGCGAAACGGCGACCGAGTTGGCGCAGTGCGGTGAGTTCGCTTTGGTAGTAGTGGTTAAAGGACACGGGTTACCTGCCTGGTAGTGGAACTCATGGAATAACTGTCCTGCGGATTACGCTGGATGTCCGACCTGGTCATTGGATTGCACCTGCAGGCTGACTTGGCTGAATGCGACCTGCGATGTTTCGCAAAGCCCAACGCAACTCGATGACTTGAGTGGTGAGGATCGCCAGCAACGTGACGCAGCCTTGAGCTACGCCGTAAAACAGGGCTCTTAACGGGTTGTCGGGTAGCATCCAGAGCAGGATGAAGCCCACCATCAGAAAAAGGATGGCCAGCTTGGCGACCAGACTTGGAATCAGCGCAACGATCAGGTTGACGCCCAGAAAAATGTAAAACAGTGCGTAACTCGCAATGCCGATGGCGACACCATGGGAGGTAAATCCGCCGTTAAAAAGCCTGTAAGCATGCACAACCGCGTCATTCAAAAATGCATAAGCCACGCATCCGAGGGCGTGGATTAATAGGCATAGGGCGAGACGAACGTAGCTACTCATGCAAGCCTCAAATTCCCATACCACGAACCAAAGCCATGGATAGCAACAATGGCTACCAGAACTGAAAACGTCATCACACGGTGCAGGTGCGAATTCCGAGCAGCGGGAAAAATTGCTGCCGCGAGTAAAAAAAAGCTCAACAGGGCCAGCCAGCCGAACAGGTCGCTGTCGGCAACAAAGGCGAGGTAGCCTTGAATTTCACCTGCTTCAGATATTTTCATCAGCTTCCAACGTATACCCAAGAATGCCTTTCAATATTTGCTCATAGCTATTTCGCTTTAGCTTTTTCAGAACTTAGGACTTTGCGTTGCTGAAGATAAATAACACCTTCTCCTGAAAAGGCAATTACACTGTTAGATGTGAGTGGCTCGCTATTCTCGTCTCCAAACTTGAGCCATCCTTCATCCCACAACTCACCACTTTCATGCCTGACTTGAACGAAATAATATGGAGGTTCTGACTTAGTCACTTCAATGTATTGACCTCCATCAGCACCACCTCTCCAATGAGCATTTGGATATTCGCTGAGTACATGCGGCTTATCTTCTGAAAAATCCATAAAAAACATTACCCCGAATGCTATCAACAGAGACAGTGCACCAACGGCCATCAGAAAACGCTTCAACCAGATCAATCTTTTATCTCCAACGTATCGTTGCTGAATGTGTAATCCAGATCTGGCTTTGTTTCTTGGAAATCCTCCATATAATCTTTTGGTATCACTGCAAAATAGGATCTTTTAGGCGCACCGAGATCCAGACTATCAACTAAATCAGCCACAAACGTCATGCAGTTGTGGCTTCTTATGCTGTACGGTTCTCTATTCATGTTGTCGTTGTCTTTTTCTTTATTTTTAAGCCACGCTTCGGCCTGAGAAAAAGCGCCCCCCCTGAGTACAACCCCAGACACATTGCTCGACTGACCATAAGCTAAAGACATACTTCTCAACGTTTTTTTGAGTGATGACTCAGTAATCGCTCCGCCTTTGATCGTCACATTAGGAACAGGGCGTAACCTCACAATTCCCGGTGGACCTGCTCCTTCATAACGCCCGTACTCTCCGTACTTCGTCAGCCCCGTTTTACCGTTGACAATTAGTACACCTGCGTGGCCTAGGTCAGAGAACTTATGACTAATACCCAAAGCCTCCACATGAATTTTGTAGTCCGGAAACACAACAGGAATCACAAAATCATGATCACTTACCAAGTAAATTTGTACTGGGGTCTTATCCTTAGCAGGAGTGGTCGCTACAGTTGCGACTTTTACGGCTTGAGGCATTTCACTCCCCCCTAACCAACCAGTTTGGTATAGCCGAAATTTGTATATTTTGGACTTGAGCTTTTGAGCCCAGCGACTTGGATAGTCCGGTATCGTCTGTTACGCCTCGAATTTCCGAACCATCCTCAAGCGTAGCGGTGTATGCAATATTTTTAAGTGGGGCTCCCGATACTGGGTCCATTAACTGAACACGTACATCAAAGCCAAATATGTTCAACGGAATTGGCGGCACAAACGGCGCCGGCGAGTGCGAATTACCGATAATCACCGTCCCGGAACCTGCCGTGACTTTATTGCCGTGAGAACCAACCGAACCTACGGTCGCAGCTGGTTTGCCATTGATCAAAACGGTAGTCGCCAGATCGCCAACCAACGCACCACCACACGCCGAGGCATCGCCTTGGCGGGCGGCCGCGAGGCCGTCGAAGAACACGTCGCCGGAACCGGCGGCGATCGGGTTGGTACCGTGGCCAGGAAGTGGGCAAGCGGTGGGGTCGGATACGCGTGCTGCGGGTTTGCCAGACATCGGGAATCTCCTTAGGTGACCTTCACTTGACCGCTGCCATCCAGGCGCGCGGAAAAACTGACCTGACGCTTGAAACCCTCGACTTCCAGCAGGCCTTCGATGCTGAAGGCCAGCCGCAACTGGTCGTGGTCACGCGG
Organism: Pseudomonas fluorescens; assembly: GCF_004683905.1. Classification (NCBI taxonomy): domain Bacteria; kingdom Pseudomonadati; phylum Pseudomonadota; class Gammaproteobacteria; order Pseudomonadales; family Pseudomonadaceae; genus Pseudomonas; species Pseudomonas fluorescens. The sequence continues at coordinate 5,996,961 of NZ_CP038438.1, forward strand.
CAGGGAAATGACACGCACATTGCTCAGGCGCGGCTCGTAGGCTTCGATGAAGTTTTCGATGGCCAGACGGGCCTGACTCAGGGAGTCGTGCAGGCTCAGACGCATGTCATTGAGATCGGGCAACCCGTAGTCGGCCAGCGTTTGCACGCTGCCGGCCCGGGTGCTGAGCATTTTGGCCAGATGGGCAGCCACTGACGCCATGGCACAAGCCTCAAGGCTGTTGCCCTTGCGTAGTTGCGCGTCGCCGTTGAGGCGCTCGAACAGGCTGCCGTATCCGTCCATGAGTCGCTCTTACTCTTTGTCCAGCTTGCCAACCAGCGACAGGGTGAAATCGGCACCCATGTACTTGAAGTGCGGACGCACGTTCAAGCTCACGCGGTACCAGCCCGGCTCGCCTTCAACGTCGCTGACGATCACTTGCGCAGCGCGCAGCGGACGACGGCCACGCACTTCGGCGCTCGGGTTTTCCTGGTCGGCGACGTACTGACGGATCCACTTGTTCAGTTCCAGCTCGAGGTCGGTACGCTCTTTCCACGAACCGAGTTGCTCGCGCTGCAGCACTTTCAAGTAGTGAGCCAGGCGGTTGACGATCATCATGTACGGCAGTTGGGTGCCGAGCTTGTAGTTCAGCTCTGCCGCCTTGCCTTCTGCGCTGATGCCGAAGAACTTCGGCTTCTGCACCGAGCTGGCGGAGAAGAACGCCGCGTTGTCGGAACCTTTGCGCATGGTCAGGGAGATGAAGCCTTCTTCGGCCAGTTCGTATTCACGACGGTCGGAGACCAGAACCTCGGTCGGGATCTTGGTTTCGATTTCGCCCATGCTTTCGAAGTGGTGCAACGGCAGATCTTCAACCGCGCCACCGCTCTGTGGGCCGATGATGTTCGGGCACCAGCGGAATTTGGCGAAGCTGTCGGTCAGCTTGGTGCCGAACGCGAACGCGGTGTTGCCCCACAGGTAGTGCTCGTGGCTGTTGGCAACGGTTTCCTTGTACACGAACGATTTCACCGGGTTTTCTTCCGGATCGTACGGGTTGCGCAGCAGGAAACGCGGCACGGTCAGACCAACGTAACGGGAGTCTTCCGAAGTACGGAAGCTCTGCCATTTGGCGAATTGCGGGCCTTCGAAGTGGTCTTTCAGATCTTTCAGATCCGGCAGGCCGGTGAAGCTTTCCAGACCGAAGAATTTCGGGCCGGCGGCAGCGATGAACGGCGCGTGGGACATGCACGAAACGCTGGCCACGTACTGCATCAGTTTCACGTCCGGCGAGCTTGGGGACATGAAGTAGTTGGCGATGATCGCACCCACCGGCTGACCACCGAACTGGCCGTATTCAGCGGTGTAGATGTGCTTGTACAGGCCCGACTGCATGACTTCCGGCGAGTCTTCGAAATCGTCCAGCAGGTCTTCTTTGGAGACGTTGAGGATTTCGATCTTGATGTTTTCGCGGAAGTTGGTGCGGTCCACCAGCAACTGCAGGCCACGCCACGACGATTCCAGTGCCTGGAAGTCCGGGTGGTGCAGGATTTCGTCCATCTGACGGCTGAGCTTGGCATCGATCTCAGCGATCATGCGGTCAACCATGGCCTTCTTGACCGGCTCACCGTTGTTCTGCGGCTTGAGCAGTTCTTCGATGAACGCCGACACGCCACGCTTGGCGATGTCGTAGGCTTCGTCGTCCGGAGTCAGACGGGTTTCGGCGATAATGCTGTCGAGAATGCTGTATTCGCCGCTTTCGGCGCTCTTCTCTTGTGCTGCGCTAGTGCTCATTGTGTTGGCTTCCTTGGCTGGAGTCTCAGGCGTCCGGGGCTGCGGCGTTCAGGCCCAGCTCACCGAGTACGCGACCGCGGGATTCGTCGTCGGCGAGCACGCCTTCGATCGCTTTACGGAACGCAGGTGCGTTACCCAGCGGGCCTTTGAGGGCCACCAGCGCATCGCGCAGTTCCATCAGTTTTTTCAGCTCAGGCACTTGCTCGACCAGGCTGGCCGGGTTGAAGTCCTTCATCGAATTGACGCGCAGTTGCACAGCCAGCTCGTCGGCCTCGCCATCTTCCTGCAGACGGTTCGGCACGCTCAGCGTCAGACCCAGCTCTTGCTTGGCCAACACTTCGTCGAAGGTCATCTTGTCGATGCTGATCGGCTTGCGATCTTCGATTTTGCGATCGTCCTTGCGGTGGGTGTAGTCACCGATTGCCAGCAGCTTCAGCGGCAGTTCAATCTCTTCCTGAGCACCGCCGGTGGCGGGTTTGAAGGTGACGTTGATGCGTTCCTTGGGGGCTACCGAGCCTTCTTTGGCCATGGCTTTTCTCCTTGCGGTTGTGGCCCTGGGGCCTATTCGAGTACCACTTCGAGATCGAGGTGGCACAGCCTGCGATAAATCTCTTCCTTGCGTTCACGCACTGCATGGTTCTGCGGCAACAGCTCGCAGCAACTGTGCAGCAGGTGCAGCACTTCCAATGCAAGATCGGGCTCCCAGGCGTGCAGGCCTGAGTCCTGTAATGTCTGATCGAGGGTTTCGAGCTGGTTCTTGGCCAGTTCGTACTTCTTGGCCATGAAGCACAGCCGGGCGAGGGCGAACTGCCAGAAGAACCGCTCGCGGCCACCGTGGGCCGACTGCAGCCCCTGCTTGAGGATTTGCACGGCAGGCTTGAGGCCTTCTTTGCGCAGCAGCGGCAGCACGTCCTGCAGGGCCTTTTCCCAGGCGGGCTGGGTTTCGACGTCGTCAGTTTCGACCTTGCGCGGCGCGCTGGCGCTCTGCAGGTGCGGCATGACATTGCCGGCGATCCACGCCCGGGTGGACGGATCGGCAAACGGCGCGCCGTCATGGAAACGACATTCGATGATGCCGGGCAGGCGCTGAACCAAAAGCGCGAAGTGGATTTCCACTTCGCGCATTGCCATCTCGGCGTTGAGGTTCTGGAGACATTCCCAGACCATCCTCTGGCCATCGAACCAGAACGGCGCCTTCGCCAGGCTCGCCTCCAGTTCCACCAGCAGGTCGGCGTATTTGCCCTGATCGAAGCGATCCTGATACTGCTTGAGTTTGTCCACCGGCAGGCCGCGCAGCACGGTGATCTGCTCGGCGTTGCGCTCGGGCACCGCGTCGATCGGCAGCCAGAGCAAAGTGCGGTTCAGACGCAAGGCGCGCAGGTCAGTGGCCTTCTGCTTGAGCCACCAGGCACACAACGGACGCGCGCTTTCCTGCTGGGCGCGCAGGGCCTTGTAAGCGTCTTTTTCGTTATCGATCGGCGCGCCGGGGGCCATTAACTGGCTCGCGGCCTGCTTGACCTGCGCCACCGCTGCGCCCACCACACCGGGGGCCGGCTGATTGTCGGCGGCACGCTGGATCATGGTTTTCAGGCGACGCGAGAGCGGCAGCAACAGCGGAGCGTCGTCGCCCAAGTGCTCGGTGCACGCGGCATCGAGCCCGGCCAGATGCTCGGACAACTGCCGAAACATCGGCAGCTGTTCCTTGATCGCGATGTTTTCGGTGAGCACCTGCTCCAGACGCGGCACCAGCCAGCCGATGGCGGCAGCGCGGGTGCGCGGTTTGAGCGGGTGAACGTCGGCCCAGTGGTTTTCCGACAGATGGTGCAGCAGACCGAGGCCGGCCAGCAGCCCGGGGAAGGATTCACGCTGGTACAACGACCAGGTCAGCCAGGCGCCGACGCGTAAATCCTTGGATTGGGTACGCAGCAGATTTTCGCTGTTTTCACGGATTTTCAGCCAGTCGATCTGCCCGCTTTCGTGCATCGACGAGGCTTTGGCCAGCTCGCTTTCCAGCGCCTCGAATTCGCTCGAAAAACGAACGTCTTCGCCCGCGAAATTCTCTTTGGAAACAGAGACTTTTGCGAGTTCGAGGTAATGGGCGGAAAGTTTGCTTGAGTAGGACATCCATGGCCTTTAATTAGGATTACAGTCATGCGCCTATTGGAGTTGCCGCGGCGCGGGACAGTATCGAAGAGCGGTGAAGCGACTCATCCAATTGAGATGTGCTCTTTCAAGTGGGCGCATCGTAATCACTATGATGGCCACTAGCAAGCATCTGATTAAACAACAAGACGAAGTGTTCATTGGGCCGTGTAGGAGATCGCCCTATATGTGGCAGGGGAATCCCTGATGGCGAATTATATTGTGAACATTTGCCCTGCGCCCTCAGAACCCTTGATCCAGAGCGGCCCGATCCAGCCTGCGCGAATCGCGTCGAACATCCGTCCTATTACACGGGGGCCAGCATGACAACTCTCGAAAAAAATAGAAGTAGGATTTTTCCGAGAACCCGCTGGAATTACAAACAATTCAGCGGCGACAACGCTCAACAAAAAAAGTGCCATCAATTTGATGGCAGTTCATTTTTCTGAAACTTTATTCATCTCGTGAATGCTGTACTTCAGTGCCAACTCAATAATTATCGAAGTGCGATCCAACAGTCTTTTCCACCACTTACGCAACACTTCCACGCCGAAAATACTCTGACAAATGTCAGGGATAATTCTTACATCGTTTTATTTCCCACGTTGCCAGCTTGCCTTGGTAAATTCTTTTCGACCGGCAATGTCAACCAGGCCGGCTGACTGTTGAGCCACGGTCCGAAGCCTGCATCTCATTCGGCTCCCGAGCCCGGAGCCGCCAAGGAGCTTTACCTCATGGAATTGAAAGCCATATTTTTCGCAGCACTTATTTGGTTGCCAACAACTCAAGCGTCAGCGGACACCCCGCCACTGGACGGTCATTACTATCTGACCGGTGCAATGGAGATGGGCGCCGAGTTGCTGCTGCGCAAGGACGGCACGTTTGACGCGGGCGTGTCGTACGGCAGCGCAGATGGCATTGCCAAGGGCACTTGGCAGGTGGAAAACAACACCGTGACGCTGAAGAGCGATACCCAACCGGCGTCGAACAGCGATTTGTCCGGCCTGTTTCAGGATCTGCAACTGGCAATCGAGCCGAACTGCCTGGCCGTGGATTTCGGCAACGGCAAGGCCTGCTTCCGACGTCAATAAGCCGATTGGCAGGCACAAAAAATGGGCACCCGACCGCAATCGGTGTGCCCATTTTTTATTGCAGTTCTCCCGCTTCTCAGGGAGTTCGCCGCAATTTAAGGATTGACGCTGTCTTTCAACGACTTGCCTGGCTTGAATGCCACGGTGTTGCTGGCCTTGATCTTCACCGGCTCACCGGTTTGCGGGTTCTTGCCGGTGCGGGCGCCGCGGTGGCGTTGCAGGAAGGTGCCGAAGCCCACCAGCGTGACGCTGTCCTTGCGGTGCAGAGCGCCGGTGATTTCTTCGAGGACGGCGTTGAGAACGCGGTTGGCCTGTTCTTTGGTCAGATCCGCTTTTTCAGCGATTGCAGCGGCGAGTTCTGGTTTACGCATTAGTGAAGCCCCTTTGACGGTTTTTTGTTGTTATGTCCGTGCTGTTCTCGTTGGAACAGCGCCCAAGGCGCCGCAGGCTCTACTCTGCGGCAGACGGGAGTGAGGATGGCACGCGGATACCGGCGGCGCCAGTCTCCCCGCGACCTTTGTGGGGGCAAAAGCGGGGTGATTCCGACAGAACGACCGGTATTTACGCCAGCAGGGGCGGAAGCTGTTTGTTCAGGGCGAGTTTTTCCATCACCGCCGCGCCAATCAGTGCATAGCCGAGCAACTGACCATCGGCACTGTGGCACAGGGCCTTGATGTCGGCGCCCTGCCCTTCGACGGTCCAGACGCCTTCGCTGCCCCGTGGCGGTGGCGAAACGACCAACGGGCATACCGGGGTTTTCACCGTGATCGGCATCGCGCCGTAGCTCACGGCCGTCGGATTGCCGGCCAGGGTTTGTGCCAGCGCACGCGCACAGCTCATGAGGGGCATCACGTACAACAAATTCAGCCCATCGACCTCGGCGCAGTCGCCCAGGGCGTAAATATTGGCGTGGGACGTCTTCAGATACCGGTCGACTACGACACCGCGATTGACCTGTACCCCGGCCGCCGCGGCCAGATCGATGCGCGGGCGCAGGCCGATGGCCGAAACCACCACATCGCAGGCAATCACCTGCCCGTCGGACAGATGCGCTTCCAGCCCGTCTGCGACTTTTTGCAGGCGGGTCAGCACCGGGCCGAGGTGAAAACGCGCGCCCAGGCTTTCCAGCCCGGCCTGCACGGCGGCCGCAGCGGCCGGGTGCAGCAGCATCGGCATCACTTGCTCGCACGGCGCCACCAGTTGCACCTCGTAGCCGCCGAGGATCAGGTCGTTGGCGAATTCACAGCCGATCAGCCCGGCGCCCAGCAGCAACACGCGGCGCTTGCCCGCAGCGGCTGCACGAAAGCGCGCGTAATCTTCGAGATCGTTGATCGGGAACACCAGATCAGCACCGTCACCTTCGATCGGCACTCGCACGGTTTCCGCACCCCAGGCGAGGATCAGATCGCGGTAGTACACCGCTTCTTCGCCGATCCACAGGCGCTTGTGGCCGGCGTCGATGCCGCTGATGCGCGTGTGGGTGCGCACTTCGGCCTTCAATTGCTCGGCCATGGCGCCGGGTTCGGCCATGCTCAGGCCATCGGCGTCCTTGTTCTTGCCGAAACCGGTGGAGAGCATCGGCTTGGAGTAAGAGCGCCCGTCATCGGCGGTAATCAGCAGCAGCGGGGTTTCGCCATCGAGTTTGCGAAACTCCCGGGCCAGGTTGTAACCCGCAAGCCCGGTGCCGACGATTACGACAGGTGCGTTCATGCCTTACTCCTTGGTTTTTCTCAGTTGATTTCGATCATTTCGAAGTCCGACTTGCCCACGCCGCAGTCCGGGCACAGCCAGTCTTCCGGCACGTCCTGCCACAGGGTGCCCGGCGCGATGCCGTCATCCGGCCAACCGTCAGCTTCGTTGTAGATCAGGCCGCAGACGATGCATTGCCACTTTTTCATTCAGGTACTTCCTCAGGATTCAGGCTTTTGTCGGCGCGGACGGTCGATGGTGGGAGCGCTGCCATCCGGCTCAGGGCGTTTTGTACTGAGGGTGCCGGGCAGATGCAAGCCTGTTCGGCGCAACGGCGCCCCGGATCCATCAAATTCGCAGCACGCCATGTTAAGCTCGCCGCCTCATTTGCGGCCAATAATGACTCATTGTGCAACATTCAAATGCCTGCCCGACCCCGCTCTGGCTGACTCAAAGCCGACTGACGTCCCTTCCCGATTCGTTGACCCTGAACTGGTTGTTCGACGAAGGCTCGCTGACCCGCCGCCTGACGCGGCTGTCGAATGACGGCTTCAGCGTCACACCGTTGTTCGAAGGCTGGGACACTTTGCGCAGCGACGAATGCGCGGCGCTGGATCTGGCCGAAGGCAGCGAAGGCTGGGTGCGCGAGGTGTATCTGCGCGGTTACGGCGAGGCCTGGGTGTTCGCCCGTAGCGTGGCGTCACGCGCCGCCCTGCAAGGCGACGGCCTGCACATGGACGAACTGGGCAGCCGCTCGCTGGGCGAACTGCTGTTTTGCGACCACGCCTTCCAGCGCCGCGCCATCGAGGTCTGTCACTACCCGCAAGACTGGTTGCCGCCAGCCTGCCGCGCGCCCGAGCTGTGGGGCCGGCGCTCGCGTTTCGACCGTGGCGCCTTGAGCGTACTGGTGGCGGAGATTTTCCTGCCGACGTTGTGGAGCGCCGCCCGCGCCCATCCGGAGAACTGCTGATGTACCAGAGCCTGCTCAAATCCCTGAACCGCTTGAACCCGCGCGCCTGGGATTTCATTCAGCTGACGCGCATGGACAAGCCGATCGGCATTTACTTGCTGCTGTGGCCGACGCTGTGGGCGCTATGGATTGCCGGTAAGGGCTCGCCGTCGCTGGCCAACATTGTGATTTTCGTCCTCGGTGTGGTGCTGACCCGCGCCGGTGGCTGTGTGATCAACGACTGGGCCGATCGCAAGGTCGACGGCCACGTTAAACGCACCGCGCAACGACCGCTGGCCAGCGGCAAGATCAGTTCGAAAGAGGCGCTGGTGTTCTTCGCGCTGCTGATGGGCGTGAGCTTCCTGCTGGTGCTGTGCACCAATGCGCCGACCATCTGGCTGTCGCTGGGCGGCCTGGCGCTGGCATTCACCTACCCGTTCATGAAGCGCTACACCTATTACCCGCAAGTGGTATTGGGCGCAGCGTTCTCGTGGGGCATGCCGATGGCATTCACCGCCGAAACCGGCGCCGTGCCCGCCGCCGCCTGGCTGCTGTGGATCGCCAATCTGCTGTGGACGGTGGGTTACGACACCTATTACGCGATGACCGATCGTGACGACGACCTGAAGATCGGCGTGAAATCCACGGCGATTCTGTTCGGCGATGCGGATCGGGTGATCATCCTGACGTTGCAGGCGCTGTCGCTGGGCTGCCTGTTGCTGGCCGGGTCGAAGTTCGAGCTGGGCATCTGGTTCCATCTCGGCCTGTTGGTGGCCGCTGGATGCTATGCGTGGGAGTTCTGGTACACCCGTGATCGCGACCGGATGCGTTGCTTCAAGGCGTTTTTGCACAACCACTGGGCCGGGTTGGCGATTTTCGTCGGGATTGTGCTGGATTACGCGCTGCGTTGATCCACAAAACCTGTGGGAGCGGGCTTGCTCGCGAAAGCGTTTTGCCAGTGGCCTCTTCGTCAACTGACACACCGCTTTCGCGAGCAAGCCCGCTCCCACAGGGGATTTGCGTTTACTTGGCCTTGGCGACGTGCCAGGCGCCGTCCATTTTGCCCTCACCGGTCATGTCACCAGCCTTCTTGTCCATGACGAAGGTGTACAGCGGTTTGCCCTCGTAAGCCCATTGCATCTTGCCGTCATCGCGCTTGATCACGGTCCAGTCGCCCATGGACTTGTCGCCGGCCGTAGCCATTAGCGGTGGCCAGTTCGCCGCACACTTGTCGTTGCACATGGACTTGCCCGCAGAGTCTTTGGCAAAGGTATACAGGGTCATGCCCTTGTGATCGGTAAACATGCCGTCCTTCTCCATCGCTGGCTCAGCAGCAAACGCCATGGTCGGTAAAGCAACGGCAGCAGCCATCAGCAGAGCTTTGAAAGAAGCAGTCATTTGAGTCATGGAAACCTTCTTTTGTGGTTGTCAGGATTCGGACTTAGAGCTTAGTCCAGGATCACGCCAACCGCCGGGCGACTAAAATACTGTCACACGACTGCAATAATTCCGTTATCTAATGCGGCGCAAGACAGTTAAATGACAAGAGGATTAAGGCATGGTTGGCAGGAGCATTCTGATCGTCGACGACGAAGCGCCCATTCGCGAAATGATCGCCGTTGCGTTGGAAATGGCCGGCTATGACTGCCTCGAGGCGGAGAACTCGCAGCAGGCACACGCCATCATCGTTGACCGCAAACCGGACCTGATCCTGCTCGACTGGATGCTGCCCGGCACCTCCGGCATCGAACTGGCCCGCCGCCTCAAGCGTGACGAGCTGACCGGGGACATCCCGATCATCATGCTCACCGCCAAGGGCGAAGAGGACAACAAGATTCAGGGTCTTGAAGTCGGCGCCGACGACTACATCACCAAACCGTTTTCTCCACGCGAACTGGTCGCACGCCTCAAGGCTGTGCTGCGCCGCGCCGGCCCGACCGATGGCGAAGCGCCAATCGAAGTCGGCGGCCTGCTGCTCGACCCGATCAGCCACCGCGTAACCATCGACGGCCGTCCGGCCGAGATGGGCCCGACCGAATACCGTCTGCTGCAATTCTTCATGACCCACCAGGAACGCGCCTACACGCGCGGGCAGTTGCTGGATCAGGTCTGGGGCGGCAACGTCTATGTTGAAGAGCGCACCGTCGACGTGCACATCCGCCGCCTGCGCAAGGCCCTCGGCGACGCCTACGAAAATCTGGTACAAACCGTGCGCGGCACCGGCTACCGGTTTTCCACCAAGGCCTGATCCGACCGCCAGACTCGCTGACAAGGACCGTATTTTCCGTGAATCAAAACTGGCATGGCACCCTGATTCGCCACATGCTGTTGCTGGTCACAGCGTGTCTGGTGATCGGCCTGATCACCGGCTACTACGGCTGGAGCCTCGCAGCAGGCCTGGGGATTTACCTGGCCTGGACGCTCAAGCAACTGCTGCGTCTGCACGAATGGCTGCGCCTGCACCAACCCGATGAAGCACCGCCCGACGGCTATGGCCTGTGGGGCGAGGTGTTCGACAGCATCTACCACCTGCAACGCCGCGATCAACGGGTACGCGGGCGCCTGCAAGCGGTGATCGACCGGGTGCAGGAGTCCACCGCCGCGCTCAAAGACGCGGTGATCATGCTCGACAGCGACGGCAACCTGGAATGGTGGAACCGCGCTGCCGAAACCCTGCTCGGCCTCAAGACCCCGCAAGACAGCGGCCAACCGGTAACCAACCTGGTACGGCATCCCCGCTTCAAGGAATACTTCGAGCAGGAAAGCTACGCCGAACCGCTGGAAATCCCTTCGCCGACCAATGATCGGGTGCGCATTCAGCTGTACCTTACGCGCTACGGCAACAACGAACACCTGATGCTGGTGCGCGACGTCACGCGCATCCATCAGCTGGAGCAGATGCGCAAAGACTTCATTGCCAACGTCTCCCACGAACTGCGCACGCCGCTGACGGTGATCTGTGGCTATCTGGAAACCCTGCTCGACAACGTCGAGGAAGTGAATCCGCGCTGGAGCCGCGCGCTGCAGCAGATGCAGCAACAGGGCGGGCGCATGCAGACGCTGCTCAACGACCTGCTGCTGTTAGCGAAACTGGAAGCCACCGATTACCCGTCGGACAACCAGCCAGTGCAGATCGACGCCCTGCTGCAGTCGATCAAGAGCGACGCCCAGCAGTTGTCCGGGCAGAAGAACCAGAAAATCACTCTCGAAGCCGATGCGCGCCTCCTGCTCAAGGGCAGCGAGGCGGAGCTGCGCAGTGCCTTCTCCAACCTGGTGTTCAACGCGGTGAAATACACCCCGGCCGAAGGCAATATCCGCATTCGCTGGTGGGGTGACGAGCAAGGCGCGCACCTGAGCGTGCAGGACTCCGGGATCGGCATCGACAGCAAGCACCTGCCGCGCTTGACCGAACGCTTCTACCGCGTCGACTCCAGCCGCAACTCCAACACCGGCGGCACCGGGCTCGGTCTGGCGATCGTCAAACACGTGTTGCTGCGCCACCGCGCGCGGATGGAGATCAGCAGCGTGCCCGGTCATGGCAGCACGTTCACCTGCCATTTCGTCCCGGCCCAGGTGGCCCAGGCACGGGCCATCAGCGCCGCCGAGTGATACCGGCCAGCACGCGCCACTAGGCAATCGCCATGTCAGCCGCTACATTGGCTGACTTGCGTCTGCCTTTCAGGCGCGATTTCTTCTCTCTTACGAATCACACGGAACCTGCAAAACTCCATCATGGACCCTTCCCCTGGCTTGTCCCTCGCTACGATTTTCGCCGATTTCGGCATGATTCTTTTCGCTCTGATCCTGGTTTTGCTCAACGGCTTCTTCGTTGCGGCGGAATTCGCCATGGTCAAACTGCGCTCGACCCGGGTCGAGGCCATCGCCGACAAGAACGGCTGGCGCGGGCACATCCTGCGCACCGTACACAGTCAGCTCGATGCGTACCTCTCGGCGTGTCAGCTCGGTATCACCCTCGCCTCCCTCGGCCTCGGCTGGGTCGGTGAGCCGGCATTCGCGCACATTCTCGAACCGCTGCTGAGCGCGGTCGGCGTGCAGTCGCCGGAAGTGGTCAAAGGCATTTCGTTCTTTACCGCGTTCTTCATCATTTCCTACCTGCACATCGTGGTCGGTGAGCTGGCGCCCAAGTCGTGGGCGATCCGCAAACCGGAGCTGCTGTCGCTGTGGACGGCGGTGCCGCTGTACCTGTTCTATTGGGCGATGTATCCGGCGATCTACCTGCTCAATGCCAGCGCCAACGCGATTCTGCGGATCGCCGGCCAGGGCGAACCCGGCCCGCACCACGAACACCATTACAGCCGCGAAGAACTGAAACTGATCCTGCACTCCAGCCGTGGTCAGGACCCGAGCGACCAAGGCATGCGCGTGCTGGCCTCGGCGGTGGAGATGGGCGAACTGGAAGTGGTCGACTGGGCCAACTCCCGCGAAGACCTGATCACCCTGGAATTCAACGCGCCGCTGAAAGAAATCCTCGCGATGTTCCGTCGCCACAAGTTCAGCCGGTATCCGGTGTACGACAGCGAACGTCAGGAGTTCGTCGGCCTGCTGCACATCAAGGACCTGCTGCTGGAGCTGGCGGCGCTGGACCACATTCCGGAGTCGTTCAACCTGGCTGAACTGACCCGTCCACTGGAGCGCGTGTCGCGGCACATGCCGCTGTCGCAGCTGCTGGAGCAGTTCCGCAAGGGCGGCTCGCACTTCGCCGTGGTGGAAGAAGCCGACGGCAACATCATCGGCTACCTGACCATGGAAGACGTGCTGGAAGTGCTGGTCGGCGACATCCAGGACGAACACCGCAAGGCCGAGCGCGGGATCCTCGCGTATCAGCCGGGCAAGCTGCTGGTGCGTGGTGATACGCCGCTGTTCAAGGTTGAACGCCTGCTCGGAATCGACCTGGATCACATCGAAGCCGAAACCCTCGCCGGTCTGGTCTACGAGACCCTGAAACGAGTGCCGGAAGAGGAAGAAGTGCTGGAAGTCGAAGGCCTGCGGATCATCATCAAGAAGATGAAAGGGCCGAAGATTGTGCTGGCGAAGGTGTTGATGCTGGATTGATGGGTGTTTTGGGAGACGCTTCTGTGGTGAGGGGATTTATCCCCGATGGGTCGCGGAGCGGCCCTGTAATCTGCAATCGCGTAACTCCTGACTCAATGCCTTCAATGATTTTGGGACGGCTGCGCCGTCCATCGGGGATAAATCCCCTCACCACAAAAGCCCCTCCACAGCGGCCCCCTAACGCTTCTACTGTTTGCCCAACGCAAAGTTGGGCAACGCCCCCAGTGGCTGGTTGAACTGATACGGAATCGACACCAGCCCCTGCCCGGTATTGCGCTGCACCACAAAGTGCAGGTGCGGGCCGCTGCTATTGCCGGTATTGCCGGACAGCGCCAGCGGGCTGCCAACCGTCACCCGCTGCCCCTCGCGTACGCTCACCGAACCTTGCTTGAGATGCAGGTAAACACCCATCGTGCCGTCGTCGTGCAGCACCCGGACGAAATTGCCGGACGCATCATTGCCGCGCCCGCTCTGTGAATTTTCGGTTTTCACCACCACACCGGCCCGTGCGGCAATGATCGGCGTGCCAACTGGCATGGCGATGTCCATCGCATACCGGTTCTTCGGCCCGTAGTGGCTGTACTGGCCGTTGGCGCCCTGACTGAGACGGAACGGCCCGCCCCGCCACGGCAACGGATAGCGATAGCTCTGCGCAGCGCCTGCGGGGTCACCCAGCGAATACTGGAATTGCGGCGAATACACCAGCGGCTGACCCCGGCTGATCGCCGTCAGCAACGCCAACCGGGTATTGCTGCGCGCCGGCAGCACCCGGCGAATCGTCTGCGCCGGAGCGCCACGCACATTGCTCAGGCCGGTAAACGCCAGTGCAATCTCGACCGGCGCATACAGATCGTTGCGCACGAACACCACGTCGCTGCCCTTCTGTTTCTTGATGTCGAGGTACACCTGACGTTCGAGGTGCTCGACCATGCGGTCCTGAAACACGAACACCTGCGAGCCTTTGCTCGGCCGGTCGCTGTACGAGACCACTCCGTTGGCATCGGTGGATTTGTAGATGGTCATGGCCACAGTCGAGGTGGAGGCCAGGAAAAGACCACAGAAAAACAGCAGGCGCGCGAGCATGGGCAAAGAGTCTGTCGAAGGAAGGCCTGGAAATGAGCCTAGCAGCTGAGACAGACCAGGCTAGTCGACAGATGTTTCAAATTGGGCAGTCTGGAAAATGGACGTCGTCAGTGATGACCCCTTCGCGAGCAAGCCCGCTCCCACCTTGGAATGCATTTCAAAGGTGGGAGCGGGCTTGCTCGCGAAGGCGGTGTGTCAGGCGACGAGGATCAAGCGCCCGGAACGAAGTGCTTCTGCGCCGTGCCGCGGGCGATCAGGCGGGAGATGTAATCGAGCTTCTGCGCATCCTGGTCGACGAAACGGAAAGTCAGTTGCAGCCAGTCGCTGTCGGCTTTCTGCTCGTGGGCAACGATGGCGTGCAGGTAGCCGTTGAGGCGGGCGATTTCGGCGTTGTCGCCCTGCTCCAGGTCGAGCACGGCGCTGTCGAGGATCTGCGGCAGGGTGTCAGTGCGTTTCACTACCAGCAGCGCTTCCTTGATGCTCAGGGCCTTGATCACGCATTGCTGGGTGCCACTTGGCAGGCGCAACTGGCCCTGGCCACGACCACCGACTGGCGCTTTCGAGGCAGCCGGTGCCTGCACCGGCGGGCTGTTAAGCAAACCGCGCGACGGCGCAGCAGCTGGCGTTGGCGCGACAACAGCCGGTTTGGCAAACGGATTGACCGCAGCAGCGGCCGCCGGCGCAGCACCGACCACGGCAGGCTTGCCGCCGGTCAATGCGCTCAGGGAATCGTTGCCGAACGCCGAGTTCATCTTGGTCGGCGCGCTGTTCATCAGGGTGTCGAGCTTGCCAACCTTGTTCAGCGCCTGCTTGACCTTGGTCAGCAGTTGTTCGTTGGTGAACGGCTTGCTGACGTAGCCGGAAACCCCGGCCTGGATCGCCTGTACCACGTTCTCTTTATCGCCACGGCTGGTGACCATGACGAACGGCATGGTCTTGAGATTGTCCTGCTCGCGGCACCAGGTCAGCAGCTCGAGGCCGGACATTTCCGGCATTTCCCAGTCGCACAGCACCAGGTCAAACGCTTCCCTGGCCAGCATGGCCTGGGCCTTTTTGCCGTTGACGGCGTCCTCGGTGCGGATCCCCGGGAAGTAATTACGCAGGCACTTTTTCACCAGGTCACGAATGAACGAAGCATCGTCCACGACCAACACACTGATCTTGCTCATCCAACACCCCTATAAAAATCCCGGCAAGCATACCGCTTTTACTGATGGCACATTGCCAACAATCTTCAGTCACGCCGGGACTTTTCGTTCGCGGGTGCTGCTTTTTAATTCGATTTCCTGATTCAGGCGCCCTAAACAAAAACGCCCGGCCAAAGGGCCGGGCGCTTTTCTCAGGCAATCTTACTTATCGTCAGCATTGCCCGGAACATTAGCGGTTTCGCCGCTTGTACCTTCAACTTCTTCTTTCATGCGTTTGAGGCCCAGGTGACGCACGTCGGTGCCGCGCACCAGGTAGATCACCAGTTCCGAGATGTTGCGCGCATGATCGCCGATGCGTTCCAGCGAACGCAGCACCCAGATGATGCTCAGAACCCGCGAGATAGAGCGCGGGTCTTCCATCATGTAGGTCGCCAGCTCGCGCAGGGCGGTCTTGTATTCGCGGTCGATGACCTTGTCGTATTGCGCCACCGACAAGGCTAGATCGGCATCGAAGCGGGCAAACGCGTCCAGCGCATCGCGAACCATGTTGCGCACCTGATCGCCGATGTGACGGACCTCGACGTAACCACGCGGCGCTTCACCTTCTTCGCACAGCTGAATGGCGCGACGGGCGATCTTGGTCGCTTCGTCGCCGATGCGCTCCAGATCGATCACCGACTTGGAGATGCTGATGATCAGCCGCAGGTCGGACGCCGCCGGCTGACGACGGGCAAGAATGCGCAGGCATTCTTCGTCGATGTTGCGTTCCATCTGGTTGATCTGGTCGTCGATCTCGCGCACCTGCTGAGCCAGGCCAGAGTCGGCCTCGATCAGCGCGGTGACCGCGTCGTTGACCTGCTTCTCGACCAGCCCGCCCATGGCCAGGAGGTGGCTGCGCACTTCCTCAAGCTCGGCGTTGAACTGCGCGGAGATGTGGTGGGTAAGGCCTTCTTTACTAATCATGGTGGCGTCCTTGGAGCGTCCGGTAAGGTGCGGTGGGCCGCAGCGTCAATTCTGTGAATAACCGCAACTGTCAGCCATAACGACCGGTGATGTAGTCTTCGGTCTGTTTCTTCGCCGGATTGGTGAACAGGGTGTCGGTGTCGCCGAATTCCACCAGTTTGCCCATGTACATGAACGCCGTGTAGTCGGAAACCCGCGCGGCCTGCTGCATGTTGTGGGTCACGATGACGATGGTGAACTTGGACTTCAGCTCGTAGATCAGCTCTTCGACTTTCAGGGTCGAGATCGGATCGAGGGCCGAGCACGGTTCGTCGAGCAGCAACACTTCCGGTTCAACGGCGATGGTGCGCGCGATCACCAGACGCTGCTGCTGACCACCGGACAGGCCGAGTGCCGAGTCGTGCAGACGGTCTTTGACTTCGTCCCACAGTGCCGCGCCTTTCAATGCCCACTCGACCGCTTCGTCGAGAATGCGCTTCTTGTTGATGCCCTGGATGCGCAGCCCGTAGACCACGTTTTCGTAGATGGTTTTGGGGAACGGGTTGGGCTTCTGGAACACCATGCCGACGCGGCGACGCAGCTCGGCAACGTCTTCACCCTTGCGGTAGATGTTGTTGCCGTACAGGTTGATCGCACCTTCGACACGGCAACCGTCAACCAGGTCGTTCATACGATTGAAGGTACGCAGCAGCGTGGACTTGCCGCAGCCGGACGGGCCGATAAACGCGGTCACGCGCTGTTTCGGGATGTTCATGCTGACGTCGAACAGCGCCTGCTTCTCGCCGTAGAACAGGCTCAGGCCCGGGACTTCGATGGCCACGGTTTCCTGCTCAAGGCTCAGGCTCTGCTTGTCGCGACCCAGGGCCGACATGTTGATGCCGTGGGTATGTGTTTCGTGCTGCATGGGAGGCTCCCTGTGCTAACAAATTCGGTTCGGAACACTGCTTGTTGCAGCTTCCATCAATATTGCGGTGGCCGCGGATCAATGTGGGAGCGAGCTTGCTCGCGAAGGGGCCCTTAAGACCGCCAAAAGCTTCGCGAGCAAGCTCGCTCCCACAGGGTTCGCGCCGTCCTTAGCTATCCAGCGCTTTGTATTTTTCGCGCAGGTGGTTACGAATCCACACCGCCGACAGGTTCAACGTAGCGATCACCAGCACCAGCAGCAGCGCCGTGGCGTACACCAGTGGTCGTGCCGCTTCGACGTTCGGGCTCTGGAAGCCGACGTCATAGATGTGGAAGCCCAGGTGCATGATCTTCTGGTCCAGGTGCAGGTATGGGTAGTTGCCGTCCACCGGCAGCGACGGCGCCAGCTTCACCACACCCACCAGCATCAGCGGCGCCACTTCACCGGCGGCGCGGGCCACGGCGAGGATCATGCCGGTCATCATCGCCGGGCTGGCCATAGGCAGGACGATCTTCCACAGCGTTTCCGCCTTGGTCGCGCCCAGCGCCAGCGAGCCTTCACGGACGGTGCGCGGGATACGCGCCAGACCTTCCTCGGTCGCCACGATCACCACCGGCACCGCCAGCAGCGCCAGGGTCAGCGAGGCCCAGAGCAGACCCGGAGTACCGAACGTCGGCGCCGGCAGTGCTTCGGGGAAGAACAAACGGTCGACCGAACCACCCAGCACGTAGACGAAGAAGCCCAGACCGAATACGCCGTAGACGATCGCCGGAACGCCGGCGAGGTTGTTCACGGCGATGCGGATGATCCGGGTCAGGGCGTTCTGCTTGGCGTATTCACGCAGGTAGACCGCCGCCAGCACGCCGAACGGAGTCACGATCATCGCCATGATCAGGGTCATCATCACCGTGCCGAAAATCGCCGGGAAGATCCCGCCTTCGGTGTTCGCTTCACGCGGATCGTCGGAAAGGAATTCCCAGACCTTGCTGAAGTAGAAACCGATCTTGGTCATCGTGCCCATGGCATTCGGCTGATAGGCGTGAACCACTTTGCCCAGGCTGATTTCGATCTCTTTGCCGTTGGCATCGCGGGCAGTCAGCGCGTCGCGGTTGAACTGCGCATGCAGATCGCTCAGACGCGCTTCGATGTCCTGATAACGCGCGTTCAGCTCGGCACGCTCGGCGTCCATGTCCGCTTGCGCGGTGGCGTCGAGCTTGCCGTCCAGTTCCAGTTTGCGCCCGTGCAGACGGATGCGTTCCAGCCCTGCGTTGATCGCACCGATGTCGGTCTTTTCCAGCGATTTGAGTTGTGCAGCAAGGCCGTTCACACGGTTGATCCGCGCTTGCAGCTCAGGCCAGGCCGCTTCGCCTTCGGCGATCACCTTGCCGTCCTGTTTGACGTTGACCAGGTAGCCGTAGAAGTTGCCCCACTCGCGACGCTCGATCGCCATCAGTTCCGGCGGCGTGGTCTGCTTGGTCAGCCACTCGCCGACCACCCAGGTGAAGTCGTTGCCGTTCAGGTCACGGTTGCCGACCTTGATCAGCTCGCGGGTCATGAATTCCGGGCCCTGATCAGGCACCGGCAGGCCGGCGCTTTTCAGGCGTGCGCGCGGTACTTCTTCTTTCTGTACCACTTCGCCGATGACCAGATGATTGGCCTGGCCAGGTACGTCGTAGCTGGCGTGGATCAGGTCCGCCGGCCAGAAGTGACCCAGACCGCGCACGGCAATCACCGCCAGCAGGCCAATGGTCATGATGACCGCGATGGACACCGCGCCACCGCTGATCCAGACGCCCGGGGCGCCGCTCTTGAACCATCCATTCAGGGAGTTCTGTTTCACAGACTTCTACCTTTCTTAAAGCGACGAGTATTTCTTGCGCAGACGCTGACGAATCAGTTCTGCCAGGGTGTTCATGACGAAGGTGAACAACAGCAGCACCAGCGCCGAGAGGAACAGCACGCGGTAGTGGCTGCCGCCGACTTCCGACTCGGGCATTTCCACCGCGACGTTGGCGGCCAGGGTGCGCAGGCCTTCGAACAGGTTCATTTCCATGACCGGGGTGTTACCCGTGGCCATCAGCACGATCATGGTTTCGCCGACCGCACGGCCCATGCCGATCATCAGTGCGGAGAAGATGCCCGGGCTGGCGGTGAGGATCACCACGCGGGTCATGGTCTGCCACGGCGTGGCACCGAGCGCCAGGGAACCGAGGGTCAGGCCACGCGGCACACTGAACACGGCATCTTCGGCAATCGAGTAGATGTTCGGGATCACCGCAAAACCCATCGCCAGACCGACTACCAGAGCGTTGCGCTGGTCGTAGGTGATGCCCAGGTCGTGGGAGATCCACATGCGCATGTCACCGCCGAAGAACCAGTTCTCCATGTACGGACTCATGTACAGCGACAGCCAACCGACAAACAGGATCACCGGAATCAACAGCGCACTTTCCCAGCCATCCGGGACTTTCAGGCGGATCGACTCAGGCAGACGACTGAAGGTGAAGCCGGCGACCAGAATGCCGATCGGCAACAGCATCAGCAGGCTGAAGATGCCCGGCAGATGCCCTTCCACATACGGGGCGAGGAACAGACCGGCGAAGAAACCGAGGATTACCGTCGGCATCGCTTCCATCAGCTCGATCACCGGTTTGACCTTGCGGCGCATGCCCGGGGCCATGAAGTACGCGGTGTAGATCGCTGCGGCAACCGCCAGCGGCGCAGCCAGCAGCATGGCGTAGAACGCCGCCTTCAGGGTGCCGAAGGTCAGTGGCGACAGGCTCAGTTTCGGTTCGAAATCGGTGTTGGCGGCGGTCGATTGCCAGACGTATTTAGGTTCGTCGTAGTTCTCGTACCAGACCTTGCTCCACAACGCGCTCCACGACACTTCCGGGTGCGGGTTGTCGAGCAGCAGCGGTTGCAGCTTGCCGCCGGCCTCGACGATCACCCGGTTGGCGCGTGGCGACAGGCCGAACAGGCCCTGGCCTTCGGCAACCGGCTCGACCAGCAGGGTGCGGTGCGCGGTGCTGTGGAACACGCCGAGCTTGCCGCTGGCATCGAGGGCCACGAAGCCCTTGCGACGCTCTTCGGCGGTAATTTCAACAATCGGCGTGGTGCCCATCTGGAAGGTACGGATCTGCTTCAGGCGCAGCTCGCCATCGGTATCGCGAGCCATGAACCACTGGGCCAGGCCACCCTTGGAATCACCGATGATCAGCGAGATGCCGCCCACCAGTTGCGTGCTCGCGGTGACTTCGGCGTCAGCGTTTTCCAGCAGCTTGTAGCGACCGTTGAGGCTCTTGTCGCGCAAGCTGAACACGTCGGCCTGGGCACGCCCGTTGACCACGTACAGCCATTGCTGGCGCGGGTCGACGAAGATGTTTTTCACCGGTTCAGTCATCTGCGGCAGCTCGATACGCTTCTGCTCGTTGGTGACTTCGCCGGTCATCATGTTTTCTTCGCTGGTCAGCGCCAGCACATTGAGTTGCGAACCGGTAGAACCGACCAGCATCAGCGTCGAATCGGTGGCGTTGAGGCTGACGTGCTCCAGCGCACCGCCGCCCTCGTTCACCGCGATCGGCGCTTCGCCATACGGGTATTCGATGGCCGGGGTGATGGTTTTCTTGCCATCGGGGTAGCTGACTTTATAGGTGTGACGGAACACCAGCGCCTGGCCGTTGGACAGGCCCACGGCTACCAGCGGATGACCTGGCTGGTCTTCGCCAATGGAAGTTACGGTAGCGCCGGCAGGCACCGGCAGATCGACGCGCTTCAATTCAGCGCCACTGTCGATGTCGAAGAACAGCGCCTGGCCCTTGTCGGAAACGCGCATCGCCACCTGATTCTGCTCTTCGAGCGAAATCATCAGCGGCTTGCCGGCGTCCTGCATCCAGGCTGGGGTAATGGCATCTTTCGCGGTCAGACTGGCACCCTGGAACAACGGTGCAACGACGTAGGCGAGGAAGAAGAAGATCAGGGTGATGGCTGCCAGCACCGCCAGACCGCCAACGAGGACGTACCAACGGGTGAAGCGATCCTTGAGCGCGCGAATGCGGCGCTTGCGTTGCAGCTCAGGCGTATTGAAATCAATGCGCTTGGGAGGGGAAGTCGTAGTCATTGGGGAATTGGCCAGATCATTCATGCGCTCACCCTAGCGATCCTGTATGACAGAAAGATGACAGTGCAGTGACGCAGCAAATCCACCACCAGCGGGTACTGGAGGAGGATCAGAGAATTCGAAGAATCTGTGGGAGCGGGCTTGCTCGCGAAAGCGCTTATTCAGTCAACGAAGATGCCGAATCTGAAGGCCTCTTCGCGAGCAAGCCCGCTCCCACAGTGGAGTCCGAAGGGTATTTACTACGGACTCAGTTTGTTACTTTTTTGCGACTTCAGCGCCGCCTTCCTGCAGACCCAGGTCAGCCAGTGCTTTTGCAGCAACCTTGGCCGGCAGTGGGATGTAGCCGTCTTTCACCACAACTTCCTGGCCCTGTTTGGACAGAACCAGTTTCACGAACTCGGCTTCCAGCGGGGCCAGAGGCTTGTTCGGGGCCTTGTTCACGTAAACGTAGAGGAAGCGCGACAGCGGGTACTTGCCGTTCAGGGCGTTTTCTTCGGTGTCTTCGATGAAGTCAGTGCTGCCTTTCTTCGACAGAGCAACGGTCTTCACGCTGGCAGTCTTGTAGCCGATGCCCGAGTAACCGATGCCGTTCAGCGAGGAGCTGATCGACTGCACAACCGACGCCGAGCCTGGTTGTTCGTTGACGTTAGGTTTGTAGTCGCCTTTGCACAAGGCTTCTTCTTTGAAGTAGCCGTAGGTGCCGGATACCGAGTTACGACCGAACAGTTGCACTGGCTTGTTGGCCAGGTCGCCGGTCACACCCAGGTCGCCCCAGGTTTTCACGTCGGCTTTGGCGCCGCACAGACGGGTGGACGAGAAGATCGCGTCAACCTGTTCCATGGTCAGGTGCTGGATCGGGTTGTCCTTGTGCACGAACACCGCCAGGGCGTCCACGGCCACCGGGATAGCGGTTGGCTTGTAGCCGTATTTCTGTTCGAAGGCCGCCAGTTCGGTGTCCTTCATCTTGCGGCTCATCGGGCCGAGGTTGGAGGTGCCTTCAGTCAGCGCAGGTGGCGCGGTGGCGGAGCCAGCGGCCTGAATCTGGATGTTTACGTTCGGGTATTCTTTCTTGTAGTTCTCAGCCCACAGGGTCATGAGGTTGGCCAGAGTGTCGGAACCAACGCTGGACAAGTTGCCCGATACACCGGTGACCTTGGTGTAAGCCGGAATTGCCGGGTCAACGCCAGCGGCTACCGCGTGGGCAGTCGCAACGCCAGCAGCGACAAAAGTCATTGCCGCCATCAAACGCTTCAGTTTCATGCCTTACTCCTAGCAGATAGGGTGTGTTAAGTCGGGGCCAAGTATCAGCAGGCCGTGTGAACACTCTATGGCTGAAATATGACAATTGGATGAAAGGCCAGTATCGGGGTTTTGCAGGATGATTCGAAGATCTCAGAGAACAACACAGAACTAATGTGGGAGCGGGCTTGCTCGCGAAGAGGCCGTGTCAGCCTATTCATATGCAGACTGACACAACGCATTCGCGAGCAAGCCCGCTCCCACAGGTGAAAATTTTCAGCGCCCCTTTTTCCAGAGCCACGCCCCCACCAGAATCCCCATCGTGCACAGCACCGCCACATAGTAAGCCGGGCCCATCGCACTCTCTTTAAGCAGCAGGCTGACCACCATCGGCGTCAGGCCACCGAAGATCGCGTACGCCACGTTGTACGAGAACGACAATCCGCTGAAGCGCACCACCGGCGGGAATGCCTTGACCATCACGTACGGCACCGCACCGATGGTGCCGACCAGCAGACCGGTCAGCGCATACAGCGGGAACAGCCAGTTCGGGTGATCGGCGAGGCTGTGATAGAAGGTCCAGGAACTGATCAGCAAGCCCAGCGAACCAAAGACAAACACCCGGCCGGCGCCGAGACGGTCGGCCAGAGCACCGGAGATGATGCAACCGACGCTGAGGAACACGATCGCCAGGCTGTTGGATTGCAGCGCCACTGTCGCTGAGAAGTGATAGACCGTCTGCAGCACGGTCGGGGTCATCAGGATCACCACGACAATCCCGGCGGACAGCAGCCAGGTCAGCAGCATCGAGACCGCAATCGCCCCGCGATGGTCACGCAGTACCGCACGCAGCGGTACTTCTTCGGCGAGCGCCTTGCGCAGTTGCAGCTCGGCGAACACCGGGGTTTCATGCAGCCAGCGGCGCAGGTACACCGAGAACAGACCGAACACGCCTCCGAGCAGGAACGGGATCCGCCAGGCGTAATCGGCGACTTCCCCCGGGGTATAAATGCTGTTGATCGCCGTGGCGACCAATGAGCCGAGCAGGATGCCGGCGGTCAGGCCGCTGGTCAGGGTGCCGCAGGCGTAGCCGATGTGCTTTTGCGGCACGTGTTCGGAAACGAAGACCCACGCCCCCGGCACTTCCCCGCCAATCGCCGCGCCCTGGATAACTCGCATCAACAACAGCAGGATCGGCGCCCACATACCGATCTGCGCGTAGGTCGGCAGCAGGCCCATGATCAGGGTCGGCACGGCCATCATGAAAATGCTCAGGGTGAACATCTTCTTGCGCCCCAGCAGGTCGCCGAAGTGCGCCATGACGATGCCGCCCAGCGGCCGCGCAAGGTAACCGGCGGCGAAAATGCCGAAGGTCTGCATCAGGCGCAGCCACTCGGGCATGTCGGCCGGGAAGAACAGCTTGCCGACCACGGTGGCGAAGAACACGAAGATGATGAAATCGTAAAACTCCAGCGCACCGCCCAGGGCCGATAGCGACAGAGTCTTGTAGTCATTGCGGGTCAGGGGGCGTGCAGGTTGCTCGGGCTGCGCGAGGCTCGAAGGCGCTGTGGTCATGGCAAGGGCTTCTCTTATAGGCGGATCTACCGCCACAACAACGCTGGCTGTGGCTTGGGCAGGTTCGGCACCATAGCAAATTGTTCGAAAAAGCACATAGAGGCGCGTATTTGCCGGTCAAAATCAGAACCCGATGGTCGTCGCGGAGTCTACCGACCGATATACTCGCAACCTTGCTCCGGTTTGTAGGGGGTTGCTGTGCGAAAACGTCGTTGGCCCGACCTTTGAACGGGATCAGCCGGTTTCGCAGAGTTTCCCCTTTAGGCGCCTATGGAAAACGTGACGAACGCAGTATGTTCGGTGCTGAATCGTTTTTCCTGAAGACGGCTACCACCAGCAATACCAACGAAGAGTCACGGGTCAGAGGCACCCCCGGCATGATAGAGCTCGAACAAGAAGATCCGATCCCGCAAGGCGACCTGGCCTTGCAAATTACCGCACTCCCGCGCGAAACCAACGGCTTTGGCGATATTTTCGGCGGCTGGCTGGTGGCGCAGATGGATCTGGCGGGTACCGCAATGGCCAGCCGCGTGGCCGGTGGTCGCGTAGCCACTGTCGCCATCGACCGCATGGCCTTCCTGGTGCCGGTCGCGGTGGGCGCGCAATTGTCCTTTTATACCCAGACCCTGGAAATCGGCCGCAGCTCGATCCAGATGATGGTCGAAGTGTGGAGCGACGATCCGCTGTCCAGCGAGTGGCGTAAAGTGACCGAGGCGGTATTCGTCTTCGTCGCCATCGACGGCAGCGGTCGCACCCGCTCAGTGCCACCGCGCGCGCGTTAAACATCGCCGCGGTTTTGCGGTCGATAGTCGTCCCAAGTGTCTGATCGAGAGTTGCCCCATGAACACGCCCAACGTTGAAGCGGTGAAACTGGATGAACTGAACTGCTGGCGCATCCGCCACGGTCAGGCCGAAGTGCTGGTGGCCCAGCAAGGCGCGCACATCCTCAGTTATCAAATCGACGGCCAGCCGCCGATCATCTGGCTCAACGACAAGGCTGTGTTCAAGACCGGCAAGAGCATCCGTGCCGGTGTGCCGGTGTGCTGGCCGTGGTTCGGCAAGTTCGAACGCAACCCGCAGAGCGTGCAGGCCATGTATACCGGTGAGCAACCGGCACCCGCGCACGGTCTGGTGCGGGCGATGGATTGGGAGCTGGGCGGCATCGAATCAGAGGCTGACGGCGTCAAGGTTGAATTCAGGCTGCCCTACCCCGAAGGTGGCCTGCCGGGCTGGCCGCATCAGGTCGATCTGACCCTGACCCTGCATCTGAGTGATCAGTTGCACATCAGCCTGACCAGCCACAATCGGGGTGTCGAAACCGTCAGCATCAGCCAGGCGCTGCACACTTATTTCGCGGTCAGTGATGTGCGTAACGTGCACGTCGAGGGTGTTGAAGGGCTGAATTACATCGAGACTCTGGACAACTGGAACACCCACCGCCAGCAAGGCGAACTGCGCTTTACCGGGGAAACCGACCGCATCTACCTCGACGCGCCAGCGCAACTGAGCATCGTCGATCCGACCTGGGAACGACGCATCGTACTGAGCGCCAGCGGCTCACGCACGGCAGTGATCTGGAACCCGTGGATCGACCGCGCGGCAGCACTGGCCGACATGGACAACGATGGCTGGCAGCGCATGCTGTGCATCGAGACGGCGAATGTGATGGATGATGTGGTCACGCTGGGCTCGGGTGCGAGCCATACCATGGGCGTCAGCATCGGCAGCAAACCGCTCTGACCAACACCGCAATATCGATGTGGGTGAAAGCCTTTGTGGTGAGGGGATTTATCCCCGATGGCCTGCGGAGCAGGCCCCTGCCCCTGATTCAAAGCGGGGGTCGCTTCGCAACCCATCGGGGATAAATCCCCTCGCTACAATTGTTCAGATGTTAGAGATCAGACTCCTGCACCACCCGCACTTTGTCAGCTTCCAGCGCATACGCCGCATCGGCCAGGTCATTGCTGACCTTCTCGATCTTCAGCGTGCCGGTTACCCACAGCGGCGTGTAGATGTCATCCAGCTTCAAACCCTTGGGATAACGCACCAGCACCAGTTGATTCGGTGGTGGCGGTGGCACGTGGATGCAGGCGCCAGGGTACGGCACGAGGAAGAACAGCGTGCTGCGGCCCTTGGCGTCGGATTCCAGCGGCACCGGGTAGCCACCGATGCGGATGTGCTTGTCGTTCATCGACGCCACGGTCTTGGTCGAATACATCACCGCCGGCAGGCCTTTAGCCTGTTTCATCCCGCCCTTCTCGGTGAAGGTGCCGGTGGCTTCCGGGGAGTTGTGGTCGATTTCGGGCATGGCCTCGAGGGCTTTCTGGTCCGACTTGGGCATCAGTTCCAGCCAGTCGGTTTCCGGCAGTTCGCCGGCGTGGGCCAGACCGCTGCCCAGCAAAAGAAGAGTCAACAGAAGACGGCGCATGGAGGTGCTCGGTAAAAGATGCTCGGATAAAGGAAGGACGTTAAATCGCCGAGCATTCTAGCCCTCCCTGCCACGTTGGCAGAGAGGACTTGGTCGCTTGGATCAGTTCTTTTTGATCAGGCCGTAGATCACCAGCAGCACGATCGCGCCGACCAGTGCACCGATGAAGCCTGCGCCCTGACCTGCCTGATAGATACCCAGGGCCTGGCCGCCGTAAGTGGCCGCCAGCGAACCGCCGATACCGAGCAGGATGGTCATGATCCAGCCCATGCTGTCATCGCCCGGTTTGAGGAAGCGTGCCAGCAGGCCGACGATCAAGCCGATAAAGATGGTTCCGATAATTCCCATGGCATTTCCCTCTGATTTGGTAGATATGCCAAAGCCTAGTCAGACTTTGGCATCCTGCCATGAGAGAACGGCGGCTCCCGAAGGTTCCGCCGTTGCCACATGAAACTGTTTACTCGGCGATAAGCGCTTCGACCTTGACGATCTGTGCTTGCAGCGTGGCCATGTCGGCGCAGCGCAGGTTGGCGTGACCGACCTTGCGCCCGGCCTTGAAGGCTTTGCCGTAGTGGTGCAGATGGCAATCTTCGATGGCGATCACTTTCTCTACCGGCGGAACCACGCCGATGAAGTTGAGCATCGCGCTCTCGCCGACCTTGGCGGTCGAACCCAGCGGCAGGCCGGCCACGGCGCGCAGGTGGTTTTCGAACTGGCTGCACTCGGCGCCTTCGGTGGTCCAGTGCCCGGAGTTGTGCACGCGCGGGGCGATCTCGTTGGCCTTGAGGCCACCGTCGACTTCAAAGAACTCGAACGCCATCACGCCGACGTAATCCAGCTGCTTGAGCACACGGCTGGAGTAGTCTTCGGCCAACGCCTGCAGCGGGTGATCGGTGCTGGCCACCGACAGCTTGAGGATGCCGCTGTCGTGGGTGTTGTGCACCAGTGGATAGAACTTGGTTTCACCATCACGGGCACGCACGGCGATCAGCGAAACTTCGCCGGTGAACGGCACGAAGCCTTCCAGCAGGCAGGCAACGCTGCCCAGCTCGGCGAACGTACCCACCACGTCTTTCGGCTTGCGCAGGACTTTCTGACCCTTGCCGTCGTAACCCAGGGTGCGGGTTTTCAGCACGGCCGGCAGACCGATGGCAGCCACGGCGGCGTCCAGGTCGGCTTGCGATTGAATGTCGGCGAAGGCCGGGGTCGGGATGCCCAGCTCCTTGAACATGCTCTTCTCGAACCAGCGGTCGCGAGCGATGCGCAGGGCTTCGGCGCTCGGATAGACCGGGACGAATTGCGAGAGGAACGCCACGGTTTCGGCCGGGACGCTTTCGAACTCGAAGGTCACCAGATCGACTTCATCGGCCAATTGACGCAGGTGATCCTGATCGCCGTAATCGGCCCGCAGGTGTTCGCCCAGTGTCGCGGCGCAAGCGTCCGGCGCAGGGTCGAGGAAAGCGAAGTTCATGCCCAGCGGAGTGCCCGCCAGCGCCAACATGCGGCCCAACTGGCCGCCACCGATTACACCGATCTTCATCTCAACAACCTCAGGCAATACGTGGGTCTGGATTGTCCAGGACGCTGTCTGTCTGCTCGGCACGGAAGGTTTTCAGTACCGCGTGGAACTGTGGATGCTTGGCGCCGAGAATGCTCGCCGAGAGCAGCGCGGCGTTGATCGCGCCGGCCTTGCCGATGGCCAGGGTGGCAACCGGAATGCCCGCCGGCATCTGCACGATCGACAGCAGCGAATCGACGCCCGAGAGCATCGACGACTGCACCGGAACGCCCAGTACCGGCAGGTGGGTCTTGGCCGCACACATGCCTGGCAGGTGGGCTGCGCCACCGGCACCGGCGATGATCACCTCGATGCCGCGGCCCTCAGCCTCTTCGGCGTACTGGAACAGCAGATCCGGGGTGCGGTGGGCAGAAACCACCTTGACCTCGTACGGGATGCCGAGCTTTTCCAGCATATCGGCGGTGTGGCTAAGGGTGGACCAATCGGACTTGGAGCCCATGATCACGCCAACCAGTGCACTCATCGTCGCGCCTCTTCTCTCTGGGCGCCCGCAGGCGCGTCAAAAACAACAAGCCACGCAGGATTGCGTGGCTTGATTGTACGAAAAATGGCCGGACGTACCGGCCGAAGGCCGCGCAGTATACCGCAAAGAAAGCAATAAACAGCCCCCGAAACGACCATCTGTCAAATCAGCCAAAGGCCCGGTTTTATTGACTTGAAGGTCAGCGACAGAACACCGCAAATCCGCCCTGTGGGAGCGGGCTTGCTCGCGAAGGCGTCAGGTCAGATACATGAATCTCGACTGACACACCGTATTCGCGAGCAAGCCCGCTCCCACAATTGGATCTGCGATGGTTCAGGAAGCCTGTGCAGCGCCGCCTTCAAGCTTGCGCCACAGCAACCGCACGTTGGCCTTGCGCACCAGTGCGCAGCGATACAGGCGAATCTCCAGCGGCACGTGCCATTGCGGGCCGCCGCAGACAACAAGTTCGCCACGGGCCAGCTCTGCGCGCACACTCAACTGCGGCACCCAGGCGATGCCGAGCCCCTCCAGGGCCATGCTCTTGAGGCTGTCGGCCATGGCGGTTTCATAGATGGTGGTGAAACGCAGCTGACGCTGGCGCAACAAACCATTCACCGAACGCCCGAGAAACGCCCCGGCGCTGTACGCCAACAGCGGCACACTGGCCTCGCCTTCCAGATCGAACAGCGGTTTGCCATCGGCATCGGCTGCGCACACCGGGAGCATTTCAGTCTGGCCCAAGTGCAACGACGGGAAAATTTCCGGGTCCATCTGCATCGCCGCGTCCGGGTCGTAGAACGCCAACATCAGGTCGCAGCCACCCTCGCGCAGCGCATGCACCGCATCGCCGACGTTGGTCGCCACCAATCTCGTCGCTATGTTCAGCCCTTCGTTGCGCAGTTGTGCGATCCAGCGCGGAAAGAAGCCCAGTGCCAGCGAGTGCGCCGCCGCGACCTGGATCACTTCGCCCTGCCCGCCTTCGAGGTGATGCAGATGACGCAGCACTTCACCGAGCTGTTCGACCACGGTGCGCGCGGTCACCAGAAACAGCTGCCCGGCCGCCGTCAGCTCGATCGGCGTGCGCGAGCGGTTGACCAGTGTCAGCCCAAGCGCCGCTTCGAGGCTGCGGATCCGCCGACTGAACGCCGGCTGGGTCACGAAGCGTCGTTCGGCCGCCTGCGAGAAGCTGCGGGTGGCGGCCAGAGCACTGAAGTCCTCGAGCCATTTGCTTTCCAGATTCATCACGCCCTCCCGGGAACGCACCAAAACAGGTCACACGTCTGCCGCGCAGGCGGCGTCACACGGGCATTATGCCGAATGTGCATAGGCCAGTGTTTAACAGCATTGGCCCAAAAAATCCCACAAGCCTAGCATTCGCAGCGTTCCGGCACAGACCGGGTCCATATCGAGATGATTTCTATCATGTCCTCCGCTGCATCTTTCCGCACAGAAAACGACCTGCTTGGCGCCCTCGAAGTACCGGCTCAAGCGTATTACGGCATCCAGACCCTGCGAGCGGTGAACAACTTCCGTCTCTCCGGCGTTCCGATTTCGCATTACCCGAAACTGGTTGTCGGTCTGGCGATGGTCAAACAGGCCGCCGCTGACGCCAACCGTGAGTTGGGTCATCTGAGCGAAGCCAAGCACGCTGCCATCAGCGAAGCCTGTGCCCGATTGATCCGCGGTGATTTCCACGAAGAATTCGTGGTCGACATGATTCAAGGTGGCGCCGGTACGTCAACCAACATGAACGCCAACGAAGTGATCGCCAACATTGCGCTCGAAGCAATGGGTCACCAGAAAGGCGAGTACCAGTACCTGCACCCGAACGACGACGTCAACATGGCGCAGTCGACCAACGACGCCTACCCGACCGCGATCCGCCTGGGTCTGCTGCTGGGTCACGACGCGCTGCTGGCCAGCCTCGACAGCCTGATTCAGGCCTTCGCGGCCAAGGGCAAAGAATTCGATCACGTCCTGAAAATGGGCCGTACCCAGCTGCAAGACGCCGTACCGATGACTTTGGGTCAAGAATTCCGTGCCTTCGCCACCACCATGGGCGAAGACCTGGCCCGTCTGAAGACGCTGGCCCCGGAACTGCTGACTGAAGTGAACCTGGGCGGCACCGCGATCGGCACCGGCATCAACGCCGACCCGCGCTATCAAGCGCTGGCCGTACAACGCCTGGCACTGATCAGCGGTCAGCCGCTGGTGCCCGCCGCCGACCTGATCGAAGCTACCTCCGACATGGGCGCCTTCGTGCTGTTCTCCGGCATGCTCAAGCGCACCGCGGTCAAGCTGTCGAAGATCTGCAACGACCTGCGCCTGCTGTCCAGCGGCCCGCGCACCGGCATCAACGAAATCAACCTGCCAGCGCGTCAGCCAGGCAGCTCGATCATGCCCGGCAAGGTCAACCCGGTGATTCCGGAAGCCGTTAACCAGGTGGCCTTCCAGGTCATCGGTAACGATCTGGCGCTGACCATGGCAGCCGAAGGCGGCCAACTGCAGCTGAACGTGATGGAGCCGCTGATCGCGTTCAAGATCCTCGACTCGATCCGTCTGCTGCAACGCGCCATGGACATGCTGCGCGAGCACTGCATCGTCGGCATCACCGCCAACGAAGCCCGCTGCCGCGAACTGGTCGAACACTCGATCGGTCTGGTCACCGCGCTGAACCCGTACATCGGCTACAAAAACGCCACCCGCATCGCCCGTATCGCCCTTGAAAGCGGCCGCGGCGTGCTGGAACTGGTGCGCGAAGAAGGCCTGCTCGACGAAGCCATGCTCGCTGACATCCTGCGCCCGGAAAACATGATTGCCCCGCGTCTGGTTCCGCTCAAAGCCTGAGCCGACGCGTTACTTGTAGCACCGCTCACCAGGTCGAGGGACTAGACACCTCTCACCTTTTGAGGGCTTGGGGATCAGTCCCCAAGCCCTTTTTTTTAACTTTCCGACCCTGAGACCCGTATGTCTGGGGATTGCTCAATGTAGAGGTGAGCCCTTGTGGTGAGGGGATTCATCCCCGATGGGTCGCGAAGCGGCCCCAAAACCTGCAATCGCGATGTAACAAGTACACCGCATGCAATGATTTGCGACTGCTCCGCAGTCGATCGGGGATGAATCCCCTCGCTACAGGGTTTGCATCAACAGGAATGCAGTTCCCGCACAAGCCCGACGCCGGTAACGCCGGGTGTTTCAACGCTTCGTTTCGTCGCTTGCACCACGAGCGTGCAGACGGGCGCCGCACTGATCGGTATAGTGCCGCCCCTCTTCGCGTGAGCGGTCGTCGGTAACGAGGCCATAACCCATGCGAAACCCGAACTAATAACAAACCCGCGAAATGGATCCGGGACGAAACCTTCGCCTCACCTGTCGTGCCGCGCGCAAACCGGTGTAACGCGATGTTTCGGAACATCCAGCATTTGCTTAAACAAAAAACAGCGAGGAAAAATCCATGCTCGAAGTCATCAACGACTTCCTCTCAGGGAAAGTACTGATCGTGCTCATTGTCGGGCTCGGTAGCTACTTCACGATTCGCTCGCGTTTCGTTCAATTGCGGCACTTCTTCCACATGTTCGCGGTGTTCCGCGACAGCCTGAAAAGCAGCGGCGGGCAACTCAGTTCGTTCCAGGCCCTGATGCTCAGCCTTGCCGGCCGCGTCGGTGCAGGCAACATCGCCGGTGTCGGCATCGCCGTGACCCTCGGTGGTCCGGGTGCGGTGTTCTGGATGTGGGTGACCGCACTGGTTGGCATGTCCAGCAGCTTCTTCGAGTGCACCCTGGCGCAGGTCTACAAGCGCGCCGAAGGCGACGGCCTGTACCGTGGCGGCCCGGCCTACTACATCCAGCACGGCCTGAAGTTGAAAGGCATGGCAGTGGTGTTCTCGGTCCTGCTGCTGGTCACCTACGGCTTCGCCTTCATCGGCCTGCAGTCCTACACCGTGACCCACTCGCTGCAAAACGCCTTTGCCTTCGACCCAAGCCACACCGGGATCGTCCTGGCGGTGCTGCTGGCCATCACCTTCATCGGCGGCATCAAGCGCATCGCTGCAGTGTCCGACCTGCTGGTACCGGTCAAGACCCTGGCCTATATCGGCGTGACCCTGTACGTGATCGGCACCCAGATCGAACACGTGCCAGCGATGCTGGAAACCATCTTCAAGAGCGCCTTCGGTCTCGACCCGGCCTTCGGCGGCCTGCTCGGCAGCGCCATCGTCATGGGCGTGAAGCGTGGCGTGTTCGCCAACGAAGCGGGCCTGGGCAGTGCGCCGAACGTCGCCGCCGTGGCCTCGGTGAAACACCCGGGCGCCCAGGGCGTGGTTCAGGCCTTCAGCGTATTCCTCGACACTTTCGTGATCTGCACCTGCACCGCGCTGCTGATCCTGTTGTCGGGCTTCTACACCCCGGGCTTCGAAGGTGACGGCATCGTCCTGACCCAGAACTCGCTGGCCGCCGTGGTGGGTGACTGGGGCCGCATCTTCGTCAGCGTCGCGCTGTCGCTGTTCGTCTTCACCTGCATCCTCTACAACTACTACCTGGGCGAAAACAGCCTGCAGTTCCTCAGCCGCAACCGCGCGTTGCTGATGGTGTTCCGCGGTCTGGTCCTGGCGCTGGTGGTATGGGGTTCGATGCAGGATCTGTCGACCGTGTTCGCCTTCGCCGACATCACCATGACCTGCCTGGCCTTCGTCAACCTGATGGCCCTGGCCATGCTGTTCAAGGTCGGCATGCGCGTGATGCGCGACTACGACGAGCAGCGCCGCGCCGGCATCAAGCAGCCGGTGTTCGACTCCAGCAAATTTACCGATCTGGATCTGGACCTGAAGGCCTGGCCGACCGAGGCGCCAGCCGCCGGCAAGACCGCAGTCGAGCCACAAGGCGTGCCTGCAGCGCAACGCTGACAGGTGAATGACGGGCGCATCCCCTGCGCCCGTCAGTTATTGTGATGCAATACCTGTAGGAGTGAGCCTGCTCGCGATAGCTGTCTTTCAGCCAACATTAATGTTGAATGATGAACCGCTATCGCGAGCAGGCTCACTCCTACAATGTCATCTCTTGTGGAGACCCTCAGATGATTGCCAACACCTTCCCCGCCGCCCAACACGTCATGGTGCTCTACACCGGTGGCACCATCGGCATGCAGGCCAGTGCCAACGGTCTGGCCCCGGCGTCCGGTTTCGAAGCCCGCATGCGCGAGTACCTGCACAGCCAGCCCGAACTGGTGGTGCCGCAATGGCGCTTCCGGGAGATGTCGCCGCTGATCGACAGCGCCAACATGACTCCGGCCTACTGGCAGCAACTGCGCGAAGCGGTGGTCGATGCAGTGGACGTGCAAGGCTGCGACAGCGTACTGATCCTGCATGGCACCGACACCCTGGCCTACAGCGCTGCGGCGATGAGTTTCCAGTTGCTCGGCCTGCATGCCCGGGTGTGTTTCACCGGCTCGATGCTACCGGCCGGCGTCACCGACAGCGATGCCTGGGAAAACCTCGGTGGCGCGCTGGTTGCTCTGGGTCAGGGTCTGGCGCCGGGCGTGCACCTGTATTTCCATGGCGAGCTGCTGGCGCCGACCCGTTGCGCGAAAGTGCGCAGCTTCGGCCGGCATCCGTTCAAGCGCCTGGAGCGTCAGGGCGGCGGGGTGAAAGCGCCGTCGATTCCGGCCGCACTGAACTACAACCAGCCGAAACAACTGGCCAAGGTTGCTGTGCTGCCACTGTTCCCCGGCATCGGCGCCGAGGTGGTTGATGGCCTGCTGGCCAGCGGTATCAAAGGTCTGGTGCTGGAGTGCTACGGCAGCGGCACCGGACCGAGCGACAATCCCGAGTTCCTTGCCAGCCTCGGCCGCGCACGGGACAACGGTGTGGTGGTGGTTGCGGTCACGCAGTGCCATGAAGGCGGGGTCGAGCTGGATGTGTATGAAGCCGGCAGCCGTTTGCGCGGCGTTGGCGTGTTGTCCGGTGGCGGCATGACCCGAGAAGCGGCGTTCGGCAAGCTGCACGGCTTGCTCGGTGCGGGTCTGGACAACGCCGAAGTGCGGCGTCTGATCGAACTCGACCTGTGTGGCGAATTGCGCTGAGCCTGGTCCGGCGCCGGCGATAGTCCGACGCCCTACATATCTACCACCCACGCTGCATCGTGCCTCCCTAGCATGGAGCGATCCCGAGACTTGTCCTCGGGATCGCCTCCATCACCAGAACGCAGGGACGCACGATGAGTTCAGCAACCACAAGCTCCACCCGGCAGACGGCTGCCGGCACCAATCCCACCGAAGCCCTGATCACCCAATTGAGTGTCGGCCCCGACTTGCGCGACGTGGCCGCCGTGCTGTTGCGCGAACATTTGCGCAAGCTGTACCCCACGCTTGATCTGGAGCCGAGCATTACCATGATCGGCACGCCGCAATGGTCCATCGTCGACGAACAGATCGTTGCCGGAAATCCGACCTACCAGGCCTTGACCGAAATCCTCGCCGCCCAGGTCGTGCAGGGCACGCCGACGCTGTATATCGAAGGTGAACACTTTCTGACGCAACAACCGATCAGCGATCCGGCCGTCCACCTGCCGGTACGGATCGACGAAATCGCCAGCCTGCTCAACCTGCTGGCACCGGTCATGCTCACGGCGTTTCAGGAGCAACAGCTGGCGTACTGGAACAACGCCGACGACAGCAACGGCCCGCGTTGGCATACATTGTCGAACACCCTGCGCGAGATCTGGACCGTCAATCAGGTACAAGGCTGGAGCGAGAGTGACTGCGCAATGGCCCGCGCGCTGTATCGCACTGCCGGTCTGGCCGGCAGGAAAATCGATGACCAGAACAGCGCCTGCCTGATCGCCATTGATCTGATCGATGGCACAACCGTAAAGCATCTGAACGAAGTATCGATGGCCGTGCTGATCGGCACACAACAGGGAAAGACGGTCATCCTCGCCCATTCACTGCTCAAGGGTTATCAGAAGTTCGACTCTCTTGATGACCTGGGCAAATCCTTGCCTGCGCACGTGGGCAATCTTCAGCCGTACCAGCAGTTGAACTGGCGATTGCTGGAACCCTCGGGCAGCATCTTCGATTATCAGGCGTGTGCACTGGTCTCGATTCAGATCGATGTGATCGGCGCGCTGGATTTTTCTCCTGCCACACCTGCCCCGCTCGACAAGCCATTGTCCACGGCCACCCCCGAAGTCGACGCCACGGCGAAAAAGCCCGGCCCGCCATTGAGCTGGTTTCAGAATGCCTTACCTGACTGGCTCATTGCTGCATCACTGCCGGATCTGAACAACTATTCCCGGCACTTGAAGGATCTGGCTGCACTGCATAACCAGAACACCGGCAAGTCCTATCTGGATGGCATCCTGCCAATCAGCGAATACGCGTTGAGCGAAATGAACGCCTTGCATGCCGAGACCCTTCGCGAGCACGCCGATGCGCAGCGTACCGACCTTGAAACAGCCCTGGAGTCGATCCAGTTGCGGGTCAAAAGTCCGGTGATCTGGGGCACCTTTACTGTTCCGGGAAAAATCGAGACTTACAATTTCAGCGTCACCGATCTGGCCTTGCAGAATCTGATTGCAGTGCCGGTAGGCAACAAGACCCTGCACTCCACCCGTGGCAAGTCATTGCCGACATGGCTGACCGTAAGCTATCTGGAAGACCTGGTAACCCGCGCGGATATCGGTACGACCTACCCGGCGCTGATCAAGCGTCAGTTGGTCGACACCACGCCAGCTTCCGCCGGGCGACAAGCACTGTTCACTCAACACTTGCGCATCCAGTTGCCGCTGCTGGCCCTGCAATCGAAAATTCGCGGCAAGGCCGGTATCGACGCACGCGGTTACCGCTATGTCGTCGCGGTGCTGGATCCCGACAGCAACCATCGCATGGTCGAGGACCAGACCATCGTCATGCGGCCTCTGGCTTTCGTTCCTCAACGCAGAACAGACGGCAGCCATGACGAAGTCGCCAACATGTTCGTGATCGGTCCTGAGGACCCGAGCGCCGGGCCGTGCCTGCTGTATCGGCCGATGCTCGACCAGCCGTTGACCCAATACCCTTCCCCCAGCAACTTGCTGTACGCCATCCAGCAATCCGCCAGTCTGCGTGACTCGGTGCTCGCCTGGCTCCCGGACCGCGTGCGCAGCGACTACGCCAACTATGTGTTTCCAGGCACGTTGCCCTCCCCCTGGGCCGTCACCGAGTTTCTGGTGGATGCGGAAAAAATGAGGGTCATGAGTGGGCCGATCAGCCTCGGTAGAAAGACCGTGGAGGGCGATCTGCCAGGCGCTCTGTACAAAGCCAACGCGTCGGCGCTGGTCGAGCTGGCCGACCGCCAGTCGGTGTCAAATGCGGAAAGTCGCTGGGCCAGTTTCAAACAGGCCGGATGGACCCTGTTCAATGCCGTCTTGCCGTTCCTCGGACGCACGGTGGGTGTCGCGACGTGGATCTGGCAGGTGATGGAGCAACTGCAAGCCCTGAAGGAAGCCCGGGAGCAGGATGACTCTTCCGCGCAATGGTCAGCGTTCACCGAGGTGTTGCTCAATCTGGGGATGGCGATCACGTTGCACATCGCAGGTCGCTCCCGACCACGGCTGGCCCATGAGACAGCGGCACGCGAAACACCGAAAAACCCTGACCCCACGACCACTGAAATCACCGTGCAACAACTGGAAAAAAGTGCTCCCCATGAAACCGCTGACCTGCAGCAAACCCTGAATATCAGCGGCGCCGCGAATCGCACGCCCGCAAGTCTGGGCACCGTGCTGTCCCACTTCAAAATCCTTCGCCCGCAACGTCTGGGTAGCGCCAACACCACGCCAGGGCTCTATCGCAATCTCTACAGCTACAACAGCAAATGGTACGCCCCGGTGGGCCATGACTGGTTCGAGGTCGCGGTGGACGAAAACGGTACCGTCATGATCATCGATCCGCAGGATCCAACCCGTACCGGCCCAGCCCTGATCGGCAATCTGCGTGGCGATTGGTTCGTCGATACCCGACTGCGTCTGCGCGGTGGCGGCTCGGCCGGCCTGACACAGCTGGCTGAAGCACAACGCCGCATCGAAGCGGAAAAACTGCGCACCCGCCTGACCGCCTTCGAAAGCCGTAAAGCGGCAGCGCAAGGCGAGCTGGAACAGGTCCGCCAGGCAATGAACGCTGCCACCGCTCAGACCGCTGCGGCCCACCGCCAGCTCTTTCTACAGTCTCTGGACAGGCAACGCGTCGCTTATGCCCAGGCGTTGAGCGATCTCAAGGCGTTGCATGTATTCTCGCCAACGGCTGACTACCAACAGAGATCCCTGAGCTACCTGAAGGCGCAGCTCGAACTCATCCATGCAGGGATTCGCGAAGCGCTGACCCTGTTCACGCCGACATTGCGCAGCGTACTCAATCATCTCGAAGAACAGGCTGAACAGCCCCAGAACCGGCATATTGCCGAAACGCGGCAGATGCTTGAGCTCAATCTGGACATGATCACGCGTCTGGAGCAGATCCAGGCACAATTGGTGCAACTCAAAGAGTTCGAGAGAGACGGCTTGCGCTTGATTCAACTGACCCGCAAGGCACTCCCGGCGTACTCGATCGAGGATCTCAAGGCACTGCAGGTGACACTGGCGCGCAATGTCTGCCTGCCCGAACACTCGGTAGCGACCGCCGCGGATGCCTGGCTCAGTCTCGACCAGATTGTCGATACCGCCGATATCGCCGTTCAAGCGCTGCGCGACACCCTTGAGGAGCGCAGCGTTTCCCGGCTCGACGAACGCATCGACTGCCTCAACGATCTGATCGAACAATTCAACGTACTCGACGAGCGCCTGGCAGACTTCAAGTCCGCGTTCGCTGACAGTGTGCAAGAGGCACCGCTGACAAACCTTCGCCAACAGCTCGAGCAATTCAACCGCAGCGCCCGCCACAACCTGGTGCTGTTGCTCGAAGAGCGCGACACCCTGCGCAGCCGCCCGGCGCTCCCCGTGCAACCGCCAAGGCCGAAAAAGAAGTTCATCCGCACCCGCTACAACGGCGTGCTGATCGGCGAGCCGCGCCTGACGGCACAGGGCCTGGAAACCGACCTGGTCGACATCAAGTCACCGCTCACGGACAAGGTCATCTCGACCTTTCATCAAAAAACTCCCGGGGTGTGGGTCGAACGTATCAGCACTGCCTTGCCGACGCCGACGCCAGCGCTCGAAACCAGCCTGAACAAGGGGCAGGACCTGCTCGACGGCCTGCCGGCGTTCACCCTGCGCATGAACGAACTCATGAAGCAGGCCGGACGCTCGGCGGTCGGTATCGAGTACCTGTTTCACCAGCACGCCCTGCAACTGGAACACGTCAGCGCGGCCATTGAACAGGCCCTGACCGACAGCAACGCCACGGACAGCAGCCAGCGCTCGGCTGCGGTGCTGAACAAGGCGCTGAGCGATGCCGTCGACAGCCTATATCAGCAGGCCAAAACCGCCATGTCGATGATGACCAGGGCACAATCACCCACACCATCAGGTGTCGCCTGGCTTCAGACCAATGACAGCATCCGTATTGCAAAAACTGTCAGTCGACGCCGCCTCAAGGGCGGCAAGGCGCTCTACCTGGACGAATACAGCATCACTGACCAGACCACGCGCAAGGTGCTGTGGTACGCGCATTTTCTGTACTCCACCTCATGGGTGCCGGACAAGGCCTTCCTCTCTGCACGTTTGAAAACCCCCGCGGAGCGGCAACTGGGATCCGATGCCGACAGCACTCGCGGGTTGAGCCGGGCCGAACGGCTGGCGTACTACCGCAGCATGATCGGCGTGGAGCAGGCCCGACAGCTGTTTTTCAGCGCGAGCTAAGGCATACGCTGATGACCGTGCACGACGTCGCCCCTGCCTGTGGGCGTCGTGCACGGCACGCTACTTGCTGCCTCTTTTGCCAAAAACCAGCGGATGCCGCCTCATGCTCCACTCCCACCTCACGACGCTCAATGCCGTCTCACTGGTACTCAACACCTTCAAGACCGAAGGCCTGTCGAGCGAAGCGCTGCTGGCCGGCAGCGGCATCAGTGCGGCGGATCTGGCCCGTGCCGACACACGCATCACCACCAATCAGGAAATGCAGGTCTGCGCCAATGCGGTCGCGCTCAAGCATGACATCGGCCTGGAACTGGGCCGACGGATGCACGTTTCCTGCTACGGCATCCTCGGTTACGCCCTGCTCACCAGTGCCACCTTAGGTGACGCTTTGCGCCTGGCGATTCGCTATCCGGCGCTGCTGGGAACACTTTTCGAACTGAGCCTGGAAGACGACGGCGAGCGGGTCTGGTTCGTCGCCGCCGATTACCGCGAGAGCCCGTCGATGGCGGTGTTCAACGCGGAGTTCTGCCTGGTGTCATTGAAGGTCATCTGCGACGATTTGCTTGGGCATCCGCTGCCGCTACTGGCGACACGTTTTGAACATGCCGCGCCGGATTACCGCGACAGCTACGCTGAGCACTTCAACAGCCCTCTGCACTTCGGCGCCAAGGACAATGCTTTCGCCTTTGACCGGCGCTGGCTCGATCAGCCGTTGCCTTTGGCCGACAGCATCACCCACCAGGCCATGGCCGACCGCTGCCGCAAACAGAACATCGAGTTCACCGGACGTCAGGCGTGGCTGGGGCGGATTCGCCAGTTGCTCAGTGCCCAGCTCAATGCAGCACCGGGGCTGGAGGGGCTGGCCCAGCAAATGAAGTGCTCGCCGCGCACCTTGCGCCGCCATTTGAAGGACATGGGCAGCAGTTATCAGGAACTGCTCGACGAACTGCGCTTCGAGCGGGCCAAGCAGATGCTGTGTGAGGATCAACTGCCGATCTACCGCATCGCCGAGACCCTGGGCTTCAGCGAGACCGCGAGTTTCCGCCATGCGTTCGTGCGCTGGAGCGGGGTGGCGCCGAGCCAGTTTCGCCCTCATTGATGTTCCAATGTGGGAGCGGGCTTGCTCGCGAATTCGCAGTGTCAGTCGCGATCAATTTATCTGACATACCGTATTCGCGAGCAAGCCCGCTCCCACCGGGACGCATTTCATGCCTGAATCGAAGCAAGGCTGTACTGAAAAGAGGGGCGAATTGCGGTCAGAGTTTTTGGCCATATCGATCCCCTTTTGGCCTTTCCTGCCGTTCTCCGATTCGCCGCGCGCCGCAACACTGGGGGCAACCGAATCAGCCCCCCTGCGGAGAACAACAAATGCTGACGATCTACTCGGACGATCACCACCTGCACCACGGCCGCTGCGAACTCATCGACGGCCAGCTCAAGCCGTGTTTCGAAATGCCGTCGCGCGCCGACCACGTGCTGCAACGGGTACAGCACCAGAACCTCGGCCCGGTAGAAGCGCCAAAGGATTTTGGCCTCGAACCGATCGCGCGCATCCACAGCCGCGATTACCTCGACTTCTTCAAAGGTGCGTGGGCACGCTGGACCGAATTCAACACCGACGGCGACTTGCTGCCCTACACCTGGCCCGCACGCACTCTGCGGCAGATCAAACCGACCAGCCTGCACGGCCAGCTCGGCTACTACAGCTTCGACGGCGGCGCGCCGATCACCGCCGGCACCTGGCAAGCGGCGTACAGCGCAGCGCAGGTCGCCCTCACCGCCCAGGCCGAAATCCAGCGCGGCGCACACAGCGCCTTCGCCCTGTGCCGACCACCGGGACACCACGCTGCCAGCGACTTGATGGGCGGTTATTGCTACCTCAACAACGCCGCCATCGCCGCTCAGGCATTCCTCGATGCCGGCCACAAGAAGGTCGCGATCCTCGACGTCGACTACCACCACGGCAACGGCACCCAGTCGATTTTCTACGCGCGCAGCGACGTGCTGTTCACCTCGATCCACGGCCATCCGGAGGCCGAGTTTCCGTTCTTCCTCGGCTACGAAGATGAACGCGGTGAAGGCGCCGGTGAAGGTTTCAATTTCAACTATCCGCTGCCGGCCGGTTCCGGCTGGGATGTGTGGAGTGCGGCGCTGGAACAGGCCTGCAACGAGATCGACAGCTACGGTGCCGACATCATCGTCGTGTCGCTGGGCGTCGACACCTTCAAGGACGATCCGATCTCGCAGTTCAAGCTCGACAGCCCGGATTACCTGGCCATGGGCAAACGCATCGCCGCCCTCGGCAAGCCGACGCTGTTCGTCATGGAGGGTGGTTACGCGGTGGAGGAAATCGGTATCAACGCGGTAAACGTGCTCGAAGGGTTCGAACAATGAACCGACTCAAGCACTGCATTGCGCCAGCCCTGTGCGCCGCGCTGCTCAGCGTCGGCGCCCACGCCGAAGAACGCACCCTGCGCGTCTACAACTGGTTCGACTACATCACGCCCAAGGCGCTGGAAGACTTCAAGGCACAGAACACCCAGACCAGACTGGTCTACGACATCTTCGACACCAACGAAGCACTGGAAGCCAAGCTGCTGACCGGCAACTCCGGCTATGACGTGGTGGTGCCGTCCAACGTGTTCCTCGCCAAGCAGATTGAGGCCGGGGTGTTCCAGCCGCTGGATCGCAGCAAGCTGCCGAACTGGAATCACCTCGATCCGAAACTGATGAAGCTGATCGAAGCCAACGACCCGGGCAACAAATTCGCCGTGCCGTACATGTACGGCACCATCCTGATCGGCTTCAACCCGGCCAAGGTCAAAGCCGCGCTGGGCGATAACGCGCCGGTGGACAGCTGGGACCTGATCTTCAAGGAAGAGAATCTCAGCAAGCTCAAGCAGTGCGGCGTCGCCCTGCTCGATTCGCCGTCGGAGATCCTGCCGCTGGCGCTGCAACACCTGGGTCTGGATCCCAACAGCAAGAACCCGGCGGATTACGCCAAGGCCGAAGCGCTGCTGATGAAGATCAGGCCGTACATCACCTACTTCCACTCATCCAAGTACATGGCCGACATCGCCAACGGTGACATCTGCGTCGCGGTCGGTTATTCCGGCAGCTTCTCGCAAGCGGCCAACCGCGCCAAGGAAGCGAAGAACG
Organism: Pseudomonas fluorescens; assembly: GCF_004683905.1. Lineage (NCBI taxonomy): Bacteria > Pseudomonadati > Pseudomonadota > Gammaproteobacteria > Pseudomonadales > Pseudomonadaceae > Pseudomonas > Pseudomonas fluorescens. The sequence continues at coordinate 6,039,156 of NZ_CP038438.1, forward strand.
GTGTAGTGGTCGACATGCGCCTGCCCAAGGAAGGCGCACCGATCTGGTTCGACATGCTCGCTATTCCCAAGGGCGCGAAGAACACCGAGGACGCCTACACCTTCATCAACTACCTGCTGCAACCGGCGGTGATCGCGCCGGTCAGCGACTTCGTCGGGTATCCGAACCCGAACAAGGACGCCACCCAACGGGTCGATCCGGCGATCCGCAACAACCCCAACCTGTACCCGACCGATGCGGCGATGGGCACGCTTTACACCCTGCAACCGCTGCCGCGGGATGCCGAGCGTGCACGCACCCGGGCCTGGACCAAGATCAAGTCCGGTACCTGAGCCGACGCTGACGACAAGACCCGCCGCCGTGCGGGTCTTTTTTTGCCTGCGATATTTATCTACCACCTTCGGTGCTCGGCCCGTCACTACCTTGCAACGCATCGCCCGCCGCCACTTTCGCGGTGCCTGCTGTTCTGACCAAGGATGTGACCATGCCAGAAACCTTCAACTCTCCCGCCGACCACAAGCTGCCGGATGATCAAGACGCCCTGCTCACCCAACTGATCGCCGGCCCCTCAATCAGGGAAGTCGCCACCCGCGCCCTGCAACCGGCACTGAAGACGCTATACCCCAAGTTACAGATCGACCCGCGACTGGCAATGGTGGTGACACCTGGCTGGACCTTGCGTGACCAGCGTGTCGTCCCCGGGCCGCGACACTTCGAATCGCTGACCGATGCGCTGGTGCGTCATGGCGTCGCCAACAAGCCAGTGACCTACCTGGATGGCGAGCACTACCTCACCTTGCATCCTGCTCACGAGACGCCGGTACAACTGCCCGTCAACATCGAGGCCATCGCCAGGCTGCTCAATGAACTGGCGCCGCTGCTGTTTGTTGCCTTCGAGGAACAACAGGTCGATTACTGGAACCAGTTCACCCGCGCCTCCGCCCCGCGCTGGCAGGGATTGTCCAGGTCCCTGCGCGAACTGTGGAACGTCGGGACGAACCCGGCGTGGGACGACGACCAGCGCGCCATGGCCCAGAGTCTTTTCGACCATCCGCAAAAAACTGCCCGCAGTACCGATGATCGCTATCAGTCCCGCGCCTGCCTGATCGATCTGGACACCACGCGCGATGGCACTTCCACTCACCTGCACGTCCTCGATATGGCCGTACTGATCGGCACGCTCGGCAGCCGCACGCTGATTCTCACCCACACCATCACTCGCGGTTTCCAGGCCTTCGATACCCTGCAGGAACTGGGTGCCTCACTGCAGAGCCAGACGGAGGGACCGCCGCCTGCAACCCTGCAATGGCGGCTGATCGAACCTGACGGTGACTACTTCGATCATCTGGCGTGCAATCTGATCGCCCTGCAGGCCGACGCGATTGGCGAGCTGGCAAACGAACCGGCGACAACCAACCTGACGCCCCACGTCAGCCGCGCGACCAACGAACTCGATCCCACGGACAAGCAGTCGTCTTCACGCTTCAACCTGGTCGAGCAAGCGTTGCCAGAGTGGATGGTCGACGCCTCGCCCAGCGACCTGACTGCCTACAGCCGTCATCTGATGGATCTGGCGCAGGTGCAAAGTCAGAACGCCGAGCAGTCCTTTGACGACGGTATCAAACCGATTCGCGAGTTCGCGCTGGAGCAACTGCAGGCGGCCCTGCTCAAGGAGCATCCCGAAGCCACTGAACTGAATCTGGCCGAGATTCGCATCGTGGTCGACAGCGTGGTGGTGTGGGGCAGTTTCACACCGTTGCTGGAGCCCGAACGCAGCACCTTCAGCCTGGTCGATCTGGCGTTGCAGAACCTGATTGCCTTGCCGCTGGGCAACAAGACCGTGAGCAATATCGGCAGCACTCCGGTGCCGGCATGGATGACGGCCGATTATCTGGAGAGATTGATCGTCAGTGTCGACATCGGCCAGACCTATCCTGCGCTGATCAGGCAAAAACTGCGCGATGACCCGCTGGAAAGCCTGCGACGGCAGAACCTGTTCACCAGCCGGCTGCGTGTCGAATTGCCGTTACTGGCGTTGCAGCAGAAGATTCGCGCGCAGGGCGGGGTCGACGAGGCGGGCTATCGCTATGTCGCGGCCGTGGTTCAGTTGCTGGACGCCAATCGCCGGGTGGACGGTCAGGAGATTGTCATTCGACCGCTGGCCTTCAATCCCGCGTGGCGCCCGGGGACGACCACCGATGAAGTGGCCAACATGTTCGTGATCGGGCCCCGACAGATGGACAAGGGACCCTGCCTGCTGTACCGGCCGCTGTCCGATCATGCCTTGCTCCAGTACCCGTCGCCGGCCAACCTGGTGTACGCCATCAAGCATTCACCGACATTGCGTCAGGCGGTTCTCGCCTGGTTGCCGGACAGTGCGCGCGCCAACTATGCCAATTACGTGTTCTGCGATGATCGCCCCTCGGTATGGTCGCTCTCACAACTGCTCGCCGATCCACTGACTTCCTTGCAGATGAGCGGCACGCTGACCTTGGGAACAGCAGTCATCGCTACCGATTACCTGGCTGTTCTGTTCAAGGCCAACGTCAGTGCAATGGTCGAACTGGCGAATCGGCAATCGGTGTCCAATAGCGAAAGTCGCTGGGAGAGCTTCAAGCATGCGAGCTGGATGATCCTCAGCGCCGCGCTGCCGTTTTTCGGTCGAACCGTCGGTACCGCCGCCTGGATCTGGCAAGTGCTGGACGATCTGCAACAAACCTTCGACGCCGCCGCCACAGGCGACACCGGGCAGCAGAAAACCGCGATGACCGATCTGTTGCTGACCCTGGCCATGGTGCTCGCCCATCACGCCAGCACCCGTAACGCGACGCCTCGGGACATCACTGAAAAGAAGCCGGTGACCGTCGAAACCGAGCCCATGGAGCCGGTGCCACCAACGCCGGTAAGCATCGTGCAACGCCCTGATGTGATCGGTGAGTATCCGGCGCAACACCAGACTTCGCTGATGACCGACACCGCCCTGAGCCTGACCCAAACCCTGGATCGCTTTGCCGTTACGCGCCCCGAAGCGCTCACCCCGCCCGCCAGCGACGCCGGCCTTTATCGACACCTTTATCGACATGCCAGCGGGTACTACGCACCCGTGGGTGAGCGCTGGTTCGAAGTGGCGGTCGCCGACACCGGTGAGGTATCGATCATCAATTCGCAGCGACAGCCCGGACATCAGGGCCCCGGGTTGATCCGCAATCGACGGGGCGAGTGGTTCGTCGACATTCGCCTGCGTCTGCGCGGTGGTGGTCTGTCGAGTCGGCGCAAAGCCAAACGACGGGAAAACAATGAACGCATCGCCGAACTCAAGAAACAACTGACCGAGTTCGATAACACGCGCGAGCAGGCCCGCACAGAGCTGACAGCCGCTCACACCGCCATGACCGCGGCCAGCGATGACACTCTGGTGGCGCAGCAGACTACGTTTCTTGCAGCACTTGAACGCCGCACCGGGGAATACGCGGCTCCCATCGACCAGCTGAAATCGCTGAACCTGCTTGAGACCGTACCCCATTTCCGCACCGCCATGACCGAGATGCTCGGTACCCAGTTGTTCTTCAACCAGACATGGCTCACTCAACGTGACCCCCTCTTCGCCAGAATCCTCAAGGAAACCCTGGTGCTGCTCGAGGCCGAGGAAACGGCTGCAGGCACCGGTGACCCCGTCACCTACCGCAGAATGTACGATTTGACCGAGGACATGATCAGCAAGATCGAGTTTGCCCAGTCACGTTTTCAGGAGTTGAGCCGACTGGGCAAACGTGCCGCTGAAGTCGCCAATACCTATCGCGCAAAGCTGCCTGTGTTCAGTCTCAATGATCTCAAGGCGCTTCAGGTGTCGCTGGCTCGCGACATCTGCCTGCAAGAGCAGGCTTCGCCAGCGCTGACTCAGGCGCAAGGCGATCTGGTACGCCTGCTCGACACAACCAACCTGGTGATTCAGACCTCCCAGGAACTGCTGCTCGACCAGACCAGCCTGGGGGCCAACGAGCGGATCGAAGGCCTCAACGGCATGCTCGAACAGTTTGCCGCCATCGATCAGTCGTTCGAGGATTTCGCCCTCAACCACAAGGATGTGCTGCTCGACGAGCCCTTCAGCCATACGCGTAAACGAATCAACGAGTTTCAGCACCAGACCGAAGAGCACCTGGCGCAATTGCTCCTCGAACACCGGCCGGTGGAGCCTCGGCCCGGTCCTTCAAGGCCAGCGCCAGCCTCACGTAAACGGATTATCAAAACCCGCTTCAAGGGCACAGTGGTCGGCGAGTTGCGTTCCTCGGCGCCAGGGCAACCGGTCCTGCTTGACGTGAAAGCGCCCATGACCGGGAACGTCATCGCCACTTTTCACGAGAAAACGCCCGGTGTCTGGGTCGAACGCATTCAGCCCGGACGGCGCCGCCCGCCTGCTCCGGTAGCGGATCTCGCCACCCAGATCAGCCAGGGCCAGGCGCTGCTCGATGGCGTAGAAAGCTTCATCCGGCAAACCGAAGCCCATGCCAAAAAACCCGGTCGGATTCCGGTGGAAATCGAAGAGCAGTTCCAGCGCAAGGCCGAACAGCTCGACGAAAGCGCGAAAAGCCTTGAACAGGCCCGGCTGCGGGCGAACAGCACCGAGGAGCCGCCAGCCCTGATCGGCCAATTGAACCAGGCGGGTGAACGCCTGTACGCCGAGGGCTACCGGATACGGGTCGAGATGACCAAGCAACAACCGCCAACCGCCGCCCGGGTCGAATGGTTATTGCACAAAAATGAGATCGACATTGTGTCTGGCGGTGCCCGGCGTCGCCTCAAAGGACCGCGCAGGGATTATCTGCAGGAGTACGAAATTCGCGAGCGGCGCACCGGCAAGACGTTGTGGTACGCGCACTTCCATTACAACAGCCCCGATGCACCGGCCGACGCCTTCACCGCCGCCCATTTGAAACTGCAGGAGCAACGGCGGATGGCCGGCGCCTTCGACCTGGACTCAACCACCAGCAGCCCGCAAATCATCGCTATCTATCGCAGCGCGATCGGCCCGCAGCTGGCGCGTTCGCTGTTTTTCTCATAAGCCCCAAACGTCAAAAAGGACAATGACAATGACTGAGCATTCAGCGAACACCGAAACCCATGCATTGCTGCAAAAGAGCCAGATCGTCCATCAGACCAGTCGCGGGCCCACAGTCGATGAAGTCGCCAGCGCAGTGCTGCGCCAGGCGCTCGAAGCGCTGTATCCACAACGCAAGATCGATCCCGAGCAGGCCATGATCGGCACGCCACAATGGCAATGGCTGAACGCGGAACGAGTGGCCCTGCCGACCCGATTTGAATCACTGACAGAGGCACTCGTCCGGCAATTTTTCAACGGCTCCAGCGCCAACTATCTGGAGGGTGAACACTTTCTGACCTTGAACCACCAGGCCACGCCAGTGGTGCATATGGATGTCGATATCGAGGCCATTGCCGATCTGCTCAACGATTATTCGCCCCTGTTGTTTGTCGCCTTCGCCGAGCGACAGCTGGATTACTGGAACAGCACCCGACGCCAATTGCCGCGCTGGCAAGAACTCTCCGATGCCCTGCGCGAAGCCCTGAACGTCCATCACGCCGAGGGCTGGGACGATGAACAGTGCCTGGTCGCCCGGGCGATTTCGCGGCGCCCGGACAAACAGGAGCGCCAGCGTCACGACATAACACTGTCGGACATCCGCGTGTGCCTGATCGACATCGACTCGGTCGATGCTCAAGGCGCTGCCCGGCACCTGATTCTGGGCGGCGCCGTGGTGATTTTCGGACGCTATGGCCTGCGCGATCTGGTCATGATGTACACCGTGGAAGATGGTTACGAGACATTCGACTCTCTACAGCAACTGGGTGAATCACTGCCGCAGCGTATCGAACTGTTGCCGGCCGGACAGAATCTGCAGTGGCAGTTGTTCGAACCCGAGGGCAATTTTTTCGACCACATGGCGTGGGTCCTGATTGCCAACCAACTCGATGCCATCCGGGCAATCACCCGACAAAGTCTCGACGAGGAAAGCGAGGACGGCTCCTCCCTTCTGCCCCTGATCGAGCAAGCCAGCGAACCGCAGAAAAACACCCTCATCGACCTAGATGATTCGATACCCGACTGGTTGCTCGACGCTTCGGCTTCCGAGCTCGATCAATACAGCCAATCGATCAATGCGCTGGGCCAGTTGTACCGGCAGGCAGACAAGGCGCTGTTGCCAATCCCGCCGATCGATACCTATGCACGCAATTGCATGCGTGAGGCGATCATTGCCGATCAGCCATCGGCGGCCAGGCTGCCTTTGGACAAATTGCAAATCCGCATCACCAACAGCTTCGAATCGGGAGGCGTGACACTGCCCGATCCGCATGACACCCATATCGAAACCCTGGGCGAGTACGCCTTGCAAAACCGCACGCCGTATCTGGCGACTCTGCAATTCGACCCGCCACAAGCGCTGCCGCAGTGGCTGACTGTCGCCTACCTGACGAAGATGGCAAACAAGATCGACATGGGTGAGGTCTACCCCGGCTTGATCAGGGACAGGCTGATCAACGATCCGCTGCAGGCCCCCCTGCAGCAGCGTTTTTACCTCCGCCAGTTGCACGCACTGCTGCCGCTGATTGCACTGGAATCCAAGCTGCGTCGCCTCGGCGGCGTGGATGAGCAGGGTTATCGCTGTGTCCAGGAGTGGCTCAAACCGATACCCGGTCATCCACACACTGTGGTCATTCGCCCGCTGACGTTTATCCATGCCGGGGAGACTGTTGGCGATGTTGTCACCAACATGTTCATCATTGCCCCGCGTCTGCCTGGAGCCGGGCCATGCCTGCTGTATCGTCCGTTGCTTGAGCAGCCATTGCTGCAATTCCCCTCAACGCAAAACCTGCTGTACGCCGTCCATCAGCCAGGCGAACTGAGAGATTCGGTGCTGGCGTGGCTGGCGGATTCCCAAACCAGCTTCAAATATGCCCAATACACCTTCCCCATCGGTCTGCCCAGTCCGTGGCTGGGCGCGCAATTGCTCGCCGAGCCCTGGACCAGCGTCAAGTGGGCCGGGCCGGTCGGGCTTGCCTCCACGGCGCTGACTGGCGACGTGTTCCCGGTGCTGTTCAAGACCCATGCACTGGCGATGGCCGAACTCGCCGACCGACAGTCGTTGTCCAATGCGCAACGCCGCTGGGCCTTGCTGCGAGACAGCGGGTGGGCGTTGTTCAACGTTGCCGCGAACTTTCTCTGCGGCCCGGCAGGCGCGGCGATCTGGGTCTGGCAAAGCATCAGCGAAATCGATCAGGTCGTGGATGCCCACAATCGTGGCGATACCCACGCCCAGTGGAGCGCGGTTGCCGATATGTTGCTGAACCTGGGCATGATCCTGGCCCATCATGCGGCCACCCAACGCACAACCGGCCCCCGCACAGCGTTACGCAGCGAAGGCGCAAGCGATATCGAAAGCGAAGGGCTGCCCCGGATCCAGACCGCCCCTGCACAAACGCCTGTCCCGCCCACGGTTACACACGTCACCACGCTGTTGAGTGACCCACTCCCGGCCAGCCATTACTCCTCGCTTGAGGCCTACGGCTCGGTGCCCCGTCGCTCGCCCGGTGCCTTGGCAACGTTTCTGAATACTCTGGCCGTGCCGGCTCCCGACCTCACGGCAGCCGCGGTGGAAACCCTGCTGCGCGGCAAGGCGACCTTGTATCGCCTCGCTAACAGCACCTATGCGCAGGCGGGCGACCGCTGGTTCCGCGTGATTGAAAACGATGACCAGCAGGTGCAAATCGTTGATCCGCAAACGCCGTCAAAAACCGGTCCGCTGCTGATTCACAACCAGCAAGGCCAATGGTTCGTGGATACCCGACTGCGTCTGCGCGGGGGCGCCGGGGGCACCAGCCTGCAAAGTCAGCTCAAGGCCCAGCGCAAGGAAAAAGAAATCCAGAGGAACCAGCTCGGTACGGCTCTGCAAGCATTCAGAAATCAGGAAGCCGTCGGCAACGCTGCTCTGGAGCAAGCCCAGTTAGCCATGCTTGGCGCCTCCGGACAAGCCCACGAAGAGGCGACCCGGCGTTACCTTGACCAAGTCGAAAAGCTGATCGGGGATTACGACGAGGCCTTGAAAATACTCGGCCAATGGCGCCTCAAAGGGGGGAGCGATGGCTATTTCGTCGAATTGCAGCGCATGACCACTTTGCTGCAAAAAAACCTCAGCCTCTGGTTCGTTCTCAAACGCAACGCTTACGCAGTATTGACCCGTAAATTGGCTCAACACACGGTCATCGATACACCGCAAGCGCTGCAAAGTTACAACGAGGAATTGCACCAGGCTCTGGCTTTGAGCCAGGACATGATCGCCCGCCTGCAGCTGTCCCGTACCTCCTTGGAAACTCTCGACACCATCGGCAGTGCAGGCATGACCACCGCGCAACGCTTGCGCCAACTGCTCCCGGCGTTTAACCAGTGGGATCTGAAATCCAATGCCATCGGCATGTCTCACGAGTTGTGCATGCAGGAAACAGCCACCGAAGCGGCGCGGGAAGCCACCGGTTGGCTGATAATCGAAGCCGCCACCGCCACACACCGCCATGCCGCCCTGATCAGGAAACCCGACAACGGCGACAGCACTGCGCTGCGCATTGATCGTCTGAGCCGACTGATCGATGTCTATGTCGATGCCGATCAGCGTCTGGGGGACTTGCCAGGCGAATACCCGGGCATGGTGGTTGCGGCGGAACTGACACGGATGAGGAGCTTGCTCGGCGAATTCAGACAACTGGCGCAGGAGCAACTGAGCGAACTGCTGCCGGAAACCGGAGCCCGCAGCACGCCGGCCACACCGGGCCCCTCTGTCGCAGGACCGTCCCGACCGGTTGGCAAGGTCACCAAGAGCCGGCCTCGTGACCCTGCGCCCGCCAGACCCGCAGCCGCCAGCGAATCACCTCTGGAAGAAATGCTTCCCGTCAGACCCTCCGCCTCCCCGACGACGCAGGTGGGCGACATCGAGTTCATTGCCGATGCCCTGACCCAGAATGAGCGAGTGCAGGCGTTCATTGACCGGACCCGGCGTGACGCTCTGAGGCCCAACCGCATACCGGCAGACATGCAGGATCTGTTCGATCAGCAGGCTCGGCGACTGGAACAGATTGCTGTCAGCGTCGAACAGGCGCAGGCCCGCATTGTCGCCGCCGGTGGCACGCGGTTGCCGGTGGGCAACTTGAGTGCGGAACTCAACAGTGCTGCGGTCCGGTTACGCGCTCAAGGCATCGCCGTGCGCGCCAGTCTGCTCAAGGATCGCCAGCCTCGACAAGCCTATTTGCACTGGTTGCTGGACAATCAACAGGTCCGGATCGTCAGGAACGCCCTGGGCCGGATCAAGACCAAAAAGCGCCAGGATTATTTTCAGGAGTATCAGATACTCGACAGTACCCAGCATGATCAGCCGTTATGGCTCGCGCATTTTCACTACGACTCGCCCGAAGCCGCGCCGGAACAATTCACCGCGGCGCACTTGAAAGTCGCCGATGCGCATTTGAAGACCCTCAGCGCAGAGCGTCGAGAAGCCCTGACAAACCTGACGCCAATTGATTACGTGCTGCGCCGGATTGGCGATCCGAGCCTGTTCCTGCAACTCGAAGCACAACCGTGATACCGCTGTCGGGCGCATTGATCTGCGCCCGCTTCAGAGGGTGTGCCACACGGTTCGCAAACGCTCGAGCGCCGCTTCGATTGCGCGCTCAGGCACCGCGGCAAAGCCCAGCACCAGTCCGGCGCGCTGGTCGACCGGGGTCGTGGAATCAGGCAGCCAATAACTGCTCAGACCATTGATCTCGACGTCGACGCTACGCGCCAGTTCGATCAGTTGGCTTTCACGCGCCACACTGGCGACCGGCACGGTCAGGTGCAGCCCGGCGGCAACGCCGGGCAACTGGCCGACGCCCGCAATATTCTGCGGCCAGCCGCCGAGCAAGACATTGCGTCGGCTCAGCGCCGCGCGGCGCATGCGTCGGATGTGCCGCTGGAAATGCCCGGCGGCCATGAACTCGGCCATCACCGCCTGGGTACTGACTTCGGAGTGACGCACATCCACCGCACGCCTTTGCGCAAATGCCTCCACCAACCCCGGCGGCAACACCAGATACCCCAGGCGCAACGCCGGGAACGCGACCTTGCCGAACGTGCCGACATACAGCACTCGCCCCTGTCGATCGAGGGCAGCCAAAGGCGCCAGAGGAGCGCCGCTGTAACGATACTCGCCATCGTAATCATCCTCGACGATCCAGCCCTGCGTGCGCTCGGCCCACGCCAGCAATTCGAGGCGACGGGCCAGACTCATTACCACCCCCGTGGGGTACTGGTGGGATGGCGTGACATAGGTCAGGCGACAATCGGTCAGTCCTGCCAGTTGCTGGCAGTCGATTCCCTCGCTGTCCACCGCCACCCCATGCAGCCGGGCACCGGCCACGGCGAAGGCATGACCGGCCGCTCGATACCCGGGATTTTCAATCGCTACGCCGTCGCCCGGCGCTACCAGCAACTGTGCACAAAGGCTTATGCCCTGCTGTGCGCCACTGGTGATCACAATTTGCTCAGCCGTGCACTGCATGCCCCGTGAGCTGCGCAAATAGGCCGCGATCATCCCGCGCAACCGCGCATCGCCCGCCGGATCGCCATAACACAACTGCTGCAAATCCGGCTTGCGCCAGAAAGCCGCGTTCAGCTTGGCCCAGACGTCAAACGGGAACAGATCGAAGGCTGGAACGCCGACCCGAAAAGCACGCGGCGGACCACTGGGTGGCAGGGCCAGATGATTGTTTTCAACCCGCCGCAATGCGTCGCTGTGGATAACTTTACTGGATGGAACCACAGGTAAATCCAGCCAATTTGTGGATAAGGCTGTGGGTAAGCCTGTTGAAAAGCCTGTGGATACTTTTGTGGATAGTTTTTTTGTGGGCAATGCGCTTTGCAGCAATTGCGCGACATACGTGCCGTCTCCGACCCGGCCTTCGATGAAGCCTTCGGCGTACAACTGATCGTAGGCGCGCACCACGCTGTTGCGGGAAATCGCCAACGCCGTCGCCAGATCACGGCTGGCCGGCAGCCGTGTGCCACTGGCCAAGCGCCCGTCCAGCACGCGCAGACGTAGCGCCTGATAGAGCTGGCGGCTCAAACCCTGACGGCGGTCGAGCTCGATACCGGCCGGATTAAACGGCATGGACAGCGTGGGCGATTCGGGCATGACAATGGACCTATGAAATTGGTCATCAATGGCTCTTACAACAGACCAATAGCCTGCCTAGGATGCAGGCATTCGCCAAGGAAAATCTCTCCATGTACACGCCCCGCGCCTTTGCCATCGACGAACTGTCGCAACTGCACGAACTGATCCTCGCCACTCGCCTCGCGATTCTGGTGAGCCACGGTGAAAACGGCCTTCAAGCCAGCCACGTGCCAGTGCTGCTGCACCGCGAACAGGGTCCGAACGGCACGCTGTACGGGCACCTGGCCAAAGCCAATCCGCAATGGAAAGACCTGCGCGACGGCGCTGAAGCGATGCTGATTTTTGCCGGCCCCGACGCCTACGTCAGCCCGGGGTTTTACCCGAGCAAGGCCGAGCACGGCAAAGTCGTGCCGACCTGGAACTACGTCGCCGTGCACGCCTACGGCCACGCCGAAACCTTCAGCGACGGCGGGCGCCTGCTCGACATCGTCAGCACGCTGACTGATCGCCATGAAGCCGGTCGCGCACAACCGTGGAAGGTCGACGATGCGCCGGCCGACTACATCGACGGCATGCTCAAGGCCATCGTCGGTTTCGCCATTCCCATCGACCGCCTCGAAGGCAAGCGCAAGCTCAGCCAGAACCGCAGCGCCGAAGACATTGCCGGCGTGCGCGAAGGCCTGGCTGCCAGCCCCGACATCGCCGACCGAACCCTCGCCCACTTGATGCGTTAAGGAAATCAGCATGAGTCAGATCCAGATCCGCCCGGTGACCGCCGGTGATCACGCCGCCTGGTTGCCGCTGTGGCAGACCTACCTGCGCTTCTACAATACCGAGTTGCCGGACGCCGTCACGCAGAGCACCTGGCAGCGTTTCCTCGACCCGAGCGAACCAACCCACGCCGCCCTCGCCTGGGCCGACGGTAAAGCAGTGGGCATGGTGCATTTCATCTATCACCGCTCCAATTGGAGCATCGAAAACTCCTGCTACTTGCAGGATCTGTTGGTGGCACCGGAGACTCGTGGCACCGGCGTCGGTCGCTTGCTGATCGAACACGTCTACGCCACTGCCAAGGCCGACGGTTGCTGCAAAGTGCATTGGCTGACCCACGAAACCAATGCCACCGCGATTCAGCTCTACGAGCGCATCGCCGAGCGCCCGGGATTCATCCAGTTTCGCAAAGCCATTTAAGGAGCCGCGTACATGACCACTGCACTTGCCGACTGGAAAGGCGTCCCCGCCCCCACCGCCACCTTGCTCGAAGGCCGCTTCATCCGCCTGGAACGCCTCGACCCGGCGCGCCACGGCGACGAGTTGTTCAACGCCCTCGAAGGCCCCGGCGCCGACCCGAAGCTGTGGGATTACTTGCCCTATGGGCCGTTCCCCGAGCGCAGCGTTTTCAATGACTGGTTGAACAACCATGCGGCCAGCAGCGATCCGTATTTCTTCAGCGTGATTGACCGCGTCACGGGCGAGGTGCAAGGCATTCTGAGCCTGATGTCGATCGTCCCGGCGCAGGGGCGCATCGAGATCGGCCACGTCACCTTCGGTGCGCCGATGCAACGTTCACCGAAGAGTACCGAAGCGGTTTACCTGTTGGCCAAATACGCCTTCGAACAGGGCTATCGTCGCCTGGAGTGGAAGTGCAACAACGGCAACGCCCGCTCCAAATACGCCGCCGAACGTCTGGGTTTCAGCTTCGAAGGCGTGTTCCGTCAGCACATGGTGGTCAAGGGCCAGAACCGCGATACCGCGTGGTATTCGATTGTGGATTCGGAGTGGCCGGCGATTGCGGCAGGGTTCGAGCAGTGGTTGAGCGATGCCAACCAGACGCCGACCGGGCAGCTCAAAGGGTTGGTCGAGTGCCGTAGTTAAATCGTCAAAGCAAAAGATCGCAGCCTGCGGCAGCTCCTACAGGGTGAACGTCAATCCCATGTAGGAGCTGCCGCAGGCTGCGATCTTTTGATCTGTTGTTTACCCCAACTTTTGCGCCAGCACCGCGATGTGTTCCGGCCCGATCCCGCAGCAACCGCCCAAATGGCTGGCGCCCCGCTGCTGCCAATCCTTCGCCCAGTGCAGATACCCCGGCGGATCCAGATCGTCGCGCAACGGGTCGAGGCCGTCGTTGGCGGTCGCCTCTTTCGGTTGCGGTGGAAACGCGTTGGCATACGCGCCGATGTGAATCTGCACACCCAGGCGTTCGAAGGTATCGCGCGCCGCATCAATCGCCGCACCGATCACTTCCGGCTGGCTGCAGTTGAACAGCAGCGTCTCGACGCCCAATTCCGCCGCCACCGCCGCTGCTTCGGCCACCGGTTCGCCGGAACGCAGACGCGGCACCTCGTCGGTGTCTTCATCCTTCAAAGTAAACGACAGCCAGAACGGTTTGCCGTCCTGCGGCAGACCGGCGCGAATGGAACGCGCCTCGATGATCGAGCTCTGGGTTTCCGCCAGCCACAGGTCGACATGTGGCGCCAGGCCGGTCACCAGTGGCGTCAGCAATTCGTTCACCCGCGCCGCTTCGAACAGATCCGGGCGATAGGAGCCGAACAGCGGCGGCAACGAACCGGCCACTCGCACCGCTTTGCCCGAGGCCTGCACCGCACGCTGTGCCAGCTCTCCGGCCAACGCCGCCAGTGCCTGACCTTCAGCGGCAAACCGCGCCTCGCCAATATGAAACGGCACGACCGCATAACTGTTGCTGGTGATCACATTGGCGCCGCTGGCGATGTAGGCGGCGTGCACCGCTTCGACCGCTTGCGGTGCTTCGATCAGGGCCAGCGCCGACCACTCGGGCTGCCGAAACGGCGCCCCGGCGCGTTGCAACTCACGGCCCATGCCGCCATCGAGAATTACCGTGCTTGCTGTGCCCATATGCTTTTCGCTCATATGCTTATGAAAATTACTCACTACCAGAGTAGTTCTTATAACTATTTAATACGCACCATTCGGTTAATAACAACCCCTTTTTTTCAGGTGTCGACTGTGAAACTTCAACCGCTACTGGCCCTGGGCCTGACGATTCTTGCCGCGTCCACTCAAGCCTTCGGCGGCGCCACACTTGATCGCGTCGAACAGAAAAAACAACTGGTCGGCGTGCTGATGGAAAGCTACCCACCCTTTTCGTTTCTCAATGAGCAGAATCAGCTCGACGGCTTCGACGTGGACGTCGCCAAAGCCGTTGCGGACAAGCTGGGGGTCAAGCTGCGCCTCGAAACACCCTCCTGGGACGTGATCGCTGCCGGCCGCTGGAGCGGGCGCTATGACATCTGCATCTGCTCCATGACTCCGAGCAAAGCCCGCGCCGAAGTGTTCGATTTCCCGGTCGAGTACTACGCCTCGCCCGCCGTGATCGTGGTCAACGCCAAGGACGATCGCATCCACGGCGCCAAAGACTTGAGCGGCAAGAAAGTCGGCCTGACCAGCGCCTCCAGCTACGAAAGCTATCTGAACAAGAATCTGGTCATCGAAGGCGCCGAAGACACGCGTCTGGAGTACCCGTTCGAGGATGTGCAGATCGCTCCGTACGATACCGACAACGTCGCCTTCCAGGATCTGGGCCTGGGCGCCGGTGTGCGCCTGGATGCCATCCTCACCAACTTGGTGACCGCGCAGCCGCGCCTGAATCAGGATCAGCGTTTCAAACTGGCGGGCGCGCCGCTGTACTCGGAACCGAACTCGGTGGCCATCGAAAAGGGTGATGCCGAGTGGGACGCCAAAGTGCGCGAGGTGTTCGCGCAACTCAAGCAGGACGGCACGCTGAGCAAGCTGTCGCAGAAATGGATCGGCGCCGATATCAGCCAATGACTGCCTTCCCGACACCTCCACAGCCGCCGCAACCGGTGGCTGAATCGCGCCTGCAACGGCTGTTCGGTTTCCGCACGCGCCTGTACCTGACCTGGGCGGCGATGTTCAGCCTGTTCGCCGGGTTTTTCCTCAGCTTCGATCTGAAGCTCTCGATCATCCTCGACAAGCTGCCGAATCTGCTCGGCGTGCACCTGGCGCCCAACGGCTTTCTGCAGGGCGCGGCACTGACCCTGTTTCTCTGCGCCTGCGCGATCGTCGCCTCATCCTTGCTGGGCTTCGTCACCGCTCTGGCGCGTCTGTCGAAAAGCGCCGTGGCGTTCGGGATCGCCAGTTTCTACACCTCGTTCTTTCGCGGCACGCCGCTGCTGATCCAGATCCTGTTGATCTACCTCGGCCTGCCGCAACTGGGCGTGGTGCCCGGCGCGGTGGTGGCGGGGATCATTGCCCTGTCACTCAACTACGGCGCCTACCTCAGCGAGATTTTCCGCGCCGGTATCCTCGGCGTGCCCTACGGCCAACGCGAAGCTTCGCTGGCGCTGGGCATGCGCGAGAGCGTGATCTTCTGGCGCATCACCCTGCCCCAGGCGATGCGCACGATTATTCCGCCGACCACCAACCAGTTCATCTCGATGCTCAAGGACTCGTCACTGATCTCGGTGATGGGCGTCTGGGAAGTGATGTTTCTGGCGCAGTCCTACGGCCGCTCGAGCTACCGCTACATCGAGATGCTGACCACGGCGGCGATCATTTACTGGCTGATGTCGATCGGTCTGGAGCTGATCCAGGCGCGCATGGAGCGGTATTACGGCAAGGCTTATGTGCGGCGTAGCTGAGCGGCTCCGCCGACAGACTTCCACCACGGGAGGATCGAGCAGTGGCAGATGAATTTCTGATCATTACAAGCGGCTAATGGCACCGTAACTTGTAGGAAACGACAACGCGGCGCCACGACGCAATCCGCCAATCCGTGTCGAGCCGCTCTTTTCCGAAGATCAAACAGACGCAGCCCGCAGCACCGAGCGATCCGGCTGACATCGGCGCCTGCCGGCTCCAACTTAGAGTTTGGCCTCCTTCCACGAGAGGCTGAACTCGATGCCCGTTCAATTCCACTTTCGACCAAAACACCTGACATTAGCCATTGCTTTGGCCATGGGATGTGCCGATCTGTCCATCGCCCAGGACGCACCGCCCGACACTCAAGGCATCTCTGCCGCCTCCCCTGAAACATTCAAATCAGCGATCACCGCTTTCGCTAATCATCCGGAAACCGTCCAGCTGAAGGTCAGCAAAGCCTATCCGGCACAGGAGGGTGTGGCGCTGGCGCTTGATGAGCGCAATGACCTTGTCACCGTGCAATCTCGGGGCAGCTTCGCCGGCCTGGTCGACGGTGGCGGGGGCGACAACCTGCTGCAACTCGACGCGAACAGGAAAGGCGTGCTGGGTGAAACCCGTAACTTCAGTGGGCTGGAGGTCAGGCGCGGGAGCTGGACCCGCAGCGGACCGGGTGATTTCAGCCTCGGTGTACTGGTTCATCCAAAGGCATTGCTGGTCAATGAAGGGCAAATTCTGGGTACGGCAGTGACCGAGGGCATCTTGATCAACAAAGGGGCGATCAATGGCGGCGCCACTGTCGCGTCTGGCGGCGACCTGACCAACCAGGGCCTGATTGACGGCATGGTGGAGGTTCAGGAAAACGGCCATATAGCCGGGAATGGTGCGGTTAATCATTTGAACGTGTACGGACGCATGACCGTCGACGATGTCTACGGCGCACCCAAGGTCGCGGGAGATCTGCGCCTGACCCGTTCTGCCGTGCTGTCCTATGCCGTGGATGCTTCCGGCAACAGTCAGACGGTGGTCGTAAAGGGAACCGCTCATTTGGGTGACGCCACCCTGAAACTCGTCACCGCCGGCGACTACCCGCAAAGCAGTCAGCACACCATTCTGGAAGCGGGAAAGATTGAGGGGCAGTTTGGCACCGTTGAAAACGATCTGGCATACATGACTCCGACGCTGCACTACGAAGCACAACGAGTGGGCTTGCTCTATGCCCGTAACGATGTGCCGCTCGAAAACCTTGCGACCACGCAGAATAGTCAGGCACTCGCCCAGAGCATTGACGAGACACCCTCCCCCCATCAGCAACCTCAGCAACCTCAGCAACCTCAGCAACCTCAGCAACCTCAGCAACCTCAGCAACCTCAGCAACCTGAAGAGCCTGAGCCCTCCGGGGAGTCTGCGATAGCCCTTGGCTCATCCGCTGCTACCAGCCAGGCGGTCACATCCCTGCTGGGGGCCAGCAAGGCAACTGCCAGCGTGGCCCTTGAGCAACTCGCCGCTGGCAGCAACGCCAACCTTGCCAAAGCCACCCTGAACAGCGTCAACCCAATCAGAGCAAGCATCCTCTCGGCGATGTATCAACTGGGAGACAACGCAGGTGCAAAAAGCCTGGGTAGTGCGCCGCGTCCAGTTGCTGGTGGTGCCGGTTCCGGGCGAGTCTGGCTGCAAGCTCTGGGACATGGCGGTAAGGTCGATCGTGATTACGACAGTGCCCTCAAACACTCCACCCACGGTTTGGTGCTGGGGGCCGACTGGCAATTCGACGAACAGTGGCATGTCGGCCTGATGGGGGCGAAAGCGCAAACCCGGCTCAATGCCCAACAGTTCGACGGTGATCTCGACAGCTGGCACCTCGGCGCCTACGCGCTGCGTCAGGACGGCCCGTTTGCCCTGCGCCTGGGGGCTTCGTACGGCAGTCATGACGGCAGTGGCAAACGTCGCGTTGCCTTCAATGGTTTCAGTGATCGCCTCAAGAGCAGCTATGACGCCAGCACCCAGCAGGTGTTTGCCGAAGTCGGCTACAACCTGGGACGTGGCAACGTCAGCTTCGAACCGTTCGCCAGCGTCGGTTATCAACGCTACCAGCGTGATGGTTACACCGAGAAAGGTGGCGATGCGGCGCTCAAGGTTCAGGGTCAGACCCAGGCGAATCCGAGCAGCACCTTCGGCCTGCGCCTGGCGAACACCAGTCACCTGTCCAATGGCATGCAGTTGACGCCACGTCTCAGCGCCAGCGTGAAACATACCTACGGCGAGCTCGATAACGAAACGCGCCAGCAACTGGTCAAGGGTGGCAGAAGCTTTGAAGTCGCCGGGGCCGAGATGGATCGCAACAGCTTCACGCTGGACGCCGGTCTGGATCTGACCCTGTCCGCCCGTAACACTCTGGGCGTTGGGCTCACTGGCGAGGCCGGTAGCGACAGCCGCAGTTACGGCGTGATGGGCCAGTGGCGCATGGCGTTCTGACACAAAGCGACGTGTAGCTGTCGCAGGCTCGGGCCTGCGGCAGCCCCTACAAAGAACAGCATATTGCAGGCGAAAAAAAAGGGGAGCACATGCCCCCCCGAGGTTTAAAGCGTTGGATCGCGGCAGTTATCTCAGCCTTCGATCTCGATCAGGATTTCGCCAGGATTCACCCGGTCGCCCTTAGCCACATGGATGGCGGTGACCTTGCCGGCAATCGCTGCCTGAACTTCGGTTTCCATCTTCATCGCTTCGGTGATCAGCACCGCCTGACCGGCCTTGACGGTGTCGCCCTCCTTGACCAGCACATCGACGATGTTGCCCGGCATGGTGGTGCTGACGTGGCCCGGTGCCGATGCCTGCTTGCGTTTGCTGCTGCCACCGCCGACGAATTCGTTGAGCGGTTCGAACACCACTTCTTCCGGCATGCCGTCGATGGACAGGTAGAAGTGACGCTTGCCTTCGGCCTTCACACCAACACCGGTGATATCGACCCGGTAGGTTTCGCCGTGGACGTCGATGACGAACTCGGTCGGCACGCCTTCGCCGCCCGCCTTCGCCACACCACCGGCCTCAGGGATCGGCAGCAGCACTTCCGGAACCAGGGTGCCGGCGGCACGCTCTTCGAGGAACTTGCGGCCGATGTCCGGGAACATCGCGAAAGTCAGCACGTCTTCTTCGGACTTGGCCAGCGCTCCAATGTCAGCACGCAGCTTGGTCATCTCCGGCTTGAGCAGATCGGCCGGACGTACGTCGATCACCTCTTCGCTGCCGATGGCCTGACGGCGCAGCTTCTCGTTAACCACGCCCGGCGCCTTGCCGTAGCCGCCTTGCAGGTACAGCTTCACTTCGTTGGTGATGGTCTTGTAGCGCTCACCGGCCAGCACGTTGAAGAACGCCTGGGTGCCGACGATCTGCGAAGTCGGCGTCACCAGTGGCGGGAAACCGAGGTCTTCCCGTACACGCGGGATTTCCGCCAGCACTTCGGCCATGCGGTTCAGTGCGCCCTGCTCTTTCAGCTGGTTGGCGAGGTTGGAGATCATCCCGCCGGGTACCTGGTTGACTTGCACACGGGTATCGACGGCGGTGAACTCGCTTTCGAACTGGTGGTACTTCTTGCGCACGGCGTAGAAGTACAGACCGATCTCCTGCAGCAGTTCCAGGTTCAGACCGGTGTCGTACTCGGTGCCTTTAAGCGCAGCAACCATCGACTCGGTGCCTGGATGGCTGGTGCCCGAGGCGAAGCTGGAGATCGCGGTATCAATGTGATCGGCACCGTTTTCGATGGCTTTCAATTGGCACATCGCCGCCAGACCAGCCGTGTCATGCGAGTGGATGAACACTGGCAGCGACTGCTCGGCTTTCAGTGCGCGAACCAGTTCGCCGGTGGCGTATGGCGTGAGCAGACCGGCCATGTCCTTGATCGCCACCGAGTCGCAACCCATGGCTTCCATCTGCTTGGCTTGCGCCACAAACGCGTCGATGGTGTGCACCGGGCTGGTGGTGTAAGCGATGGTGCCCTGGGCGTGTTTGCCAGCAGCCTTCACCGCTTCGATGGCCACGCGCAGGTTACGCACGTCGTTCATCGCGTCGAAGATGCGGAAAACGTCGATGCCGTTGACCGCAGCCTTGGCAACGAAAGCTTTGACCACGTCGTCGCTGTAGTGGCGATAGCCGAGCAGGTTCTGCCCACGCAGGAGCATTTGCAGACGAGTGTTGGGCAGCGCGGCGCGCAGTTGGCGCAGACGCTCCCACGGGTCTTCTTTCAGAAAGCGCACGCAGGCGTCGAACGTCGCACCGCCCCAGCACTCCAGCGACCAGTAGCCGACCTTATCGAGCTTGTCACAGATCGGCAGCATGTCTTCAGTGCGCATGCGGGTGGCGAGCAGCGATTGGTGAGC
This sequence comes from Pseudomonas fluorescens, assembly GCF_004683905.1. Classification (NCBI taxonomy): domain Bacteria; kingdom Pseudomonadati; phylum Pseudomonadota; class Gammaproteobacteria; order Pseudomonadales; family Pseudomonadaceae; genus Pseudomonas; species Pseudomonas fluorescens. The sequence goes on from NZ_CP038438.1 coordinate 6,059,380, forward strand.
GTCGCGCAGGATGGTGTCGGTTACGAAAATTTTCTTGGACATTGTTGTATTCCTCACAGGCCTGCGTGGGCGGCGATGGCGGCGGCGATGGCCAGGGCCAGCTCTTCGGGTTTGCGCTTGATCGAGTAGTTGGTCAGTTCAGGATGGCTTTCCACGAAGCTGGTATTGAACTGGCCGCTACGGAATTCCGGGTTGCGCAGGATTTCCTGGTAGTACGCGGCGGTGGTTTTCACGCCTTGCAGACGCATGTCGTCCAGCGCCCGCAGGCCACGGTCCATCGCCTCTTCCCAGGTCAACGCCCAGACCACCAGTTTCAGGCACATCGAGTCGTAGAACGGCGGAATGGTGTAACCGGTGTAGATCGCCGTGTCGGTGCGCACGCCCGGGCCGCCGGGGGCGTAGTAGCGGGTGATCTTGCCGAAACTCGGCAGGAAGTTGTTTTTCGGATCCTCAGCGTTGATGCGGAACTGCAACGCGAAACCACGGTGCTGGATGTCTTCCTGCTTCACCGACAGCGGCAGGCCGGAGGCGATGCGGATCTGCTCACGAACGATGTCGATCCCGGTGATTTCTTCGGTGATGGTGTGCTCCACCTGCACCCGGGTGTTCATCTCCATGAAGTACACCTCGCCCTCGGCGAGCAAAAACTCCACGGTACCGGCGTTCTCGTAGCCCACAGCCTTGGCCGCACGCACCGACAGGTCGCCGATGTAGGCGCGCTGTTCCGGGGTCAGTTGCGGGCTCGGGGCAATCTCGATCAGCTTCTGGTTGCGGCGCTGGATCGAGCAGTCGCGCTCGAACAGGTGCACCACATTGCCGAAGCTGTCACCGAGGATCTGCGCTTCGATGTGCTTGGGATTGACGATACATTTTTCCAGGAACACTTCTGCCGAACCGAAGGCCTTGGTCGCTTCGGAGATCACCCGAGGGAAGTTCTGTTCGAGTTCTTCGCGGCTGTTGCAGCGACGAATGCCGCGCCCGCCACCACCGGAGGTGGCCTTGAGCATCACCGGGTAACCGATTCGGTCGCCCTCGGTCAGGGCTTCTTCGATACCCGACACGTTGCCTTCGGTGCCCGGGGTGACCGGCACACCGGCCTTGATCATGCTGCGCCGGGCTTCGGTCTTGTCGCCCATGCGGCGAATGACTTCTGCCGACGGGCCGATGAATTTGATTCCACGTTCGGCGCAGATGTCTGCCAACTCGGCATTTTCCGAGAGAAAGCCGTAACCGGGGTGCAATGCATCGCAACCGGTTTCCACCGCCAGGTTCACCAGCTTGCGCGGGTTGAGGTAGCCGGCCAGTGGCTCGGCACCGATGCTGTGGGCTTCGTCCGCACGCTTCACATGCAGGGCATGGCGATCGGCGTCAGAAAAAATCGCTACCGAGCGAATGCCCATCTCGGCGCAGGCTCGCACAATTCGTACGGCAATCTCACCACGGTTGGCGATCAGGATCTTTTTTATCACTTGGAAATTCCCTTGAGCCGGTGGCACCACGACCTGCTAGACCCAGGTCGACGCGTGACTAAATGTTTCAATTTAGTCGCAGCCCCACACTAGCCCTCACAAGGGATTAACAAAAATGAATAAAAATTGGGTCAGGCATAAGCAAAGACTTATAGTTAAACCATCAGCCTGCCGTCAGAGCCCATAAAAAATGCGTAAGTCCTTGATGCGTATGACATTACGCCAATTGCAGATCTTCAACGAAGTGTGTGATTTACGGTCCTACAGCCGCGCAGCCGATGAAATGTCTCTGACACAACCGGCCGTCAGCCTACAGATTCGTCAGCTGGAAGAGCTGATCGGGCAACCATTATTCGATTATGTCGGCAAAAAACTCTACATGACCGAGGCCGCCGAAGCCCTGCAGCGTGCCAGCCGGGACATCTTCGGGCGCCTGGAAAACCTCGACATGCAGCTGTCGGACATGCAGGGCTCGCTGCAGGGGCAGCTGAAACTGGCGGTGGAATCCAGCGCTAAATACTTCGTGCCGCATCTGTTCGCCGCGTTCAAGCGCCAGCACCCGGAAGTGAACCTGCAACTGACCGTGGTCAACCGAGGCCAGGTGATTCGCCGCCTCTCGGACAATCGCGATGATCTGGTGATCATGTCGATGGTGCCGCAGGACATGGGCCTGGAATTTCTGCCGTTTCTCAACAATCCGATTGTTGCCGTGGCGCGCCCGGACCATCCGTTGGCACACATGGGACCGCTGCGTTTGCAGGATCTTGAACCTTACACGCTGCTGATCCGCGAACCCGGTTCGGGTACGCGGCTGGCCTGTGAAGAGTATTTCAAGGAGAAACGCGTGCACTTCACCCAGACCCAGGAAGTGGCCTCGGCTGAAGCCCAGCGCGAATGCGTAGTGGCGGGTCTGGGCCTGGCGCTGTTGACGCGCCACGCCCTGAACCTGGAGCTGGCGACCGGCGGCCTGGTCGAGCTGCCGGTCGAAGAGTTGCCGCTGTTTCGCAGCTGGTGCCTGGTGCAAGCCAAGGCCAAACGCCTGTCACCGGTGGCGCACGCCTTCCTGGCGTTTATCCGCAGCGAACGGGTGCAGATCAGCGCGCTGGTTGAACGCTTCGACGGGAAGCTGCGGGCGCTGCCTGCCAGTAGTTGAGTTCGATGTCCTCGGGAAAATCGCTGATTTCGCTTTGAAGCTGACGAAGTTCGAAGCGATCTTCGATCGCGCGACGGAATTCCATGCGGCGCTGGTCTTCCTGCTGACGACGGGTTTTCGCGGCGCTGTTGCGTTCTTCGTAGGGCTGAGCCATTTCGAGTCTCCCAGGCGAGTACGGGAGTTTCACGATAGGCGGGACGGATGACGGTTTGGCTGCGCAGGGATGACAGTGCGATGAAACTTTGCCGATTGCGGTGCTATTGAGGACGCTTTCGCGAGCAAGCCCGCTCCCACATTTGATCTCGATATGACACAAAATCTGTGGTCACCAGAGATCCCCTGTGGGAGCGGGCTTGCTCGCGAATAAGGTCGGAACGACCTTGCTTTAATCGTCCAGAGCTTTCACGGCCTTGGGGGATAGCCGCAAGCTGCGCAGGCTGCGCTTCACGCTCTTCAGGTGATTGACCAGACTTGGCCCGCGCGCCATGGCCACGCCCATGGCCAGCACGTCGATCACCACCAGATGGGCGATGCGCGAGGTCAGCGGCGTATAGATTTCGGTGTCTTCATGCACATCGATCGCCAGGTTGACGGTCGACAGCTCGGCCAGCGGTGTCTGGCTCGGGCACAAGGTGATCAGCGAAGCGCCGCTCTCGCGAACGAGGTTGGCGGTGATCAGCAGATCCTTGGAGCGCCCGGACTGGGAAATGCAGATCGCCACGTCGGTCGGCTTCAAGGTCACTGCAGACATCGCCTGCATGTGCGGGTCGGAATACGCCGCCGCCGTCAGCAGCAGACGGAAGAACTTGTGCTGCGCATCCGCCGCCACCGCGCCGGACGCACCAAAGCCATAGAACTCGACACGCTGCGCCTGGGACATCAGCGTCACCGCGCGCTGCAATTCCACCGGATCGAGCTTCTCGCGAACCTCCATCAGGGTGTGCAGGGTGGTGTCGAAAATCTTCAGGCTGTAGTCGGCGACCGAGTCGTCTTCGTGAATCGCGAACTGGCCGAAGCTGGCCCCGGCGGCCAGGCTCTGCGCCAGTTTCAGCTTGAGGTCCTGAAAGCCGGAACAGCCAATGGCCCGGCAGAAACGCACGATGGTCGGCTCGCTGATGCCGACACTGTGGGCCAGATCGGCCATGGAACTGTGCATCACCGCCGCGGGGTCAAGCAGCACGTGGTCGGCGACCTTGAGCTCCGACTTGCGTAACAGGTGACGTGACTGGGCGATGTGTTGCAGCAGATTCAAGGGGCTGGACTCTTCTTATGGGCAAGGATGTAGCACGCTTGTAGTTATACTACATGAATTGGCTTTTTGCCTGCTCAATGCGTAACTCCATGTCCCCGTATCAGGCGCGATGGAGTGCATGTAGCCCTTAAAGCGGATTTCCCTGTTCGCGTAAAAGCCCAGCCAGACGCTCAGCCTCCACCGGGCGACTGATCAGATACCCCTGCACTTCGTCGCAGCGTTCAGCACGTAAAAATTCCAGCTGTTCTTGCCGCTCGACGCCTTCAGCCACCACTTTCAACGACAGCCCGTGCGCCATGGCAATGATCGCCCGGGTGATCGCGGCATCCTCGCTGCCCTGCCCCAGTCCGCGAATGAACGCCTGATCGATCTTCACGTAATCCACCGGAATTCGTTTCAGGTAACTCAGCGACGAATAGCCGGTGCCGAAGTCATCGATCGCCAGCTTCACCCCCAGATCACGCAACTGCTGGAAGGTCGCGATGATGTGTTCGACACTGTCGAGCAACTGGCTCTCGGTGAGTTCCAGTTCGAGGTAGTGCGGCGCCAGCCCGGTTTCTTCCAGCACCTGGCGCACCAGGCTGACCAGTTTGCCCTGACGCAGTTGATGCACCGACAGGTTCACCGATACCCGAATCGGCTCCAGCCCCTGACGCTGCCACTCGCACGCCTGCCAGCAGGCCTGGCGCAGTACAAATTCGCCGATCGGCCCGATCAGTCCGGTTTCCTCGGCCAGACCGATGAAGTCCCCCGGCGGCACCCGGCCCATGCTTGGATGATCCCAACGCACCAGCGCTTCCGCCGCATTCAGGCGCCCGGTTTGCAGGCACAGCTTCGGCTGGTAGAACACCTTGAGCTGCTTGTCTTCGATGGCTTTGCGCAGTTGGTTTTCCAGTTGCAGGCGCTCAAGGGTACTGGCCTGCAGGCTGTCGGTGTAGAACTGGAAATTGTTGCCGCCCAGATGCTTGGCGTGTTGCATGGCCATGTTCGACTGACTGACCAGCGCAGAGATTTCCCGGGCGTTGTCCGGCAGCATGCTGATGCCCATCGAGGCACTGACCACCAGTTCATGCCCTTCGACCGTCAACGGCAGGCGCAGCTTGCTCGACAGCCGCGTGGCGACCCGCGCCAGGCTCGACAGGTTGCCGTAGGCATCGAACAGCACGGCAAATTCATCACCGGACAGTCGGGCGATGGTGTCGGCCTCCGGCAAGGCGTTGACCAGACGTCGGGCCATTTTTTGCAACAGCTGATCCGCCACCTCGTGGCCGAGGCTGTCGTTGAGCAACTTGAAGCGATCGAGATTGATGTGCAGCAGCGCCAGACTGCGGCGCCCGCCCTGACGCACGCGCTGATGGGCTTCGTGCAGGCGTTCGCGGAACAGCGAGCGGTTGGCCAGCCCGGTCAGCTCATCGTAATGCGTCAAGAAGCGCATGCGCTCTTCGGATTCGCGCCGCGCCGATAGATCGGCGAAGAAGCCGACGATATGGCTGACATTTCCTCGACTGTCGCGCACCGCGTTGAGTTGCAGCCACTGCGGATACAGCTCGCCGTTCTTGCGGGTTTCCACCAGTTCGCCCTGCCAACTGCCGTGCTGCTCCAGCGCGTGGCGGATCGCGACGTAGTGCCGCCGCGCATCACGACTGCATGGCAGTTCGACGACGTTGCGCCCGAGCATGTCTTCGATGTCATAACCGGTGACGCGGCTGAACGCCTGATTGATCGCGATCAGCGCGTAGTTCGGGTCGAGAATGACGATGCCTTCGCTGGCCGCTTCGAACACCGTGGCCGCCAGTCGCTGCTGTTCTTCGAGGCTTTTGCTCGCGCTGATGTCGCGCCGGGTGCCGACCATGCGGATCACCCGCCCACTGTCACTGCGCTCCACGGCGCGACCGCGGTCTTCGATCCACACCCAATGACCGTCGCCGTGACGTACGCGGTATTCGATCTGATAGTCCTCGGTGCGCCCTTTCAGGTGTTCGATCAGCGCCTGCTTGAGCCCTGGCACATCCTCCGGGTGCAGGCGTGGCTTGAGGTCGCGCAGGATCGCCGTGACGTATTCAGGCGCGAGGCCGAACAACTCCTGAATCTGCGTGTGATGGACTTCGTCGGTCTGCAGGTTCCAGTCCCACAGCCCCAGCTCACTGGCCTTCAACGCCAGGGCCAGCCGGGCTTCGCTTTTGCTCAGCGCCTGATTGGCCACGTCCAGTTCGCGGCTGCGCTGGGCCACGCGATCTTCCAGCTCAATCTGCGCCTCACGCAATTGGCCCTCGGCACAGCGCCGCTGTTCGATCTCCTTGGCCAGCGCCTGATTGAGCTGCTCGCTGCGATTCTGCGCTTGCTGCAGGTGTTCGATCAGGTGCTGATTCTGAAACCGTCGCAGCAAGCCACGATCAATCAGCCGATTGACCTGCCAGGCGACCACGCTCAGCGAACCGAGCAGAATCAGCCCGAGCCAGCCCCAACCGCGCGCCTGCTCATCACCGCCCCAGAACAGGTAGCCGATCGCCGGCAGCAGGCACGGCAAGGTAAAGGACAGAAACGCCGGCAGGCTGACGGCGTAGGCAACGCTGGCCGATAACGTCGCGGCACCGATCAGGCCGAACACCCAGGCTTGCTGCATGAAGTTGTCGGCAGGCACCAGGGCGATGCCGGCGCCGGCCAGGGTCAGACCGGTCATGGTCGAGCCGAGCAGGAACATGCGAAACCAGATCGGCTGGGCCTGGCGATCCGGGATCGCCGAATCGAACGCCGCGACCTGAATCACCCGCAGCGCCACCAGCGACAACAACCAGACCAGCCAGATGCTGACCACGAAATAGCGCTGCGGGCTCCAGAGCAAAGCCGCGCAGACCAGACCATTGAGTAACATGAACATCGTCGGCAGCAGCGAGCCCTGATACAGCAGGCGCGTGCGTTCGACCGCCATTTCGACGGCGTAATGCTTGCGGATGACCCGGGGTTCCACAGAGGGGCCCGACAGGTCTGAGCTGAGGGTCTTGTGCAATGTTGTTGTTCTTATAAGAGTGAGCATGGGCCCGAAACGTGGACGGAGCATACACAAGCCAACCCCGTTGCCAAACTGCTCCAGATCATAATTTGCCGGAAACTTTCCGCCGTCCGATCACCGGCAAAACCCGCAGAGTGAGGCGGGCCGAAGCCTGTAGCCAGTGACCGACCGGTCGTCATCGGCGGCACTTTCATCGGCTAATGCAAAGCTCGGTTTGCCCGGGCCTGCGGCGCACCCTAGAATGCCCCGATGCGCGATGATCTCTCCCTTCTGCTGAACTCCCTCAACGATGCCCAACGCCAGGCCGTAGCAGCCCCCGTTGGCCGTCAGTTGGTCCTGGCCGGTGCCGGTTCCGGTAAAACCCGAGTGCTGGTGCACCGTATCGCCTGGTTGATCCAGGTCGAAAACGCCTCGCCCCACTCCATTCTGTCGGTGACCTTCACCAACAAGGCCGCTGCCGAGATGCGTCATCGCATCGAGCAGTTGCTGGGTATCAACCCGGCCGGGATGTGGGTCGGCACCTTCCACGGCCTGGCGCACCGCTTGCTGCGGGCGCACTGGCAGGAAGCCGGGTTGAGCCAGACGTTCCAGATTCTCGACAGCGACGACCAGCAGCGGCTGGTCAAGCGGGTGATCCGCGAGCTGGGGCTGGACGAACAACGCTGGCCGGCCCGTCAGGCCCAGTGGTTCATCAACGGGCAGAAAGACGAAGGTCTGCGTCCGCAACACATTCAGGCCAGCGGCGACTTGTACCTGGCGACCATGCGCGGCATTTACGAAGCTTACGAGGCGGCCTGCCAGCGCGCCGGCGTCATCGACTTCTCCGAACTGCTGCTGCGCGCCCTCGACCTGTGGCGCGATCACCCGGGCCTGCTGGCGCACTATCAGAAGCGCTTCCGTCATATCCTCGTCGACGAGTTCCAGGACACCAACGCCGTGCAGTACGCCTGGTTGCGCCTACTGGGCAAGGGCGGCGACAGCCTGATGGTGGTCGGCGACGACGACCAGTCGATCTACGGCTGGCGCGGGGCGAAAATCGAGAACATTCATCAGTACTCCTCCGACTTCCCGGATTCGGTGACCATTCGTCTGGAGCAGAACTACCGCTCCACCGCCGGCATCCTCAAGGCGGCCAACGCCCTGATCGCGAACAACACCGGGCGCCTCGGCAAAGAGCTGTGGACCGACGGTGGCGACGGTGAAGCGATTAACCTGTACGCCGCGTTCAACGAACACGACGAAGCACGCTACGTTGTCGAAACCATCGAAAGCGCGCTGAAAACCGGCTTGGCCCGTAGCGATATCGCAATTCTCTACCGCTCCAATGCCCAATCGCGCGTTCTCGAAGAAGCCTTGCTGCGCGAACGCATTCCGTACCGCATCTATGGTGGCCAGCGCTTCTTCGAACGCGCGGAAATCAAGAACGCCATGGCCTACCTGCGTTTACTTGAAGGCCGTGGCAACGACGCCGCACTGGAGCGGGTGATCAACGTCCCGGCCCGCGGCATTGGCGAAAAAACCGTCGAAGCGATCCGCGACCATGCACGTCACAGCGATGTGTCGATGTGGGAAGCGATGCGCCAACTGGTCGCCAATAAAGGCCTGACCGGTCGTGCTGCCGGCGCCTTGGGTGCGTTTATCGAGCTGATCGAGAACCTTGCCGCCAAGTGCATGGAGATGCCGCTGCATCTGATGACCCAGACCGTCATTGAGCAATCGGGGCTGATCGCCTATCACGAAGCGGAAAAAGGCGAGAAAGGCCAGGCCCGGGTGGAAAACCTTGAGGAACTGGTCAGCGCCGCGCGCAACTTCGAAAACACCGAAGATGACGAAGAGCTGACGCCACTGGCGGCGTTCCTCGGCCACGCGTCGCTGGAAGCCGGCGACACTCAAGCCGACGAGCACGAAGACAGCATTCAGCTGATGACCCTGCACAGCGCCAAAGGCCTGGAATTCCCTTACGTGTTCCTGGTGGGCATGGAAGAAGGCCTGTTCCCGCACAAGATGAGCCTGGAAGAACCGGGTCGTCTGGAAGAAGAGCGCCGCCTGGCCTATGTGGGCATCACCCGTGCCATGCAGAATCTGGTGATGACCTATGCTGAAACCCGACGCCTGTACGGCAGTGAAACCTACAACAAGGTCTCGCGTTTCGTCCGTGAAGTGCCGAAGGGGCTGATTCAGGAAGTGCGCCTGTCGAACAGTGTCAGCCGACCATTCGGCGGCAACCAGTCGATGAGCGGCAGCAACCTGTTCAGCGGTAGCGAGATCCCGGAAACCGGCTTCAGCCTCGGTCAGGCCGTGCGCCATTCGATCTTCGGCGACGGCGTGATCCTCAACTTCGAAGGTTCCGGCGCGCAGGCGCGGGTGCAGGTGAACTTCAGCGAAGGCAGCAAGTGGCTGATGCTGGGGTACGCGAAGCTGGAAGCCATTTAACGCCTTGCTCGATTGCTTCTGTAGGAGTGAGCCTGCTCGCGATAGCGATTTATCATTCAATATATTTATTGTCTGACACGCCCTCATCGCGAGCAGGCTCACTCCTACAAGGCTTTGTGTCGGCTCATCTTTAAGGATATTTCCATGGGCTCAGGCTTCTTTTCTTCCTGGACATTCTGGGCCTTGCTCTCGGCGACTTTCGCCGCGCTGACGGCGATCTTCGCCAAGATCGGCATCGAAAACGTCAATTCCGACTTCGCTACCCTGCTGCGCACCATCGTGGTCCTCGTCAGCCTGGCCTTGATTTTGTACGCAACGGGCCAATATCAGTCACTGGGATCAATTTCCGCCAAGAGCTATCTGTTCCTGCTGTTGTCCGGTCTGGGTACCGGCGCATCGTGGCTGTGCTACTTCCGCGCGCTGAAAGTCGGCCCAGCCTCGCTGGTCGCGCCAGTGGACAAGCTCAGCGTGGTACTGGTGGCGGTGCTCGGCGTGATCCTGCTGGGCGAGAAACTCGACCTGCGCCAATGGGGCGGCATCGGCCTGATCACCGCCGGTGTGGTAATGCTGGCGTTGCGTCGATAAGCAGGTTTCCCGCTGAACCTATCCCATTTTCCTACAGACAAAAGTACATGGCCTTATTGCTTCGATGGAGCTGAACCTAAGCTGTCAGGCAAAAGCCCGAAACACTCTCTCGCTAGCCAGTAACACTTCAGCTGTGCAACATGGCGCGCGTGTCTCCACAAACGGGAATTCCCTTTATGAAACGTTTTCTTAGCATCGCCATGGCGTTGTGCATCGGCCTGACGATGAGCCTCGACGCCAACGCCAAGCGCTTTGGTGGTGGCAAAAGCGCCGGCGCTGCGCCGACGCACCAGACCAGCCAGATGGCTCCTTCTTCCCCAGGCATGGGCGGCGCAGCAGCGACCGCTGGTGCAGCCGGCGCTGCCGGTGCCGCGGCCAAGGCTGGCGGCGCGTCTAAATGGCTCGGCCCTCTGGCCGGTATCGCCGCCGGTGGCCTGCTCGCGTCCATGTTCATGGGCGGCGGCTTCCAGGGCATGCAGATCTTCGACATCCTGATCATGGCCGTGATCGCGTTCGTGATCTTCCGCTTCATCGCTGCGCGTCGACGCAAGCAGCAGGAGCACCTGGCTCCGGCCGGCGCGCCGATGCAGCGTGAAGTGTTCGAGCAGAAGCCTGCCGCCATGGGTTCGATCTTCGGTGGTTCGGCCGCGCCGGTTGCCGCTCGTCCGGTGATCAACGCACCGGCCTGGTTCAACGAGCAGAACTTCCTTGCCGCTGCGCGCAGCCACTTCCAGTCGCTGCAGCAGCACTGGGACGCCAACGAAATGGACAAGATTGCTGAGTTCGTGACCCCGCAAATGCTCGACTTCCTCAAGCGTGAGCGTGCGGACCTGGGCGACGGCTTCCAGTCGACCTACATCGACAACTTGCAGGTACAGCTGGACGGCGTGGATGATCGTGCCGACAAGACCATCGCCACCCTGACCTTCAGCGGTGTGTCGAAGACCTCGCGTTTCGACCAGGGCGAAGTGTTCAGCGAAAGCTGGAACATGGAACGTCCACAGGGCGAAAACCAGCCTTGGCTGGTGGCCGGTATCCGCCAGAACGGCTGATCCCCTGCGCGTTACGCATGTGGTAATAAAAACCCCGGCCTCGGCCGGGGTTTTCTATTTCGCAGTTGCATCTATAGCGAGCTACTGTATAAACCGGCCCATATAAACCGCGCCATTCAAGCAAGAGGATCCCGGACGTGGAAGAAATCATCGAACAACTGCGCGAAGCCAACGAACCCGTACCGGTTCCCCTGGAGTTGCCCGACGAAGACCAATTGGTGGAAATCGAAGAAGAACTCTTCATCAACATCCCGTTCGTCTTCAAAGAGTTTCTGCTGACCGTCAGCGACGTGGTGTACGGCAGCCTCGAGCCGGTGACCGTCACCGACCCGCAATCACACACTTACCTGCCGGATGTCGCGGCCAACGCCTGGGATGCTGGCGTACCGCGCGACCTGATCCCGATCTGCCAGGACGGCGACAACTACTACTGCGTCGAAGAAGACGGCACCGTGGTGCTGTGGTCCGGCGAAGAAGAGCTGATCACCGAAGAGTCCTGGGAATCGGTGTGGCATTGGGCGCGGGATGTCTGGCTGGAGAGCTGATTAGCCGGATGCCCGGGCCGGTCAGTGCCCCGACGACTCCTTGTGGTTGTCGAGGGTTTCCAGCAGGGCCACCTGCATCCGCGTGTGCACGCGGATGAACCAGCGCCAGAGCAGCGCCGCCACGGCGGCCGCGACCACGGCGACCAGCACCAGCAACTTGTTGGTCGGCAGGATACTGGCCGACAAGGCTGCCAACAGCAGGAAGATCACCAGCAGCGAGAGGATCGGGATCACTTCGGAGATCACCCGACGTACTCGCTGCGTGTGCCGCCCGGCCATCTCCGGCTTCACGCCCATCTCCGCCAGCAGCATCGACAGCGCCTTGAGCTTGCGATACGCCGCAATCAGGAACGGCAGCGACAGCAGCAGTGCCCCGCCCCAGATCAACGCCTTCTGCCAGCTCGGATCAGCGATCCAGTCCTGCATCCACACCGACAACCGTCCGGCGAAGAACGCGCCGCTGAAGAAGATCGCGATCACCAGCGCCAGATTGACCCCGACCTGCAACAGGATCCGCCGGATCATCGCCGCCAGCATCGCGCCCTCGCCTTGCGGTTGAATGCTGCGCAGCCATTCGCCATACATGCCGAACACCCGGCCCAGACGCTTGGGCACTGCCGCCGAGAGCTTGATCGACAGCGGATCGGCCGCACGGATCAGATACGGCGTCAGCAGCGTGGTGATCACCGACACCGCCACCGCGACGGGATACAGAAAGTTGCTGGTGACCTGCAGCGTCATCCCGAGCGCGGCGATGATGAAGGAAAATTCGCCAATCTGTGACAGCCCCATCCCCACACGCAGTGAGGTGCGTCCGTCATTGCCGGCGATAAACGCCCCGAGGCCGCAGGACAACATCTTGCCGAGCACCACCGCCACGGTAATGACTGCAATCGGCCACGCGTATTGCAGCAGGATCATAGGATCGAGCATCAGGCCGATGGCGACGAAGAAGATTGCACTGAACAGGTCGCGAACCGGCTCGATCAGCCGTTCGATCTTCAGCAACTGCCGCGACTCGGCCATGATCGCGCCGATCAGGAAGGCGCCGAGCACCATGCTGTATTCGAGCTTGACCACCAGCAGGCAGAAGCCGAAACACAAGCCCAGCACGGTAATCAGCAGCATCTCGTTGCTTTCGAATTTGGCGACATACGCCAGCAGACGCGGTACCAGCAAAATGCCGACCACCAGCGCGACGATCATGAACAGCGACAGTTTGCCGACCGTGGAGAACACTTCGCCGGAGCTGACCGTGCCGCTGACCGCGATGCTCGACAGCAAGGCGATGATGCCAATGCCGAGGATGTCCTCGACGATCAGTACGCCGAAGATCAGCTGCGCAAAGCGCTCGTTTTTCATCTTCAGGTCGTTGAGCGCCTTGACGATGATGGTGGTTGAGGAGATGGCGAGGATCGCGCCGAGGAACAGCGAGTCCATGGTGTTCCAGTCGAACCAGCGGCCGATTTCGTAGCCGATCCAGATCATCAGGACGATTTCAAGGAACGCTGCGATAAACGCCGTGGCCCCGACCTTGAACAACTTGCGCAGACTGAATTCCAGCCCGAGGCAGAACATCAGGAAGATCACCCCCAGCTCGGCGAGGGTCTTGATGGTTTCTTCGTCGTGGATCAGGCCGAACGGCGGTGTGTGCGGGCCGATGATGAAACCGGCGACGATGTAACCGAGCACCACCGGCTGCTTGAAGCGGTGAAACAGCACGGTGACCACACCTGCGACCAACATGATCACTGCCAGGTCCTGAATAAAGCTGATGGCATGCATGGTGTGGGCTCCTTGTATGACGTGACCCGCCGTCAGACTTCAGAAAGGTCTGAGCGAGCTGGGTAAAAATCCGCTTTTCGTGTAGGAATTGCCCTTGGGCAGGGCCTTTTGCAGGTTAACACCGCGACTTCCGGCTGGAAGGCGGTGCAATATAAGGAAACAGATCGGTCGCGGCGTGACGGCAGCCAGTCGTCTGGCGTCCCGATAACGGTGCTTTTGAAAAAACCACCAGGCACCCGCAGAGGTGCGTCCAGCCATCCAGCCTTGATCCGTGAGAACGTTATGGAACCCGGAAACGCCCAACTGTCGATGACGGTATTGATGACCCCCGACATGGCCAACTTCTCTGGCAATGTCCACGGCGGTACCCTGCTCAAATACCTCGACGAAGTGGCCTACGCCTGTGCGAGCCGCTATGCCGGCCGCTACGTGGTAACGCTGTCAGTGGATCAGGTGATTTTCCGCGAGCCGATCCATGTCGGCGAACTGGTGACCTTCCTCGCGTCGGTCAACTACACCGGCAACACCTCGATGGAAGTCGGCATCAAAGTGGTGACCGAAAACATCCGCGAGCGCTCGGTGCGCCACACCAACAGCTGCTTCTTCACCATGGTTGCGGTGGATGACCAGCGCAAACCGGCCCCCGTGCCGCCGCTGCAACCGCAAAACAGCGAAGACAAGCGCCGCTACATGCAGGCGCAGCAGCGTCGGCAAATTCGCCAGGAGCTGGAAAAGCGTTATCAGGAGATCAAGGGCGACGCCTGATCAGCCCTTTGGAATGATGTCGCTTTACAGATCGCCTTCGCGAGCAAGCCCGCTCCCACATTGAATCGCAGTCCTCCCATGGGAATGCAGTCGAACGTGGGAGCGGGCTTGCTCGCGAATGGACGTAATGCGGTCTTACAGGCTGATCGCCGTCGCCTCGAACTTCACCCGCGGATGCGCGATCCGGTCCTGCGCCCGCACCAGTTGCAGCTCGTAACTGGCACACGCCTGGGTTTCCAGCAGCACCTCATGCACCGCCGCTGCGGTGAACTCAAACGCCGCCACCAGACTGTCGCCGAGCAGTACCCGCGCGAGGAACAGCCCAGACGTCAGATCGCCGACACCCACTGGCTGACGCGGAAACGCCAGCAGCGGACGGCGCAGGTGCCAGCTTTCGTCTGCGGTCACCAACAACATCTCGAAACCATCCGCCGGCTTGCCCGGATAGTCCAGATGCTTGACCAGCACCGCTGTCGGCCCACGCGCCAGCAGCGCCCGAGCCATCGCCAGGCAGTCGAACAGCGACTGCGGCTTGCGCCCGGAGAAGCTGTCCAGCTCCAGTTGGTTCGGGCACATGATGTCCGCCACGGCTGCTGCTTCTTCCAGCAGGAAATCGCTGACTTCGGCCGGCACACTGCAGCCCTTCTCCGGATGGCCCATCACCGGGTCGCACAGGTACAACGCCTTCGGATTGACCGACTTGATGCGCTCGACGCCACTGAGAATCGCCCGGCCCTGCGCCGCGCTGCCCAGATAACCGGAAAGCACGGCGTCGCAGTTGCCCAGCTCGCCAATGGCGGCAATGCCTTCGACCAGTTCGGGGATCTGGTGCGGCGCCAGCACTTCACCGGCCCACTGCCCGTACTGGGTGTGATTGGAAAACTGCACGGTGTTGAGCGGCCAGACATTCACCCCGACCCGCTGCATCGGAAACACGGCGGCGCTGTTGCCGGCGTGGCCGAAGACCACATGGGACTGAATGGCGAGCAGATGAGGCGTACGTTTCATTCGGGTTATTCCGTAAAACGATTGAAATTCAAGCCGCGCAGTATGCGACGAAACACAGCCTGTACGACAGACCGGCGACGCAGTTAAGCTGAGCTTATCTTTTGGAGTTTCCTGTTGATGCTGACCCTCGAAAACATCTTCGTGCTGATGCTGTTCGCCGCTGCCGGCGCATGGTTATGGCACAACCACGGCTTGCGCGAGCGGGCGCTGGAGCGGGTCAAGCAGCATTGCATCAACGTCGGCGTCGAACTGCTGGACGGTAACGTCGCGTTGAAAAAAATCGGTTTGATCAAGGATGCCAGCGGGCGGCGGCGCCTGGCCCGGGTCTATAACTTCGAGTTCACCGTGACCGGCGAAACCCGGCACAACGGCACCATTACCCAGTTTGGCGCGCACAGCGCACAGATCGAACTGGCGCCCTACCCGGCGCCGTTCGACGATACGCCGCCGGTGGTCGAAGTTACCCGCCCACGGGCCGAAGTGATCGAACTGAGCCAGTGGCGGCAGGAACACAACAAGTGGAAGCCTTGAGCTAACCCGCCTGCACCCGGCATTGCGTCAGGCCTGACTGCAAAGCATCGATACGTTGTGCATCGGCAAAGATCAGCTCTATACGTGAATCCCGTCGCCACTCACTCGGTTGCCAATCCAGTTCGGCGTTATCCACCGCATTGGCCGACACCCAGCCCTCGGCGCTGTGGATAACCAGTTTGGCCCGCCGCCAGTCCAGGCTCTGCAGCCATTGGCTCAGACGTTGCGTATCGAACGTCTGTCCAGGGTGCCAACGCCAGCCGATGCTCCAACCGCCCTCCTGTGCCTGACTCAGGCAGATCGGCACGGCCGGATCGCTCCAGAGCGCCGGAATCGGTCCCGCTCCCTGCGGCACGACGAGGTTATCCGCACCTGCCATTGCTTGCGCCGTGACACCCGGCAACTCGCGTAAAGGCAGTTGCGCCTGCTGCGTCCAGATCATTTTGACTGCCGGCAAACGCTCGACGATGGTCTGCCGTGCAGCCTCATCCAGACTTTCTGCCTTGTTCAGCAACAGCAGGCCGGCGCTGGCCAAAGCCTCCTGCTGAGCGGTCGGCAAGGCTTTCCCGGCGGCCAGCGCCTGGGCATCCAGCACTAACACGCAGGGCTGCAGCGCCAGCACACCCAACCACGGCGCCTCGCCTAACTGCTTGAGCAATTGCGCCGGATGGCCCAGTCCGGACGGCTCGATGAGCAGCCGATCCGGCCTGGCCTTGCGCAGCAAACGGCCGAGGCCGATCTGAAACGGCGCACCATTCACGCAACACAGACACCCTCCGGCGACCTCGCCCAGTGCGATACCATCGGCGTCGCGGGTCAGTAACGCAGCATCGAGGCCGATCTGACCGAACTCGTTGATCAGCACCGCCCATCGCTCGCCGTCCGGCCGTTGGGCCATGAGCTGGCGAATCAGGCTGGTCTTGCCAGCGCCCAAAGGGCCGGCGATGACATGGGTAGGAATGTTCTGCAACATGACTGGGCGTTTTCTGAGGGGATTGGGCATGCGTTGGATGGGATGGTCGTTGCTGTTGATGCTGCTGTCGAGCGAAGCATGGGCCCAGGCTTGCGTGGTGCACAGCCAGGGCGAGCGACTCGACGTCAAAGTCTGCCAGCAGAACAGCAATATTCCCGAGAAGCTGTTCAGCGACGGCTTCTGCCAACCGACCCTGGCCGGGCAGAAAGTCGAGGTGCAGTACGTCGATCAATGCCCGAGCGGCGCGTTCGGCGTGTGCAACAACGCGCAAGTCGCCAATATGCCCTATCGCCAGGATATCCACTATTACGGCGTCGCCTCCGACGCGGCGTATTTGCAGCCGTACTGCGAAGGCCAGAGCCAAGGCAAGTGGCTCAAACCTTGAGCCGTCAGCCGAGCCAGTCGAGGGTCAGCAGCAGACGTCGCTCACCCGGCGCCGGTTGCGGGGAGCGATGAATCAGGCCGAAGCCTTCGTTGCCGTGCCACTTCTCACCTTTCAATAACGCCACGTCACCGTTCTGCAGTTGCTGGATGTTCGCGATGTCCCGTGGTTCGGCGTTTGCCTGGCCCAATTGCTCGCGATCCATCACGCCTTCCTTGAGCCACTGACTGCCGATCCCGCCGTAGGTTGTAATCAAGCGCACCGGCACATGATCGACATGGAAGCGTGGGCACATGGCTTTGTCCAACACCCGCAGGCGCAAACCGATGCGGCGAGCGCCCAGCAGACAGGCGAAGGCACTCACCAGCCATTGCAGGTCCGCGATGAAGCCCTCGTAGCCTTGCAGATCACGGAACCCGGCGGCCAGTCCTTGCAGATCAGGGTCGGCGTCTTCATTCGGCAATTCGATGCACAGTGATTCCGCCAAAGGCTCGTTGAGCGACAGCAGCAACTCTGCGAAATCGGCGATGTGCAGCGGCAGTTGGCGCTGCCAGACCGCGAGATTGACGTCGTCTTCGAGGATTCGCGTCAGCGTTTTCGGCGTCACCCCCTGATGCTGATGGCGCGCCCGGTTTTGCTGCAGTTTGAGCGCAAGCATCAGGCGGCCTCTTCGTGCCAAGGGCCGAACGGGTCCGGCAGCCTGCGCCAACCATCTGCGCCAATGGCCATTTCTTCATCAGTCAGCAGGCAGGCGTCGAGCTCCGACTTGAGCTGTACGAAGTCGATGTTCTGGCCGATGAATACCAGCTCCTGACGACAATCTCCAACGCTCGGTGTCCAGTTCTCCATGATCGCTGCGGTACTTTCCTGATCCTGCGGCCATTGGTTTTTCGGCACGAAACGCCACCAGCGACCGGCGAAACCATGGCGCATCAAACCGCCGGCCTGCGACCAACTGCCTGCGTCGGAGGGTTTGCTGGCGAGCCAGAAGAAGCCTTTGGAGCGCAGCAGTTTGCCGTTCGGCCATGGACGATCGATGAAGTCGAAAAAGCGCTGCGGATGGAACGGACGGCGTGCGCGGTAGGCCGTCGAGGCGATACCGTATTCCGTGGTTTCCGGCACGTGCTCACCGCGCAATTCCTGCAACCAGCCTGGGGCCTGAGCGGCTTTCTCGAAATCGAAACGCCCGGTGTTGAGGATTTTCTCCAGCGGCACCTCGCCCATCACCATCGGGATGATCTCCGCTTGGGCGTTGAGACGCTTGAGGATGGCCATCAGCTCTTCGCGCTCCTGGCGGCTGATGAGGTCGATCTTGCTGATCAGCAGTACATCGGCGAACTCGATTTGTTCGATCAGCAGATCGGTGATCGAGCGTTCATCTTCATCGCCCAGGGTCTCGCCTCGGGAAGCCAGACTCTCGGCGGCCTGGTAGTCGAGGAGGAAATTCACGCCGTCGACTACCGTCACCATGGTGTCGAGGCGCGCGACATCGGCGAGGCTCTGGCCCTGCTCGTCACGAAAGGTGAACGTTTCGGCGACCGGCAGCGGTTCGGAAATACCGGTAGATTCGATGAGCAAGTAATCGAATCTTCCTTCGCGGGCGAGTTTGCTGACTTCTTCGAGCAGGTCCTCGCGTAACGTACAGCAGATACAACCGTTGCTCATCTCCACCAGTTTTTCTTCCGCACGGTTAAGGCTGACATCGCGCTGGACTTCGCTGCCATCAATGTTGATCTCGCTCATATCGTTAACGATGACCGCAACGCGCAAACCTTCTCGATTACGTAGTACGTAATTCAAAAGTGTACTTTTTCCGGCGCCGAGAAAGCCCGATAGAACGGTCACGGGAAGTGGAGATGACATTGGATAATCCTCATCAGGTTGTGGCCGATGTGCGTTTTGGCCTGTTTTGGCGTAGCTCACCGCGTACTTGAGCTTCAAAACAGCGCTTTGGCAGAAGCAGACGCTTGCAATCGGCGAGCTCAGGCTCAATTCAAATTTATGTTATAGTATAACAATATAAATAAGCCAGCCCCGCTCTTGCCCAAACCGATAAAGCGCTGGAAGCTGCACGCAAACTGCCCATCGGACACCGAGATGAAAATTGCCCTGAAATGCTCGCTGCTGAGTCTCGTATTGCTGTCGATGGCCAATGCCTGGGGGAAAATTCCCCCGCTCGCCAACTGCACACGCAGCGCCAATCTGCTGGCCTGCATCGATGCGCAGGGCAATACCTACAGCGTAAACACGGTGGGCAGCACGATTTACCTGCGTGGCTTTGAAAAGGACGGCAATCGCTACTGGGCACAGACCAACAGTCGTTTCGGCCAGCTGACGTTCTTCACCGGGCTCGCCTCTGACGGCGAAGCCTGGGTTGGCTACACCCGTCGTGTCGGCTGGACGACGGTCAATCGCTTTTCCAGCTCTGGCGGCAGCAGCGCCAAGTTCACCTGCAGTCGGATCACCGGCTGCTAAACCTGCGCTTCTTGCTGTTCCTGCTGCCAGGCGATGTAGCTATCTACTGGCGGATTCTTCTGGAAGTAACGCTGCAGCCCTTCGAATAAACCATCCGCCACGGCCTGCTGATGTCGAGGCGTGACCAGCCGCTGGCTGTCACGGGCGTTGGAAATGAAGCCGGTTTCCACCAGAATCGACGGCACATCCGGCGACTTCAACACGGCAAATCCTGCCTGTTCCACGCGCTTCTGATGCAGCGTGGTGATGCCCGCCAGACTGCCGAGAACGGTGCTGCCGAGTTGCAGACTGGCGGCGATGGTGGCGTTCATCGACATGTCGAGGATCACGCCGGCGAGCATCGGATCCTTGTCCCTCAGGTTGAGCAGACTGGTCGCACCCAGCAGGTCCGCGCCATTCTCTCGCTGTGCCATGAAGCGTGCAGTTGCTGACGTCGCACCACCTTCAGACAAGCAATATACAGATGCTCCCGACGCGGTAAGACGCGGCGCCGCATCGGCGTGCACCGAAATAAACATGTCGGCCTTGTGCTGACGTGCGATATCCACACGCTTGCGCAGCGGCACGAAGAAGTCGTCATTGCGCACCAGTTTTACGTCGAAGCCTTTCTCCCTTTTCAGGCGTTTGGCGAGCAACTGAGCGATGGCAAGAACCACATCTTTTTCTCGCTCACCCTTGGCGCCAACCGCACCTGGGTCTTTACCGCCGTGCCCGGGATCAACCACAACGATGATGTCGCGCTTGGGGTGAGCCTGATTCGAGGGTGTTTCACGTGGAACCATTGCCGGACTTGATGCCTGTTTGGCGTTTACCAGATCAAGCACCAAGCGGTGCCCTTGGCCATCTTGAGGCGCCAAAAGGAAGCTGCTCAATAGCACCGGATGGTTCAGATCGAGAACGATCCGTGTATCACCCTGACCAAAGCGCCCTGATCGAATCGAATGAATAGCTGTATCGACAAGCGTCAATTGACTGAAATCGCCACTCAAACTCGCCCCGGAAAGGTCGATGATCAAGCGTTCTGGAGCGCTCAGGGAGAAGGTTTTGTAGCGCACCGGACCGCTCAGATCGAACACCAATCTGAGCTTGTCATCCGAACGCCAGAGGCGTGCATTGCGAATTTGTGTAGCCGAAACGGTGAAGGGAAAAGCCAAAGCCGTGCTGGCCACAAGCAGGTTGAGCAGATGACGTCGGTGCATATGAAAGCCTGTTCATGAAAAAGGCATCGTGATTTGAATTGTTATAATGTAACATCTAATTCAATCAACACGATGGTTCCGAACATGAATTCGCTGACACTTCCGGATATTGCGACTCAAGCCGCTCGGCAGGCGTTACCGCTTGATTGGGTGGGAATGTGCGGCATTGCTCTGCCTGTTTTATTGCAAGGCCAACGTCTGAGCGCAAAAGCTGATGCAGGCGTGAGTCTCGATGATGGCGAGGCGCGCGGCATTCACATGTCGCGGCTATACCTCGCACTGGCGGCACTTGAGCGGCAGGACCTCTCACCCTCCTTATTACGGCAGGTTCTCGAAGATTTTCTGGTCAGCCACGATGGTTTATCCAATAACGCCTACCTGAAAATCCACTGCGAAGTGCTGCTGAAAAGGCCTGCGCTAGTCAGCCCTCTAGCGGGTTGGAAGAGCTACCCAGTGAGCATTTCAGCGAGTCTGAAAAACCAAGTGTTCCACGTGGAACTTAAAATCGAGGTGCCCTACTCCTCAACTTGCCCCTGCTCAGCAGCGCTGGCGCGACAGTTGATTCAGCAGCAATTCATCGATGACTTCGCCAACAAGCCACTGCAACATGCCGAAGTTTTGGCTTGGCTAGGATCAAACCAAGGCATTGTCGCCACCCCGCACAGCCAACGCAGCACCGCGCAATTGCATATGCACCTCGACGAGTTCATCGACGAGCTTCCCCTGAGTGTGATCATCAATGACGCCGAAGCGGCGCTCGGCACCGCCGTGCAAACCGCCGTGAAACGCGCCGACGAACAAGCCTTCGCTCTGGCCAATGGACAGAACCTGATGTTCTGCGAAGACGCCGCGCGACGACTCAATCTGGCTCTGCGTCGTTCCCCTGGGGTCAGTGGCTTCCACCTGCGGGTGATCCACGCCGAAAGCCTGCACGCTCACGACGCGGTAGCCGAAAGCCACTGGCATCGAGAACTCCAATGATCCGTTGCCACACCCTGAGTTGGGGCGCATCCGGCCAACCACTGACTTCGCCACTGACCCTATCGCTGGAACACGGCAGCCTCAGCGCCATCATCGGCGCCAACGGCTGCGGTAAAAGCAGCTTGCTGAAAGTCATCGCCGGATTGCAGAAGCCGCTATCGGGAAAAGTCGCACTGGGTGTTCCACGCCAGGGCGGCCTGGCGTTCCTGCCGCAACAGCAACACCTCGACCGGCAGTTCCCCATCAGTCTCGAAGAACTGGTGGCCGCGGGTTTCTGGGGCCGTCGATTGTCGACGCAACTGCGCACGCAACGACTCGGTAACGCACTGGAAAACTGGCACTTGAGTGGATTGGAAAAGCGTCCGCTTATGGCCCTTTCCGGTGGCGAGTTGCAGCGCGCCCTGCTCGCCCGCTTGAGTCTGACCGACGCCCAATTGCTGCTGCTCGACGAACCCCACGCAGCTCTCGATGAACTGGGCCAGCAGTTACTCTGGCAACACATCCACGCCTGGCACTCCGAAGGACGGACACTGCTGATGGTCTGCCATGACCTCGCCGCCGTCCGCCAACACATCCCGCAGACACTGCTGATCAAAAACCGCGAATGCCTGTTCGGGCCCAGTGCCGAACTGATCCAGCAAACACCCGATATGCAGGTGGCCTGATGCTCACCGTCGCCCACCTCTGGCAACCGTTCAGCGAGTTCGTGTTCATGCGCCGAGCGCTGCTCGGCGGACTGGTATTGGCCTGCAGCACAGCGCCACTTGGCGTGTTTCTGATCCTGCGGCGCATGAGCCTGATCGGTGACGCCGTTGCCCACGGCATCCTTCCCGGCGCGGCATTGGGCTTCTGGTTCGCCGGTCTGAGTCTGCCCGCGCTGACCTTCGGTGGTCTGGGCGCCGGCCTGGGCATGGCCGGTCTCGCCGCCTGGATTACCCGTCGCACCGGCCTGCGCGAAGACGCCAGCCTCGCCGCGATCTACCCGATCTCGCTCGCCAGTGGCGTGCTGATTCTTGGCATCGCCGGCAAACGCCTCGACTTGCTGCACCTGTTGTTCGGCTCGGCACTGGCGGTCGACGGCCCTACTCTTCACGGCATGTTATGGGTCTCGGCCTTTAGCCTGATTGCCATGGCACTCATCTACAAACCGCTGCTGCTCGATACCCTCGACCCATTATTCCTGCAAACCGTCAGCCGCCTCGGCCCCCTCGCCCACGGCGTGTTCCTGACATTGGTGGTGCTCAATCTGGTGATCGGTTTCCAGGCCATCGGCGCCTTGATGGTGGTCGGCCTGATGATGCTGCCCGCCGCCGCGTCACGGTTCTGGAGTCGTCGCCTGCCGAGCCTGATTGCCATCTCGGCGCTTATCGGCTGCCTCTCGGTGTGGTGCGGATTGTTGATCTCGTTCTACTACTCGCTGCCCAGCGGTCCGGCGATCGTGCTGGTCGCGGGTATCAGTTATCTGCTGTCCGTGGTATTCGGGCCGGTGCACGGCTTGTTGCGCCGCCCGCCTTTGCTCACATCCCAATGAGGTGTTTCCCGATGCGCGCTCTACTCGTGTTGTTCAGCTTGCTGCTATCGATGTCGTTGTCGGCGGCGGAAAAATTGCCGGTGGTTACCAGCTTCAGCATCCTCGCCGACATGGTTCACCAGGTGGGTGGCGAGCATATCCAGATCACCAACATGGTCGGCCCGGACGCCGACGCACACACCTATGAACCGACGCCTGATGATGCCAAAGCGCTGCTCAAAGCCAAACTGATTATCAAGAACGGATTGGGTTTCGAGCCTTGGCTTGATCGTCTGGTAACCAGCACCGACACCAGAGCCCCCATCATCAGTGCCAGTCATGGCGTGATTCCACGCTCGCTGGAGGAAGACGGCGAGACCATTCCCGACCCGCACGCCTGGCACAACCTGGCCAACACCGAGCTGTACATCGCCAACATCACCAAGGCGCTGATCGCCGCTGATCCGGCGAACATGGCCGACTACCAACGCAACAGCCAGACCTACCTGAAACAGATCTACACCCTGCTCGCTGAAGCCAAGGCCAAGCTCGGCTCGCTGCCACCGGGCAATCGCAAGATCGTCACCAGCCACGATGCCTTCGGTTATCTCGGGCAGGCCTACGGCATCGACTTCATGGCGCCGCAAGGTCTGTCCACCGAGCGTGAACCGTCAGCCGCCGAAGTCGCCGCACTGATTACCCAAATCCGTCAGGCCAAGGTCAAAGCGGTGTTCATGGAAAACATCAAGGACGCGCGCCTGCTCAAGCAGATCGCCGAGGAAAGCGGCGCGCACATCGGCGGCACGTTGTACTCCGATGCCCTCGCCGCTAGCGGCCCGGCCAGCACCTTTACCGGACTGTTCGAATACAACCTCAACACCCTTTACGACGCACTGAGCCAGCCATGATCCGTAAAAATCCTTCCGGCGATCTTCCGCAAATTGCCGAGTCGGCCTACGTCGACAAAACCGCGATCATCTGCGGCAAGGTGGTCATTGGCGAGAACGTCTTCGTCGGCCCCTACGCAGTGATCCGCGCCGATGAAGTAGACGCTTCAGGCGCGATGGAGCCGATCACCATCGGCGCCAATTCGAACATCCAGGACGGCGTGGTGATCCATTCCAAATCCGGCGCTGCCGTGACCATCGGCGAATTCACCTCGATCGCTCACCGCTCGATCGTGCACGGCCCGTGCGTAGTCGGCGACCGGGTGTTCATCGGTTTCAACAGTGTGCTGTTCAACTGCGTGGTCGGTGACGGCTGTGTGGTGCGGCACAACTCGGTGGTCGATGGCCGCGATTTGCCGGATGCGTTCTACGTGCCCTCCACCACCCGCATCGGCCCCAATACCGACCTCTCGCAGTTCCCGCCGGTGAGTGTCAGCGCCTCGGAGTTTTCCGAAGACGTGGCACGCACCAATGTCGATCTGGTACGCGGCTACAAAGCCTTGCAGAACGAGTTCTGAATCATGAGCAGCGTGCTGATTCGCAACGCCAGACTGGTCAATGAAGGACGCGAGTTCGACGGTGATCTGCTGGTCAGCCATGGCCGCATCGTCAAGATCGCGCGCAGCATCGACGGTGAAAATGCCTGTGTGGAAATCGACGCCAATGGCCAATGGCTGTTGCCGGGGATGATTGATGACCAGGTGCATTTTCGCGAACCAGGAGCGCCGGCCAAAGGCTGCATCCACATCGAGTCGCGCGCAGCGGTGGCGGGCGGTATCACCAGCTTCATGGACATGCCCAACACCCGACCGGCCACCCTCACCCTCGAAGCACTGGCGGATAAAAAACGCCGCGCGGCGATCAACTCGGTGGCCAACTATGGCTTCCACTTCGGTGTCAGTCAGGACAACCTCGACACCGTCGCCGCGCTCAATCCTTGCGAAGTGGCCGGGGTCAAAGTGTTCATGGGCGCGTCCACCGGCAACATGTTGGTGGACGATCCGAGGACTCTCGAGCGTTTATTCGCCGAAGTGCCGACAATACTGCTGGCGCATTGCGAACACACGCCGAGCATCGAGGCCAATGCAGCACGTCTGCGCGAACGCCTCGGCGAACACCTGCCAGCGAATATCCATGCACTGATTCGCGATGCCGAGGCTTGCTACCGCTCCTCTTCGCTGGCGGTGGAACTGGCCAGACGTCACGGCACCCGCCTGCACGTTTTGCATCTGACCACCGCTCGCGAACTCGAGTTGTTCGAGGACAAGCCGCTCGCCCAGAAACACATCAGCGCTGAAGTCTGCCTGCATCATCTGCTGTTTGATGACCGCGACTATCCAGCCCTCCGCAACCTGATCAAGTGCAATCCGGCGATCAAGACCCAAACCGACCGTGACGCCTTGCGCGCAGCGTTACTAAGCAATCGACTGGACGTGATCGGCAGCGATCACGCACCGCATACCTGGGCGGAAAAACAGCGCCCGTATACCGAGGCACCGTCCGGTTTACCGTTGGTGCAACACGCCCTGCCGGCACTGCTGGAGCTGGTGGCCGATGGCGTGCTGCCGATCACCACGTTGGTGGCGAAGACCAGCCATCGGGTGGCGGATCTGTTTGCGATTCCGGATCGGGGTTATTTACGCGAGGGGTATTGGGCGGATCTGGTGCTGGTTGAGCCCTTGGCTCTTGAGGTGTCGCGGCAACCGATTCTGTCGCAATGCGGGTGGACGCCGTTTGCTGACAAGACTTTTCGCTATCGGGTGAATACCACGTTGGTGTCGGGGCAGATCGCCTGGCGGGAGCAGCGTATCAACGAAGGATGTCAGGGGCTGGCGCTGCGATTCATGCGGTGACAACCAAGACGCCTTCGCGAGCAAGCCCGCTCCCACAAGGATTGTGCTGTCCCCTGTGGGAGCGGGCTTGCTCGCGAAGCTTTTAAGCTCTTGGCTTCACGGTGCCGCAATCCTGACCCAACCACACCGCGCGGGTTTCCAGGCTGCCCTTCTGGTTGATCCCGATCGCATTGAACGTGCCGTTGGCCACCGTGGTGAACTCACGATCACTGAGGAACGTCGCGACACCCGTGCCTTGCGCTTTAGGGCAGCTGAAGCGGAATTTCCACTGGTTACCGGTGCGTTCGGTGATCTGCTGTTTGCAGCCCGATTGCGGATCGGCCAGCGGAATATCGTTGGTCGCCACTTGCTGCGGCGTCAGGCAGGCACGAATGCCCTTGCCGCCGATGTTGATTCCGTTCTTTTCCAGCGTCGCACGCTGCTGCGGGGTCATCTGGCCTTGCAACTGGCCAAGGATCGATTGCACATCCATGGGCTGGTCATCGACCTTGACGTTGCTTGAGGTCATTTCCCATAGCCCCGGCTGCAGCATTTGCGCCTGCGCAACCACCGGCATTGCCAAACCCAGGCCCAGCGCCAAACCCAGCAGACGAACGTTCATCGAAAAACTCCTGATCAGTAGTGGCCGTTAGACGTCGGCCGATTGCTTCGGTTCATGCACCAATTAAATAGCGACATTCGCCTCGGAACATGGTCTGTTACGCATTGAGTCTTCAGGAGCAAGTCTGCCCCATGGATTATTTTGGACCGCACATTTTCGGTTATCTGATCGCCCTGATACATAGCCTCGGCTTGATCGCCGCGATCCATGCGGTGCTGACCGTACGCACCGCCCAAGGCTCGATCGCCTGGGCATTGTCGCTTATTTTCATTCCCTACCTGACGCTCATCCCTTATCTGGTTTTCGGTCGCAGCACCTTCGACGGCTATATCAAGGCGCGGCGTCAAGCCAACGAACAGATGCGTCAGGCGATCTCCGAGTTGAACTGGCGCCCGTGGGTCGAAGAAGCCCTCACCGCCCGCGCCTCGAAGGCCTACGCCTCGCTGCGCGCCATGCCCAAACTGGGGCGTATGCCGTGCCTGGCGAACAACCAGGTGCAACTGCTGGTGAATGGCCACGCGACCTTCGAGGCGATCTTCCACGCCATCGATCAAGCGCGCGAAGCCGTACTGGTGCAGTTTTTCATCATCCATGACGACCGCCTCGGGCAGCGCCTGCGCGATCTGTTGCTGAAGAAAGCGGCTGAGGGCGTGGCGATTCATCTGCTCTACGACCGGATCGGCAGCCACGCCTTGCCCCACAGTTATGTGCAGGCGTTGCGCGATGGCGGTGTCGAGGTCAAAGCCTTCGCCACACGCAGCGGCTGGCTCAATCGCTTCCAGGTGAATTTCCGCAACCACCGCAAAATCGTCGTGGTCGATGGCGTACTCGGCTTTGTGGGCGGGCACAACGTCGGCGATGAATACATGGGCGAGAAACCGCCCCTGGCGCCGTGGCGCGATACCCATGTTCAGGTGCGCGGGCCGGTGGTGGCCTGCATGCAGGAGTCGTTTGCCGAGGACTGGTTCTGGGCAGCACGGACGTTGCCACCGCTGATCCTGCCGGATGTCTACCCGGAAGATGGCGTGCTCTGCCAATTGCTGGCGAGCGGCCCGGCGGATGCCTACGAAACCTGTTCACTGTTCTTCGTCGAAGCCATCCACGCGGCGACGGAACAAGTGTGGATCACCAGCCCGTATTTCATTCCCGATGAGGCAGTATTCGCCGCGTTGCGCCTGGCGGTGCTGCGCGGCGTCGACGTGCGCCTGCTGCTGCCATCGCGTCCGGATCACCGCATCGTCTACGCTGCTTCCAGTCTCTACGCGTTCGAAGCGGTGCGCGCTGGCGTGCGGGTGTTCCGCTACGAGCCGGGGTTCCTGCATCAGAAAGTGGTGCTGATCGACAGCGAAATCAGCGCCATCGGCAGCGCCAATCTGGACAACCGTTCGTTCCGGCTGAATTTCGAAGTGATGCTGCTGACCGTCGACAGCGAATTCGCCGCCCACGTGGAACGCATGCTCAACGATGATTTCGAGCAGGCTTATGAAGTCGCCAAAGAAGAAAGCCGGGAGATCCACCGCCTGCAACAGCTCGGCATGCGGATCGCCCGGCTTATTTCACCGATTCTTTAACCGGCCGCTCGCTCGAACGAGCGAACGGTCGTCAGGCCTCAGGGGTGATAAATGTCGTCGCGGGTCCAGGGCAGTTCATGGCTGCCATCCGGATGCGCCTTCACCGCAAGAATCTGGTGCAGGTTGATCCAGCCACGCGCGAACGCGTAGGCACATCCAGCCAGATACAGCCGCCAGATACGCAGCGCCTGATCCGGCACCAGTTTCCCGGCCGCTTCGAGGTTGTCCTCAAGACGCTCGCTCCAGTGATCCAGCGTACGCGCGTAATGCAGGCGCAGGCTTTCGACGTCGACAATCTCCAGCCCGGCTTCGCTGATCTCGGCCGAGATCATCGCCAGGTGCGGCAGCTCGCCGTTGGGGAACACGTATTTCTCTATGAAGTCGCCAGCACCGCGTCCCACGGGACGGCCATCGGTGTGTTTGGCGGTGATGCCGTGGTTCATCACCAGACCGCCCTCCTTCACCGCGCCAAACAGGACCTTGCAGTACTCGGCGAGGTTGGCGTGGCCGACGTGTTCGAACATGCCGACGCTGACTACCTTGTCGAAACGCCCGTCCTGCGGCAGATCGCGGTAGTCGAGCAATTGCAGCTCAACCTGATCTTCCAGGCCCTCGGCCTTGACCCGCTCCCGGGCCAGTTCCAGCTGTTCCTTGCTCAAGGTGATGCCGAACACTTTGGCGCCGAATTCACGTGCCGCGTAACGCGCCAAACCACCCCAGCCGCAACCGACATCCAGCAGGTAATCACCGGGCTGCAAACGCAGTTTGCGACACAGATGTCGGAACTTGGCCTGCTGTGCCTGTTCCAGAGTTTCGCTGCCGGTTTCGAAATACGCGCAGGAATACGCCATGTCGCTGTCCAGCCACAGCTGATAGAACGCGTTGGACAGGTCATAGTGATAGGAAATGGCTTTGGCGTCGGTTTCCTTGTCGTGCACCGCACGCACTGGCTGCGCGCTTTCGTCTTCATCGAGCAAGGCGCTGCTCAATTCGTCGCAGACCCGGATGACCTCGCTGATCGAGCCCTCCAGTTCCAGCCTGCCTTCGACAAACGCCGCCCCCAGCGCGTCGAGACTCGGATGGGTGAACTGGGTGACCATCGTCGGGTCCTTGACCACAATGGTGACGCTGGGCGTCGGCCCCAGGTTGAACTCATGGCCATCCCAGAGTCGCAAGCGAAGCGGAAGCTGCAGATTCTGTAAGGCCGGTGGAAGTTGCGCGAGCATGGAAAATCCCCCTTGTTTCAGACGTCAGATCTGAGGGTAGACCATCCTTGAAAAATAGCAGGCTATCGATTTAATTAGCCGAGACTATCGTTCCAGGCGCTCCTACATGCCGTCATGCACCCACTACTGCTTTAGCCCAGGTAACGGCGTGAAGTGTGCGCCCTCTCCATAGATGACTGCCTATTCGGCGCACAGTTCGCTGAAACTCACTTCAGTGATCATCCTTGAGCTTGAGCAATGGCTCCTGAAACCGCAGCAGCCGTCCAGCATTGCCCAACACCAGCAGCGTGCTGAGGTTGTGCAGCAGCGCGGCGATCATCGCTCCGGCCGCGCCGAGCCAGCCGAATGCCGCAAACACCACGATCGCCAGGGTCCAGCCCAGACCGATGATCACGTTGACCTGCAAGGTTCGACGGCACTGACGACTCAGCCGCACACAGGTGCCCAGACGGCGCAGATCGCTGCCGATCAACACGATATCCGCCGAGGCCAGCGCGATGTCGGCACCGCCGGCGCCCATCGCCACACCCACCACCCCGGCCTTGAGCGCCAGCGAATCATTGATGCCGTCACCCACCACCATCGGCCGGAAACCGTTGTCGATTTCCTTGAGCACGCGGTTGAGCTTGTCCTCAGGCAGCGCCTGCGCTTCCACCTCTTGCAGACCGACCTCGCGGGCGAGGGTCTGCGCAACACTCTGACGGTCGCCGGTCAGCAGCAACTGGCGACCCAGACCCAGTTCACGCAATTCATTGAGGGCAAAGCGCGCTTCCGGTTTGACGCTATCGGCCAACAACAACCAGGCAACAAACTCACCATTCAGCGCCAACCCGGCGATCGGCCCATCGTGCTCGGGAACGGTCGTCGTGACGATGCCCAGTTGCGCGAACAGTTCGGGACGTCCCAGCGCCGCCTCGCCTTGCGCGGTCATGGCCACGACCCCGAGGCCCTGACGCTCGTGAATGTCCGTCAGCGGCAGGCTCTGCTCCTGACTCACCAGCCCCGCCAACGCCCGGCTGACAGGATGACTGCTGGCCGCACCGAGACTGGCGGCCAGCGCCATCACCGAGGCCTGATCCAGACGCGGGCTGCTGATCGATTGCAAACGCAAGGTGCCGTAAGTCAGCGTGCCGGTCTTGTCGACCACCAGTGATGTGAGGTCTGCCAACTCCTCAAGGAACGCCGAGCTGCGGATCAGAATACCGTGGCGCGCCGCCACCGCCACTCCGGCAATTGCTGTGGCCGGTGCCGACAGCACCAAAGCGCAAGGACATGCGGCTACCAGCACCGCGAGCATCGCTTGCGCGTCATGGGTGACAAACCAGGTCACCGCCGCCAACAGCAACACCAGCACCATGTAGCTGCCGGCATAACGTTCAAGCAGACGGGTGATCGGCGGCTTCGAACGCTCGGCGTTCTGCATCAGCGCGATGACTTTGCCCAGCGTCGATTGATCACCGGTGCGGGTCACCTCAATGCGCAGCAAGCCATCGAGGTTGATCGCGCCGCCAAACACCGTCATGCCCACTGCCGTTTCCACTGGCACCGACTCGCCGGTAATCGACGCCGTGTCGAGGCTGGCTTGGCCGAACAACACCCGACCATCCGCGGGCACACGATCCCCGGCGCGCACCTCGACCGTGTCACCGGGTTGAAGGGTGCCGTTGTCGACTTCAATGATCGAGCCGTCCGCTTGAATCTTGCGTGCGTGGCTGCGGGTCAATTGGCCGAGGGCGTGAATCGCTTCCTGCGAGCCGATCACGCTGCGCTCTTCCAGCACGTGGCCGAAGATCATGATGATCGGCAGCAACGCGGCGGTCAGCAGATCGCCAGTCGCCCACGCACCGAGCATCGCCAAAGCAATCAGTTGATCGGTGATGCCGTGCAGGCTCGGATAACGCAAGCTGTACCAAGCAGAGCGCATCACCGGCACCGCTACTAATAAGGAGGCGAAACCCAGCAGCAACTGACTGACACCCGTTTGCTCCGGCACCATCCAGCGCCAGATCAAACCGAGGCCGAGCAAGCCCAAGGCGAGCATTGCCAAAGTCAATTGGCGCGCAGCGCGGCGCTGTTCGGCCGAGGACAACAGGCTCGGTGCAGCGGTGGTCGCAGTCATTTACTGGCTCCCTGAATGATCAGGCGGGAATCGTCTTTCGGATCGACCGTGGTCACTGACCCGGCCTGGCCGAGGATCTTCGGCATGCGTTCGCGGTATAGCCGCAGGAGCATCTGCGGGTCGGTGCCCTGTTGTTGCGCCTTGGTCAGGCTCATTACCGTGGCAGTGTCGGCAGAGGCTTTTGCCAGCCGTTCGCCGGCCTGAGCATGGGCCACTTGCAGAGTACGGTCGGCTTGCTCATTCGCGGTCTGGGTGAGTTTTTCCGCCTCGGTGCGTGCATTGGCGACGGCTTTGTCGGCCTGCTGACTGGCGGTCAACACCGCATTAAAGGCACTGACCGCCGGATCCGGCAGACTCGACTGAACGTCGACCCGCGCCACCTCGATGCCGATGCCCTGCCCACTCGCCTTCAGTTCAGCCAGACGCTTGTTGATGCCTTGCACCAGATCACCGCGCAGGCGTTCGCGGCGTTCAGCGGCCTGATTGTCGGCGCCGATCAACTCCGGCCGTGCGACCAGAATCGTATCCAGATCCCGAGCAGCGGTCAGTGCCACCGCGCTGCGGGTGACCAGCCGATCCAGTGCCGGCAGCACATGCTCCCCCTGCAGCACGAAGTCATAGGGATCGCTGACCTTGTAAAACACCCGCACATCCAATTGCACAACGCCGGCGTCGCCGGTCAGCAAATAGCCGGAACCGGCCAGTGCATCGCTCAGTGGCGTGGCGAAGGTTGCTACACGATCAGCCTTGATCGCCTCACTGCTACGCAGCAGGTTTTCCACTCGGCGCTCGATGACCCGATCCGCTGCCGGCAGCAAAACCACCTGCTCGAACGGCTGCGGCCATGCCAGCAACAGCCCGGCATTCTGCACGCGTTGCAGTGCGCCAAAGTGCAAGACCACCGCGCGATTTTGCGGATCAATCTGCCGCACATTGGAAAACGCCCACGCCAACGCAGCCAATACCGTCACCGCATATAAGGCGAAAAACGCCAGGCGTCCGGCCTGAATCCACGGACGGCTCAACGAATGTGTTCCACGTGGAACTTCATCACTCATGGCTGCGATCCGGATTTGTTTTCGACATTCGGCGGGCCGTCTACCAGAACGCGGAATGGCGCGGCGTCGGTACGGAGGATCAGCTTGGTGTCCGGGGTCATGATAGTGCCGAGGGTATCGAGCGAGCGCAGCAGGTTGTACAGCTGCGGCGAGCCAGCGTAGGCACGGCCGTAGATTTGCGCGGCTTCGACCCGCGACTGTGCTTCGATTTCTGCGGCCTTCACCGTGGCATCGGCCTGGACCATTCGCGCATCGCGCTCGGCAGCAGAACGGATCTGCGCGGCTTCTCGCTTGCCGATGGCGGTGCGTTCGGTGGCAATTGTTTCACGCTCGGCGCGCATCCGATCGACTGTGGCGGTGAGCGTGACCGAAGGCAAGGTCAGGCGTTCGATGCCCACCTGCACCACGCGCACACCGTAAGTGGCGAGCAACTGTTGGTCGATTTGCTGACGCAGTTGCGCTTCGAAATCGGCAATACGCACTTTGCTGGCATCGGTGTTCACCAGATCCGCCAGGTCGAAACTGCTGGCGGTTGTCTCCAGCGCCGAGCCGACAAAGGTGCGAATCTGCCGCGCCGCTTCGTCCGGCTGGTTCTGCACCGCGCGCATGAAACGCTGCACATTGTCCGGGTCGCCCTGCACCTGCCACGCCACGTAGGCCTGAACGATGATGCGCAAACCGTCGCGGGTGCCGACATCCTGCAACCCACTGGAGGTGGTACGCAGGCGCAGATCCACCGGGATCGCCGCTTCGAACGGCGCCGGCCAACGCCAGCTCAAACCCGGCTCAAGCAGTACCCGCGACGGATTACCGAAACGAGTGATGACGGTGGCCTCGCCCGAGCGCACCTGGACCAGGCTTGCCGCCGCGATGGCAAACCCCACCAGCAACAACGCCCAGCCCATGCGCCGCCACGGGAATGGCCCCGCCTCTTCCGGCACACCGTGGTGATGATGCCCATGATGATGGTGATGCCCGGCGTGGCCATGATCGTGGCCGCTGTGGTCATGGGAATCGTGAGTGTGCGACTGGCTCAAGGGGCAACTCCTGGTTGAGCGGTGGTGCGCGCAGGCGTGGGATCAGCCGGCAGCGTAAACGTACGCAGATCGATGGTCGGCGCATTGCTGCTGCCGCCTAAACGGTGGTCGAGTACCAACAATTTGGCCTTGTTCAGACCCAGGCTGAGCTGACTCAGATATTGCTCGAGCACGAACGCCTGGCCAGCGCTGGCATAGGCTTTCTGCTCAGCCTTGAATTTCAGATCCGCCGCCTGCGCGGTGGCGTTGATTTCACGGGCGCTGGCACTCGCCTGATCGCGGGCGAGACTGGCCTGCAACTGCGCCTGGTTACTCGCCTCTGCCGCAGCACCGCGCTCACGGGAGATCAACGCCTGCGCGCCGATCTGCGCGGCTTGCACGCCGTGATAAGCATTGGCGGCGCCGGCAGGGGGATGAATTGCTTCGACCACGGTGGCGAGAATCTCCACACCGCTGTCGAGTTTCTGAAGATCGCCTTGCACCGCATGGCCGATTTCTTCGCCCAGCCCTACCCGGTCAGCACCGAGCAAACCGTCGAGGGTGCGCGAGGCAAAATCGTGAACCAGAATCCGGCTCGCGGTGCTGCGAATCAGCGTCGGCACATCAGCGTTGTTGTAAGTGGCGGCCAAGGCATCCTGATCACCCAGGCCGATGCGATAGACGAAGCGCACGTCCATGTTGACGATCTGAAAGCTCTGCTGATCGCCACGGCTGCTGGCGATCACCTGGGATTTGTCGTTGACGTGGCTGGCATCCCACAAGCGGTTGGCGACCATCGGTGCCGGGCCTTCGGCAGGCTCAGCCTGGGTTGGCGCGGGAGCATCGCCGACGCTGGTCGCCAACTCATGCACCACGCCATTCTCGACGTTCAATACACGGCCCAATGGCCACGGCAGACCGGCGTGCAATCCGGGGCCAAACACTTGCACCGGCTTGCCGAAGCGCTCGTAGATACCGCGCCCTTGCAGCGGGATTTCGTGGATACCGGTCAGTAACCAGCCGACCGCAGCGACCAGCGCCAGCACCGGCAGAAAGGCGCGGCGCATGTAACTGAACGCCCAGATCTGGCGCAGATCGATGCCGAAACGATTGTGCAATTCGTGCTGCAAGGCCAGAAGCGGCTGCGGCGGCCAGCGCAGCATGTCAGCGACAAAACTGCGTGCCAGCAGGGTCGGTTCGAGCTGTTCACGACGAGGACTGAATATCGACAGGACTGCGCGCAATAGCAACTCGATCGCGACGAATCCCGGCAAGATCCCGATCAACACCGCAAGCCGTACTGGCCACACCGAAGCCTCGCTGGCGAACAGCAGGCACAACGCGCCCAGCACCAGGCTGATGATCGCCACCCGCGCCAGTTGCGCGAGAGACCCGGCTTCCGGCCATTGCGCTGGACTCTCCTGAGCCAGTTGCCGCTCCAGCACCAGCAAGCCGAAACCCAACAGCAACATCAGCGCCGCGCCCACCGTGGCCGACAACCCGACCGCAGCGGCAGGCAATGCCAGATTCCACACCTGCCCGACGGCGAGCACCACCAGTACTGACCAGCCGCCCAGCCACAACGTGGCCGCGCCAATCTGACCGAGCAGGTGCAGGCCGCACTGACTCAACCGCTCCAGCAGCCGTTCGTACCAGCCATCCGGCGCTACTGGCTCCAGCTCCTCGGTCAGCGCCACCGATACCGGCGGGTCAATCACCCCTGCACGCCATTGCGTCACCCACCACGCCGACTGCAAGCCGGCGACCAACACCAGCAAAGCCGCGCCCAAATTCACCAACAAGGCCGGCCATATCGATTGCGCGGCAAACAGTTCGACAAACAGCGCCAGCACCCACCCTGCCCCGGCCAATCCGCCGAGACCGATGGCCAGACGACGCAAACGTCGCCCCTGTGTGGCCGCTTGTTGAAAGCGCGGCAACCCGGTCACTTGCGTGCCATCGACATCCAGATCGACTTGCATATCACCCCAAAGCCATTGATTCACCGGTCTTATCGTTACGATATAACGAAAAGCGTGAAATATTCGTACACAAATTCGCTTATCTAAAGATGCGCAACCTGTCGCTTGCCTGAAGCCTTGACCGAAATGTCCGGAAACGCACATATTACGTTCGTAATTTTATCGACCGACTACTTTTAGCGATCCGCATCCCAACGAGGAGCAACAGCATGAGCAACTACGACGTGGTCATTCTGGGCGGCGGCCCCGGTGGTTATAACGCGGCGATCCGCGCCGGCCAGCTGGGCCTGAAAGCAGCCTGCGTGGAAGGCCGCGCCACCCTCGGCGGCACCTGCCTGAACGTCGGTTGCATGCCGTCGAAGGCCTTGCTGCATGCTTCGGAGCTGTACGACGCGGCCATGGGTGCGGAATTCGCCAACCTCGGCATCGAGGTCAAACCCACGCTCAACCTCGCGCAAATGATGAAACAGAAAGACGAAAGCGTGAGCGGCCTGACCAAAGGCATCGAGTTTCTGTTTCGCAAAAACAAGGTCGACTGGATCAAGGGCTGGGGCCACATCGATGGCCCGGGCAAAGTCACGGTGACCGACGATCAAGGCAACAAAACCGAGCTGAGCGCCAAGGACATCATCATCGCCACCGGCTCCGAACCCACGCCCCTGCCCGGCGTCGAGATCGACAATCAACGCATCCTCGACTCCACCGGCGCGCTGTCGCTGGGTGAAGTGCCCAAGCATCTGGTGGTGATCGGCGCGGGGGTGATCGGCCTGGAACTGGGCTCGGTCTGGCGGCGTCTCGGCGCCCAGGTGACCGTGGTCGAATACCTCGACCGCATCTGCCCGGGTGTTGATGGCGAGGCCGGCAAAACCCTGCAGCGTGCGCTGAGCAAGCAAGGCATCAGCTTCAAATTGAGCTCGAAGGTCACCAGCGCCACCCCCTCGGTCAACGGTGTGCAGCTCAGCGTCGAACCCGCCGCCGGTGGCAGCGCCGAGTTACTGG
The DNA here is from genome assembly GCF_004683905.1 of Pseudomonas fluorescens. Lineage (NCBI taxonomy): Bacteria > Pseudomonadati > Pseudomonadota > Gammaproteobacteria > Pseudomonadales > Pseudomonadaceae > Pseudomonas > Pseudomonas fluorescens. The sequence goes on from NZ_CP038438.1 coordinate 6,095,860, forward strand.
AAGCCGACTACGTACTGGTCGCGATCGGCCGGCGCCCGTACACCAAAGGCCTGGGCCTGGAGAACGTCGGCCTGAGCACCGACAAACGCGGCATGCTCGCCAACCGCCAGCACCGTACCGAGGCAACCGGCGTATGGGTGATCGGTGACGTGACATCAGGCCCGATGCTTGCGCACAAGGCCGAAGACGAAGCGATGGCCTGCGTGGAACAGATCGTCGGCAAGGCCGGCGAGGTCAATTACGACTTGATTCCCAACGTCATCTACACCCGGCCCGAGCTGGCCAGCGTCGGCAAGACCGAGGAGCAGCTCAAGGCTGAAGGGCGCACCTATAAAGTCGGTAAATTCCCGTTCACCGCCAACAGCCGGGCCAAGATCAACCATGAGACCGAAGGCTTCGCCAAAGTCCTCGCCGACGAACGCACGGACGAGATCCTCGGCGTGCACCTGGTCGGCCCGAGCGTCAGTGAAATGATCGGTGAGTACTGCGTGGCCATGGAGTTCAGTGCGTCTGCCGAAGATATCGCGCTGACTTGCCATCCGCACCCGACCCGCTCCGAGGCTCTGCGTCAGGCGGCGATGAATGTCGAGGGGATGGCGACGCAGATGTAGGTGGTCACCCAAACCCTGTGGGAGCTGGCTTGCCAGCGATGGCGTCAGTCCTTTAACCGTTGCGGTCGCTGACACACCGCTATCGCTGGCAAGCCAGCTCCCACAGTTGACCGTGTTCCTGCTGGAGGATTGCGGTCGAATGTGGGAGCAACCCGCTCTACAGCGGAAGATGCCCCAACGGCAACGCCCCCGGCGTCTTCACCGTGTGAATTGCAAAGTTGCTGCGAATGTCGCTCACCCCCGGCAGTTTAAGCAGGCAGCCGCTGAGAAAGCGGTCGTATGCGCGCAGGTCCGGCACCACCACCTGCAACAGAAAGTCCGATTCGCCCGACACCAGAAACGCCGAGATCACCTCCGGCAGGGCGGTGACTGCCGCGTAAAAGGCTTCGGCCTGCTCATCGTTGTGGCGCTCGACCTTGACCCCGACAAACACCGTCAGCCCCAGTCCCACTTCATCGCGATCGAGGTTGGCCTGGTAGCCACGAATCACCCCGGCCTCCTCCAGCATCCGCACCCGGCGCAAGCAAGGTGACGCCGACAGGCCGATCTCGTCCGCCAGCTCGACATTGCTCAGCCGTCCGTTGCGCTGCAAGGCAGCGAGAATCTTGCGATCAAAAGCGTCGAGTTTCATGTTTTGGCAGATCCTGCTGGTCAAGGCACAAAAAGAAAGCAGGTTATGCCAATCGCACGGGTTTTTGAAGCTGACTTAGCAAGCACCTGCCCCGCCCTTGCGCCATAGACTTTGCTCACCGAATCGATAACGAAAGGGCTGCGACATGACGAGTTTCTGGCTGTTTTTTCTGGCATTGGCGGTGGTCTTCCTGTTGCCCGGCCCGGACATGATTCTGTTGCTGCAAACCGGTGCCCGCCAGGGTCGCGGTGCGGCGCTGGCAACCGCCGTTGGCCTGGCGATCGCCCGGGGCTGTCACGTGGCATTGGCGGCATTGGGTCTGGCGGCGCTGTTCAAGGCGGCGCCGTGGACGTTTGATCTGGTGCGCCTGGCTGGTGCGGCGTACTTGCTGTGGATCGGCATTCAATGCTTGCGCAGCAGCTTGCTGCCGAACCTGAATACGGCTGCCGTAACTGACACCCAAGGACAATGGCGCGAGGCGATTCGCCGTGGCCTGCTGACCAATCTGCTCAACCCCAAGGCCTTGCTGTTCTGCTCGGTGCTGTTGCCGCAATTCATCGTCAATGACGGCGCAGCGGTGCTGACCCAGTTTGCCACCCTCGGCGGGTTGCTGGTGGGCATCGGGCTGCTGTTCGACAGTGCCTATGCCCTGACCGGCGCGGCGCTGGGCCGTTGGCTGCAACACAGTCCAACCGCCCAACGCGTTCAGCAATGGCTGTTCGGCAGCCTATTGATCGGCTTCGCCGTGCGCCTGACGTTTATCCAGCAGGCCTAGGGTTTGCGGGACTTGCGTTGGCGCCGGCTGATCAGCGCCAATGCAACGCCGACCGCCAGTACGATCGCGCCGATCTGTACCGGCCATTTGTAAGGCCGCAGAGCCATGCGCGCGGCATCGGTCACCTGGGTGACGTAACGCTTGTCGGCGTTTTCGAAATCCGGATAGGGGCACTGATTACCGAAGTCCACCGCCCACGGCACGTACGGGCCTTCATTGACGTAGCGTCGATACAGCGCGCTCTGCTCTTCCAGGCTGCTGTTGAAACCCGCAGCGTTACACAACACCGCCGCAAACGCCTGACTGGTGTGCGGCAAATTATCGGCGGCCCGGCTGGCCAGCGCGGTGGCGACAAAACGGTAGTGATAACGCTCATCCGGCTGCGCTTCACTGGCCTTCTGGCGCTGGACTTCAGCCTCGGCCACCAGCGGCCCGACTTTCAGCTCGGTGTTTTCCAGGCTGTAGTTGCCGCCAAACGTGGCGTAGTCCGGCGCCATCTCGTAACCGAGAATGTCCATGCCCCATTCACGCGCGGTCCACGCCGCGTTGTACAAGGCGCTGGCGCGTTTGGTCGGCCACCACGCAGCGTCAGCCTTCATCCGTTGCTCGCCGTACAGACGGGCCTTGTGCTGCAGATCGGGATTGTCGAAATAGCCGACCGCTTCCTCGTAATGCCCTTCACGCAGCAAGCGCCGTCCCAGCAGATTGCGCAGGCTGGCGGCGACCGGCAGCGGCACGTAGTTGTCGCGCTGCTGCTGGGTCAATGCCGGCGGCGCCGGTACGTTGTCATCGACATAGCGCTTGAGCTCATCGACCGTCAGCACGCGCTCGGCCACCGTCGCCGCGTCGAACCAGTAGATGCTGTTGCTGCGATACAACTGCACGAACGCTTGCAGGTATTCGCCACGTTGCAGCGCGAGAATCGCACTTTCGCCCTCGACCCGGCATTTCGGCTGGACGGTTTCGAAGTCCCAGTCAGGGGTGCGCCGGTAGCCCCAATCTTCGCTCTGCGGGAACGCCTGCGCGGCTTTGGCATAGGCGGCAGCCGCGGCATTTTTATCACCGTCACGCACCGCCAGCTTGGCCCGCAACCACCACGCCAATCCGCCGTCACCGGCGTTTTCAAGGAAGGCTTTGGCGCTGGCGTAATCACCCTGTTGATAATTCATCGCCGCCAGTCGATCGGCGTTTTCCAGGCTGCCACGGGTGCTGTCCTGCAGCAGCTTGATCAGTTTCTTCTCGTTCGGCGGTTGTTCGTCGAATGACCAACCCATGCGGCTGATCAACGAAGCGGTAACCAGTTGCTGCACGGCTTTGCGCTCCAGCAACTTGGCCAGTTGCAGTTCGGGCAGTTCGGCCAGCTCATTCATCAGTTGTTTCAGCGAGGTGTAACCCACGGCCGAGCCGTGCAGGTTCTGCGCTTCGTACAGTTCGATGGCGCCGTTCCAGTCACCAGCGTTGCGCAGCACCCGCGCCTCCTCACCGAGACTGGCGACACCGAGTTCCAGCGGATCGCTGAAGCCATCAATGCTCAGTTGTCGGGCCTGACGGAAGGCCCCACGTGCGTCCTCCAGCACTTCGATGACATCGCCCGCCTCGGCACTCGTGGCAAACCAGGCACGGCCCAGGGAATACGCCGCCCAAGTGCTGCGCAGGGGGCGCTGATCGGCCGGCAGTGCCAGCACTTTGTTGAAGTATTCGATCGCCAGCGGATGATCGCCAGTGGCAAACGCCACCGCGCCGGCCACGTACAAACGGATTTCCGCCGGCAGACTGGCGCCCTGCGCCTCGACCTGACGCGCATCGCTCAGGCCACGCAGTTGCTTGACCAGCGCCTGTTGTTCGGCGCTCAGACCGACCTGCTCGGCTTTTTCGCGCAGCGCCGCAGGCTCGCTTGCGTCGCCGTATATGTCGTCGGGATTGTGCGTCGCAGCGGTGACGTTCTTCAGCCCGGCAATGGTCTTGCCGAGGCGGCTGATCTCGAAGTTGAAGTTGCCCTCCGGCAAATCGGCCAGGGTTTGCCCGCGATTGTCGAGCAGGCGCATCGGGAAGTCCGGGCCGCAGGCCAGCGCCGAACCCAGCGGCAGGCTGAGGCTCAGGCAGAGCAGATGGCGGGGCCAGTTACGGGTCAACATGCGAACCTCCTTGATCAATAAATGCACAGCGCGCCCAACCGATGGCGCGTTGTCCACCCGCCGGCAAACGACCGTCGCGCAGGCGGGTGAAGGTAAGCAGATCCGCGCTCTGTTGCAACGAGTAACCGGCGAGCGCATCGGCGCCTTCGCAAGCGCTGGCCTTGACGATGATCCGTGCGGGCCAGGCACTGTCGAGGTTTCCGACATTGCGCAGGGCGATGTCCTGCAGGCCATCGTGGTCGCTGAACGCCAGACCGAGTTGGCTGCTCAACGCATCGCCGCGGGCCACGGAGCGCAACGTGGTCAGGCTCCAGGCCCGACGATCATTGGCCAGCGGCAGGCGAAACCAGATCAGCCCGGCCAGATGTTCCGGCGGGTCCTCGCGCAGCGCTTTTGCAAGTCGGCTCAGTTGCAACGGATCGGCGAGCAGTTCCCGGCGTTGCCCTTCACGTTCGATCGGTACTTCGCTTTCCACCACCGGGGCACCGTCGGCATCCGGCAGCAGCGCCACGCCATAGGCCGGCAACGCCAGATAGAACGGTTTGCTGCTGATTTTGCCCCAGGCGCTGGCCCAGCGCCGAGCCTGCTCGGGGTCGAACAAGCCGCGTCGCGGATCGCTGACGGCGTGCACCTGCAGCACGCTGCTGTCGACTGTGGCCAACAACGCCGGCAGCTGTGAACTGCCGAGCCACGCCGGCAGCGCGGTGATGCTCAGCGGCAACGATGCGGGCAACACGGAATGCAGATGTGTCAGGAACTCGGTGTATTCCGGCAGACGCGCATTACCCGCGTCATGATCGATCTCGACGCCACTCAGGGTCAGCCCCTGCGCCTGCCAGTCGGCGACAACCTGAAGAATCTGCGCCGTGACCTGCGACTGATCCAGACTTTTGAGCTGACCGTCGAGACGAATCACCGCGATCAGAGGCCGGCCATCGTGCTTGAGCAACGGCGCATCGATCCGCGCCCGATGCCAGCCGTCACTGGGGAATGCCTGCAAGGCCAGCACGCGCAAGGTCGAAAAGTCGCTACGGCTGTCTTTCAGCGCGAGCTCATGGGCGGACGTCCATTGCCGTTGCCAGACGTAGAGTTGCTGATCGAGTGGCGCTGCGTCCTGTCGTTCACAAGCACAGAGCAACAACACCGCCAGCATGGCCGACAACCCGACGATAACGCGCATACCTTGCAGATCCCTGAGACATCAGGCTGCAAGGTTACACAAAAGCACTCAAGGCTTGCGGGCAATGATCACCTGACTCTTCGCCACCACCGCGTCCAGCGCCTGCTTGATCTGTGCACCACGGGGCGAATCGAGCACCGCTTGCCAGGTATTGGCCCAATGCTCGAGCAACGGGTGATCGGGGTTACTGAATTCGACCTTGGCTTCCCAGAACAACAGCATCCACATCGACCAGTAAAAGCCGTACTGACTGTGGCTGATGATCTCCAGCCCGGCGTCACTGACCATCGCCTTGAACTGCTCTTCACTGATGATGCGAATGTGGTTGGGTTTCTGGAAATAATCCGGCGAGGCAATGTCTTTCTGCAAATCTTCCGAGCTGGGATGCGGCACGCTCAGCAGGTACAGCGCTCCCGGCTTGCCGACCCGTACCAGTTCGGCGAGAAATTGCGCCGGATCGTCGACATGCTCGATGACTTCGGTGGAGACCACGCGGGTGGCGGTGGCATCGGCAATCGGCAGCGGGTTGCAGTCGGTCACGTGGCATTCGACGCTGCGTGCCGGGGTATCGCTCAGACGCTGGCGGGTGGCCTCGACTTTGGCCGCGTCGATGTCGGCAATGATGATCTTCGCCCCGCGCATGCCGCAGAAATGCACATTACCGCCGTCGCCACAGCCGACATCGAGCAACGTGTCATCGGCGCTCACCCGAAAGCCTGTGAACAGCTCGTCGGTCTCTTGATTGAACCAGCCACTGAGCTTTGCGTCGTACAGGCCGAGCATGTACGGATCAACCTTGTCGGCGGCAGATGGCACAGCAACCGGTGCGGGAGACGTTGCCGTGAGTTTCTTCAAAAGGCTCAGCATGAGGTAGCTCCAGAGGATGGGACGGCGGTTCGCGACGTACCGAGGCGGCGCACCAGCGCGGCGCCGCGATTGCGCATCGGCATTTCGATGAATCGGTAATTCAATTCGCTGAGCAGCGCAATCAGCCCGCCGGCGATCAGCACCGTGAGAATCGGGTGCCCGGCCGGACTGGGCAGGCCCGCGCCCTGCAAGCGGAAGATCAATTCACGGATCAGCAGATAGGCCGGAATATGGATCAGGTAGATGCCGTAGGAACGGCTGCCGATCCACGCCATCAGCCGTTGCAACCTTCCGCGCGGCAGCAGGTAATCGCGGTTGTACGAGGCAATCCACACCAGCAGCGCGCTGAGCATGGCGATCGAGCCGATGCGGTAAGAGGCGAACGTGAAGCGGTCGGTGGCCATGTAACTCAGCAGCAACGCCAGCACAATCAGTACCGACACGCCGGCCCACGGCCGCCGCAGGAACCTCGGTTCCCAACGGGAATACCCCGGCTGCGCGCTCCACATCGCCAGTAATACGCCGAGGGCCAGGGCATCGGTGCGCACCACCATCAGCAAGGGGGTGCGCAACGTGAACAGTTGTACTGCGACCAGCGCCAGCAATACCCAGACCAGATGTCGGCGACACACGACAATCAGCAGCGGGAACAGCAAGTAGAACTGCTCCTCCAGTGCCAGGCTCCAGTAGACGAAACTGCTGCCGTATTCGTACTGAAAGAAACTGTCGGCAAAACGGAAATTGGCGTACTGCAACACCCCGGCCAGCGTTGCCTGCAGGTTGGCGTGCAGCGTGCCGAACGCACCTGAGCGATTGAGCAAGACACAGGCCAGCAACATCAGCGCCAGCCACAGCCAGGCCGAGGGCAATAAACGAAAGGCCCGGCGCAGCCAGAAATTGCGTGTCTGCTCCCAGCACTGCCGACGGCTCGTGCAGCCTTGCAGAGCGGGGATCAGGCTGCGGGCGATGACAAATCCGGAGATCGCAAAAAACAGGTCAACGCCCCACCAGGACTGCGCCCAATGGTGGACTGTTTGCAGCAGCGGCACGGTGTCGGTGAACAGGCTGCCCTGCAGGTGATGAAACAGCACACCGAGCACCGCGATCGCGCGCAGTACCTCGATGTCCATGATCCGTTTGCTGTTCATGCCCCGCGCATCTCGGGGTCTGAGGCGAACCGGCGTTCGAACAACTCCCCCAGAAACACCTGCAGCCGTTGCTCGGCCACTGCCTGACTGCAGAAATCCTGCAGGCTGCTCACCGCCTGAGCGGCCATCTGTGCATAACGTTGCGGATCGTCTTTGGCGACCACATAGCTGACGCGATAGGCCGTGCACAACGACGTCCAGTTAGTCACATAACGCAGGGTGCGGAAGGCCTTGCGCGGGTCATGCGGCCAGGCCGTGAGCTCGTCGGTGGAGTCGATCAGAAAGGCGTTGTCGGCACTCAGGTAATCGATCATTGCCGTCGTACGCGGCGCCACCGCCGGTTTGCCGCAGGACATGAATTCCATCAACGGCAGGCACTGGCCCTCGCCATAGGACGTGTTGACCACATAGCGGGTCGCCTGCACCAGACGCTCATAATCGGCGTCCGCGAGGTAGCCGTAGATCAGCACGATCCGGCAGCGGTAGGACTGATTCTTGTACAGGTGGTGGAGGATGTCGCTCAGCGCTTCTTCGGCATCGTGGTGCGTCAGTTTCAGCACGAGCGTTGCGTCCTCGACCTCGCGGAACGTCACGCAGAATGCACTGAGCATGTCCTCCCAGTTCTTGCGCCCATCGCCGGGATTGAACACTGAGGTGTAGACCACGCCGTCGAGCAGCAACTCCTGCTCCCTGACCGGCGCATGAAAATCGAGTCCCTTGCCCGTGCGCAAAGGCCGGGGGGCGAATGCGTTCAAGTCGAGTTTGCGACTGTCGGCCACCAATCCCTTGATCTTCAACCGTACCGGTCCATTCGGTGGCTGGCCCTGCAACGGCGCACCGCGGGCGGCAAAGCGATCCCATACCGGCGCAGGCACCGCGACGATCGGGTAATCGCTGTCCATTGCCTCGCGCACCGCGTTAACGGTGTAGCTGGAATGGGTGATCGCCGCTCCGCAAGCCTGCAGCACCGTGCGCCAGTCGTTGCGCGGCTCACCGGCAAACGGCTCATTGGGGATGGTGCTGAACTCCCACGCAAACACCGGCAAAGTCGGACACATCAGGTGTACCGGCGTGCGATGGGGCGGCGAGAACGACAGGAAGACGCACGGCTCGCCACTGGCGCGGCATTCCTCGTAAAGCGCGTCGACTTCGGTCAGCGGATCGGCCACTTCCACCACGCGTCCGAGACGCTCGAGTACCGGGCGATATTCCTTGAGCACGAAGTAATAGCTGTACTCCGAGCGCCCCAGATTCTGTGCAATGGTGTGCTGGTTGGTTTCCGAATGAATGATGATCAGCATGAGGCGTTTTCCGTCACTGACGCAGCATTGGCGGGATGCGGTGCAAGCCCGAAAAATTCCGCCATGCGCGTTTGCACGGGGGCAAAAGCGCAGTAGTCATGCATGCGCTCGACCGCTGCCGCCGACATCTGCCGGTACCGCTCCGGCTGGTCTTTGGCCATGCGGTAGCTGTCCTCGTAGGCTTGTTTCAGCGAAGCCCAATCCGGGCGGTGGCGCAGGGTGCGGTAAATCAGCCGCGAGTCCTGCGGCCAGATGGCGGGTTCTTCGCTGGACTTGATCACGAAGGCGACGCTGTCGTCGATGTAGTCTTCCATGGCCGTGTGGTCCGGGGCGATTACCGGTTTGCCACTGGACATGAACTCCATCAACGGCAGACACAGGCCCTCACAGCGCGAGGCGTTGACGTAGTAACTGGCAGCGGCGTAAAGCCGGGTGTACTGGGCGTCATCCAGATAACCGTGCAACACCACCACCCTGCAGGCAAAGGGTGAGAGCTGCGCCAACAGGGTCATTAATTCGCTGTAGTAAGACGCCAGGTCGTTCTGGGTGATTTTCAATACCAGCGTCGCATCGGCCGTTTCCCGAAACGCCCAGCAAAACGCGGTGATCAGTTGATGCCAGTTCTTGCGGCCATCTTTGGGGTTGAACACGGTGACGTAGACCACACCGTCGACCGTGGTGTCGACCACCGACGTGGTGTCCGGCAGATCCAGCGGCGGCGGTTCGACCACTGCCACCGCCTGTGGACCGGCGATACTCGGCAGCTGTCGCTCCAGCCAGGCATGCGCCCTGCGTGAGAAAAGATCACGCAGTCCCTCCCAATACCAGTGATGCAGAAACTTCACCCGCGGCTGTTGCTGTTCGCGGCCTGCATCCAGGCGCCACTGGCGCAGGTAGTGCCGGGCGATGACCAGGCGCCGTTTGAAGGTCAGCGGAGGAGGTCGCTGTGCCTCGATCGCGGCCAGTTGCTCGGCGGTCAGTGGTTTGGGCAGCAGGTCATCGGCTGAGAGCGCCAGCGTACGGCTGTCGAAAATGCAGCCCTTGATCGCCAGCGGCGTGCCTGGATTGACCGGCGCCGGAACTTGCTGCTGACGAATCGCCGCAAAGTTCTCCCACAACGGTGTCGGCAACACCAGTACCGGAAAGTCCTCGCCCAGCGCCCGGCGAATCGCCCGGGCAGTATGGCTGGACAGAGTAATCACCCGCCCTTGTCGGGCCAGCATCTGCGTCCAGTCGTGGCGCGGATCGTTGTCCCAGATCTCGTCCGGGATCGAATCGAACTCCCAGGCCACCACACACAGGGTCGGACACTCGAGATCGGTCGGCGTATTTTGCGGCGGGGTGAAAGAGAGAAACAGGCTGTCTTCGCCCGCCTCGCGCAATTGGCGAAAGAGCGGATCAACCTCGGTGATGGCGGACACCACATGCACCCGCCCAAGGCTTTCCAGCACTGGGCGATAAGCCTTGAGCACGAAGTAGTAACTGTATTCGGGACGCCCGAGACTCTGGCTGATGGAACGGTCGTTGACGTCCGAGTAAAGAATGAAGTTCATGGCATCCCACGATGAAGCCGCCATCCCGGCTGCTTCAATCCATGACGGCGAAGCGCTGAATCGTGGTCGGCATGCCGACACTCGTCCTGCATCTTCCAGCCCGTCTTTGTTCTTGTTTTTAGTGGTCGGTCTGACTGGGGCTGAACAACCCCTGTTGAACGCGACGAGGGGCATTCTAAACACATCCGTCGCGGATTCGTGAACCGCCCGGCGAGAATAAATCCGTCTACTCTGACGAGAACTGACCAGTCACGGTTTGCACTGTTGAAATTGCCAAGCATTTGGCACAGATTGGTAACAAACAACTACAACAACGACTTCGCCTGTCATCCTGTCGGCCTTTTTCATGCGGCCTGACAGACTTCCCCTCAAAGCCTGTGGGAAGGTGGCGAATGTTAAAGACCAAGGGGTCGCTGTTTGAAAAAGCGTCTGTTCGTCACGGGCCTCAGTGGGTTCGTGGGACAACATATCCAGTCGCGTCTGGCCCAGCCTGACTCGACGTGGGAACTGCTGCCTGCCACCGCACCCTACGATCTCACGTCAGCGGCGAGCCTCGTCGACCTGTGGCCACAATTGCCCGACGCGGTGATTCACCTCGCTGGTCAGACCTTCGTTCCCGAAGCCTTCCGTGACCCGGCCCGTACGCTCGAGATCAATTTGCTGGGTACCCTCAATCTGTTGCAGGCCCTCAAGGCCCGCGGATTTCGGGGGACCTTCCTGTATGTCAGCTCCGGCGACGTCTATGGGCAAGTCGACGAGAGCGCCCTGCCCATCACCGAACTGCAACCGCCCTGCCCGCGCAACCCCTATGCGGTGAGCAAGCTCTCGGCCGAGTTTCTCAGCCTGCAATGGGGCCTGAGTGAGGGCTGGCCGGTGCTGGTGGCGCGGCCGTTCAACCATATCGGCGCCGGACAGAAAGACAGCTTCGTCATCGCCAGCGCCGCACGCCAGATCAACCGCATCAAGCAAGGCTTGCAGGCAGCACGACTGGAAGTCGGCGACATTGACGTCACGCGCGACTTCCTCGATGTCGGCGATGTGATCGCGGCTTATTTCGCCCTTCTGGAAAAAGGCACACCCGGGCAGGTCTACAACATCTGCTCGGGCCGCGAACAAAGCATCCGCAGTCTGATCGAGCAGTTGGGCGATCTGGCGCAGGTCGAAGTGCAACTGGTGCAGGATCCGGCACGCATGCGGCGCGCCGATCAGCGTCGCGTTTGCGGCAGTCACGCAAAGCTGGTCCAGACCACGGGCTGGGCACCGGCAATCACCACACAACAATCCCTGCGGGCGATCCTGTCCGACTGGGAGCAGCGAGTAAAACAACAATGAAAAGTGCACTGATCACGGGGATCACCGGCCAGGACGGCGCATATCTGGCCAGGTTGCTGCTCGACAAGGGTTACAAGGTTCACGGCCTGGTAGCACGCCGTAGCAGCGATTCGCGCTGGCGCTTGCGCGAGATGGGCGTCGAAGGTGACATCGTCTACCTGGACGGTGACATGGCCGATGCCTGCTCGGTACAACGTGCAGTCATTCAGTCGGCGCCTGACGAGGTCTACAACCTCGCTGCACAAAGCTTCGTTGCCGCTTCCTGGAATCAGCCGGTGACCACCGGCATCGTCGATGGCCTGGGCGTCACCCACTTGCTCGAAGCGATCCGCCAGTTCAGCCCGCACACGCGTTTCTATCAGGCCTCCACCAGCGAAATGTTCGGTCTGATCCAGGCCGAGCAACAGGACGAGAACACCCCGTTCTACCCGCGCAGCCCCTACGGCGTGGCCAAACTCTACGGTCACTGGATCACCGTCAACTACCGTGAAAGCTTCGACCTGCACGCCAGCAGCGGCATCCTGTTCAACCATGAATCGCCGCTGCGCGGCATCGAATTCGTTACCCGCAAGGTCACCGACGCCGCCGCCCGCATCAAACAGGGCAAGCAGCAGGAACTGGCCCTGGGCAACATCGACGCCAAGCGCGACTGGGGCTTTGCCGGCGACTACGTCGAAGCCATGTGGCTGATGCTGCAACAGGACAAGCCTGACGATTTCGTGGTCGCCACCGGTGTCACCACCACCGTGCGCGAGATGTGCCGCATCGCCTTCGATCACGTTGGCCTCAACTACCGCGACTACGTGAAGATCGACCCGGCGTTCTTCCGCCCGGCCGAAGTCGAAGTGCTGCTCGGCAACCCGGCCAAGGCGCAGCGTGTGCTGGGCTGGAAACCGAAAACCGACCTCGACACCCTGATCCGCATGATGATGGATGCGGATATGAAACGCGTCGCCAAGGAGTAGGTCATGCTCATTCCCGTGATTCTGTCCGGCGGTGCCGGTACGCGTCTGTGGCCGGTGTCCCGCGAGGGCCATCCCAAACCGTTCATGACCCTGCCCGACGGGCAGTCGCTGCTCGGCAAGACATACCAGCGGGCGGCAGCATTGCTCGACGGCTGGGGCGACATCGTCACGGTGACCAACCGCGAGTACTACTTCCAGAGCAAGGATCACTATTGCGCCGCCCACGTGTCGCGCCATCGCGGGCACTTCCTGCTGGAGCCGACCGGGCGCAACACCGCCCCGGCAATTGCCGCCGCCGCCCTGTCGCTGCAGGCGCTGCACGGCGACAACGCAATCATGGTGGTGATGCCCGCCGACCATTTGATCGTCAACCAGGACGCACTCAAGAGTGCCGTCGAACACGCGGTCAACCTGGCGAAGGACGGTTATCTGGTGACCTTCGGTGTGCTGCCGACCGCCCCGGAAACCGGCTTCGGCTACATCGAAACCGGCGCACCGCTGGACGCCAAAGGCGCAGCGAAAGTGCAGCGTTTCGTGGAAAAGCCCGACCTGCAAACCGCCACCCATTACCTGGAAAGCGGCAACTTCCTGTGGAACTCGGGCATGTTCTGCTTCACCACCGCGACCCTGATCAACGAACTGCAATTGCACGCGCCAGAGTTGCTGGAACAGACCCGCGCCTGCATGCAGGCCAGCGCCCCGGTGGAAACCGTCGGCTGTCTGCAACAGGAACTGTCGCCGACACTGTTTGCTGAAATCACCGACATCTCCATCGATTACGCCTTGATGGAGCGTTCGGAGAAAGTCGTGGTGGTGCCCGCCGGTTTCGACTGGAGCGACATCGGTTCGTGGGGGGCCGTGGCAGCGCTGGTACCGGCCGATGCCGACAACAATCGCGCCAGCGGCGAAGCGGTGTTCATCGACAGTCACAACAACTTCGTGCAGAGCGAAGGCCGGCTGGTGGCTGCCGTGGGTGTGGATAACCTGATCATCGTCGACACCGCCGACGCCGTGCTGGTGGCCCACGCCGATCGCGCCCAGGATGTGCGGCGCGTCGCCAAGCAGCTCAAGGAAAAATCCCACGAAGCCTACCGCCTGCATCGCACGGTCAGCCGTCCGTGGGGCACCTACACCGTGCTCGAAGAAGGCCCGCGCTTCAAGATCAAGCGCATCGTGGTCAAGCCCGGCGGCAAGCTGTCGCTGCAAATGCATCATCACCGCAACGAACACTGGGTGGTGGTCGAAGGCATGGCCAAGGTCACCAACAACGGCAGCGGCACGCATCTGGTGGCCAAGAACGAATCGACGTTCATTGCCGCCGGCCATCGCCATCGCCTGGAAAACCCCGGCGTGATCGACCTGGTGATCATCGAAGTGCAAAGCGGCGAATACCTGGGTGAAGACGATATCGTGCGCTTCGAAGACCAATACGGCAGGACGGTTTGATGCTGCTTTCCCTGTACCGTTCGCTTTACAGCTATCGAGGATTCATCCTCGGCAGCGTACAGCGAGAGTTTCAAGCGCGTTATCGCAATTCGCTGCTCGGCGCCTTGTGGCCCGTGTTCAATCCACTGTCGATGATCATCGTCTACACCGTGATCTTTTCTCACATCATGCGCGCCCGCCTGCCGGGCGTGGATGACAGCATGGCCTACAGTGTCTATCTCTGCGCCGGGCTGCTCGCCTGGGGAATGTTTTCGGAAATCACCCTGCGCAGCCAGACCATGTTTCTGGATAACGCCAACCTGCTGAAGAAAATCAGCTTCCCCCGCATCTGCCTGCCGGTGATCGTGCTGTGCAATGCGGCGATCAATTTCGCCATCATCATCGGCCTGTTCCTTGGATTTCTATTGATCAGCGGGCGTTGGCCCGGTATGGCGCTCCTGGCGCTGATTCCCCTGATTGCGCTGCAGATGCTGTTCTGCGCTGGTCTGGGCATGATCCTCGGCGTGTTGAATGTATTCTTTCGCGATGTCGGCCAGCTCTTCGCCATCTGCCTGCAGTTCTGGTTCTGGCTGACACCGATCGTGTATCCGATCACCATCCTCCCGGAGTGGGTCCAGCGGCTGCTGCAACTCAACCCGATGACCAGCCTGATCGGCAGCTATCAGAACCTGTTCCTGTATGGGCAATGGCCGGTCTGGAACTCGCTTTTACCGGTGTTCATCGTCGCGGTGGTGATGTGTCTGATCGCCCTGCGGTTGTTCCGCCAGCGCGTCGGTGAAATGGTGGATGAACTCTGATGGGACTTATACGCGTAACGGGCCTGGGCAAGGCTTATAAACAGTATCCGACACGCTGGAGCCGTCTGGCGGAATGGCTGATCCCGTTTTCCCCGGTGCGCCACCGCGAGCATTGGGTGCTGCAGGATGTCGCTTTCGAGATTGCCCCCGGCGAGGCCGTGGGTATCGTCGGCGCCAACGGTGCGGGCAAAAGCACTTTGCTGAAGATGATCACCGGTACCACTCAACCCACCTGCGGCAAAATCGAGATTGAAGGGCGCGTAGCGGCATTGCTGGAGCTGGGCATGGGTTTTCACCCGGACTTTACCGGGCGCCAGAACGCGATCATGGCCGGGCAGTTGCTGGGCCTGCAGGTTGGCGAAATCGAAGCGCTGATGCCTGACATCGAACACTTCGCAGAAATCGGCGAAGCCATCGACCACCCCGTGCGCACCTACTCCAGCGGCATGCAGATGCGCCTGGCCTTCAGCGTCGCCACCGCGCGGCGTCCGGACATTCTGATCGTCGACGAGGCCCTGTCGGTGGGCGACGCCTACTTTCAGCACAAGAGCTTCGAACGCATTCGCAGCTTCCGCAAGGCCGGCACGACCCTGCTGATCGTCTCCCACGACCGCTCGGCCATCCAGTCGATCTGCGATTCGGCGATCCTGCTCAAGGACGGCCACATGGCCATGTACGACAAGCCGGAAGTGGTGCTCGACTATTACAACGCCCTGATGGCCGAACGCGAAGGGCAGATCGTGCGTCAGGAAATGCTCGCCGGCGGCGAAGTACAAACCATGTCCGGCACCGGCGAGGCCGGCATTCTGAGTGTGCGCCTGCTGGACGAACACGATCGCGCAATCGACGCTGCCGAGGTCGGCCAGCCAGTGGTACTGGAAGTTCAGGTGGAGGTTCGGCGCGACATTGAACGACTGGTGCTCGGCTTCATCCTCAAGGATCGTCTGGGCCAGATGATGTATGGCATCAACACCCATCGCCTGAACAAGGCCCTGACCGATCTGCGCGCCGGCGAACGCTTCACTTACCGCTTCGCCTTCGTCATGGGGCTGGGCAAGGGCAACTATTCGGTATCGTTGAGCCTGTCGCGCCTGGACTCGCATCTGGACCGCAACTTCGAATGGCGCGATTACGGTCTGGTGTTTCACGTGATCAACAACCGCCAGGAAGATTTCGTCGGCTGTTCCTGGCTCAATGCCAAGACGACGATCACCCCTCACACCGAGGCAGCGCTGACCGAGCGTGCGCCATGACCCGCCTGTTGGTCGAGTGCACCCACGTCTTCAAACACCCGAAGATCAACTCCGGTATTCAACGCGTGGTGCGCAACGTCATCAAGCAATTGCCGGAGCGGGTGGGTGATGTCGAGTGCCTGCCGGTCATTTCGCTGAGGGGCCGGCTCTATCGGGTCACGCGCCTGGCCCCGCTGGACGCGCCGCTGTTCAACGCCATTGCGACATTCGGCGAACGACTGGAACGCCTTGCGCACCGTTTCTGGCAATGGCATCAGCGCCTCGACAGCCGCCTGCAGGCAAAAACCCCACGACGCCTGTTGTACGTCGGCTATCGGCTGAGCGCTTTCGCGGCATTTGGCGTACCCCTGCGGCTGATCGAGCGGATCAACCGCCAGCAACTGCCAAAACGCTGTGCCCCCTTGCAGCATCAGCCCGGAGACCAACTGGTGCTGCTGGACTCGTCCTGGCACTCGGACTTTTTCTCCCACGCCGAACAGCTCAAGCGCGAGGGTGTCGGTATTGTCGCGGTCATCTACGACTTGATACCGCTGACCCACCCGCAGTTCTACGACACGCGGCTGGTGCAGGTCTTCAGTGAATGGTTCGACTGGATCACCCGCACGGCCGACGGCTACCTGGCCATTTCCGCCACGGTACGCGATCAGGTGCGCGCCGAACTGCAGCAACGGATCGGCACGGTACAGGCCGAAAAACGCTGGTTCGATTATTTTCACCTCGGTTCCGAACTGGATCTGCACAGCGCCGGGGAAACCGTCGAACCGCGCCTGCAACAGCTGTTCAATACACCGGAGCCGATGTTCCTGATGGTCAGTACCATTGAGCCGCGCAAGAACCACGCATACCTGCTCGATGCCTTCGAACGGGCCTGGACCGCCGGCTCCCCGGCGCGTCTGTGCATCGCCGGGCGCATCGGCTGGAAGTGCGACGCCCTGCTCGCCCGGGTGCGCAGTCATCCCGAACTGAATCGCCGCCTGTTCATGTTCAACGACTTGAGCGACACCAGCCTCGAACATGCCTACGCCCACGCCAGTGCGCTGGTATTCCCTTCGTTTGTCGAAGGCTTTGGCCTGCCGCTGGTGGAAGCCATGCAGCGTGGCTTGCCGGCGATGGGCAGCGACATTGCGGTGTTCCGCGAAATCGGCGGCGAATTCATGGCCTATTTCGATTTGCAGGATCCGCAAAGCCTCGCTGACTTGATCATGCGGTTCCTGCAGAGTGGCCAATTCCCCGCTGCTCGCGATGTGGCGGACTGGCGCTGGATCGACTGGCACGAGGCGAGTGCACAACTGGCCGAGCGCACCGTACGCAATGCAGTGCAAGCGCCATTGGCGCCAGCGAGGCCGCATGCGCATTGCCCTTAATGCCCGGATCCTGCAGGCACCGCGCACCGGCATCGGCCATTACGTCGCCGAGTTGGTGAATGCGTTGCGCAGCGATACCGATATCGAAATTGAGTTGTTCCACGGCTGGGGCTGGAGTTCGGCCTTGCCGGAGGCGGCGATGCCCGGTTATTCGCGCCTGACGCCACTGCTGCGGCAGATCCCCGGGGCTTATCAGGCGCGGCGCTGGCTGGAACAAAAGCGTTTCGATCAGGCGCGCGCGCATGGCATCGATCTGTATCACGAACCGAGTCTGTGGCCACTGGCCTTCGACGGCCCGACCGTGATCACCCTGCACGACCTGACGCACCTGCATTACCCCGAAACTCAGCCGCCGGCACGTTTGCAAGAGATCGAGCGCCGACTGGCTGCCGGCGTGCGGCAGGCACAAGTGATCCTCACCGATTCACAAGCGATCGCCGACGAAGCTCAAAGCTATTTCGGCCTGCCCGCTGAACGTTTCGTGGTCGCTCCCTTGGGCGTGGCCGAGCGCTTTCATCCGCGTGACGCACACACCATCGACCCGGTACTCAAGGCCCATGCCGTTACGGCCCGGGAGTATTTCCTCTGTGTCGGGACGCTGGAGCCACGCAAGAATCTGCGGCTGGCCCTGCGCGCCCATGCCTTGCTGCCGGAGGCCGTGCGCCAACGCTTTCCGCTGCTGATCGTCGGCATGGCTGGCTGGCAGCGCGAACAGTTCAGCGCCGAACTGCGTCAGGCATTGGCAAGCGGGCATGTGTGCCTGCTCGGCTACTTGCCCGATGAACACCTGGCCCAGCTGTTGGCCGGTGCCCGGGCGCTGATTTTTCCTTCGTTATACGAAGGCTTTGGCCTGCCGGTGTTGGAGGCGATGGCCAGCGGCACGCCGGTGGTACTCACCCGCGCTTCGGCCATGCCGGAAGTCGCGGGCGACGCGGGCAACTATATTGAACCTGACAATGCAGACGGGTTGCGCGACGCGCTGATCCGTCTGCTCGACGATCAGGTGCATTGGCAAGCATGCCGAGAAGCCGGATTGCAGCGGGCGCGGCTTTTTTCCTGGCAGCGCTGCGCACAGGCCACGGCCGGTGCCTACCGCCAGGCCATGGGAGGTTGAATGCGAGTTCTTCATTTTTTCAAAACCTACTTGCCTGACTCGGTCGGCGGTATCGAGCAGGTGATATTTCAGCTGTGCGAAAGCGGTGCGCATCACGGTATCGACGGCCAGGTGCTGACACTCAGCGCCGACCCGACCCCGCCGGTGGTGCAACTGGGTCAACACGAAGTGCATCGCGCCAGACTCGACATTCAGTTCGCCTCCACCGGGTTTTCCTGGAGCGTGTTCAAACAGTTTCGCGAGCTGGCCGCCGAAGCCGATGTGGTCAACTATCACTTTCCGTGGCCGTTCATGGACCTGGTGCACTTTGCCAGCGGCATGAACAAACCGAGCGTGGTGACCTACCACTCGGACATTATTCGTCAGAAGCATCTGCTCAAACTCTACCGACCGCTGATGAACCGCTTCCTCGCCAGCGCCGACCGGATTGTCGCGGCCTCGCCGAACTACCTGCACACCAGCGACGTGCTGCAGCAGTTTCAGAACAAGACCCGAGTGATTCCATACGGTTTGAACAAGGCCGGTTATCCACAGGCCGACAGCGAACGGATGAATCGCTGGCGCCAGCAGCTTGGGGATAAGTTTTTCCTGTTCGTCGGGGTCATGCGTTATTACAAAGGTCTGCACATCCTGCTCGACGCCTTGAAGGACGTGGACTATCCGGTGGTGATCGTCGGTGCCGGGCCGCTGGAACTGGAGTTGCACGCCCAGGCTGCTGCGCTGGGGCTGCGTAACATCCACTTTCTCGGGCGCCTGGGCGATGAAGACAAGGTCGCCCTGCTGCAACTGAGCTACGCCATCGTGTTCCCGTCGCACCTGCGTTCCGAAGCGTTCGGCATTTCGCTGCTCGAAGGCGCGATGTACGGCAAACCAATGATCTCCAGCGAAATCGGTACCGGCACCAGCTACATCAACATCCACAACGAAACCGGGCTGGTGGTGCCACCGAGCAACCCCCAGGCGTTTCGCGAGGCAATGCGCAGCCTCTGGGAAAACCCCGAACGCGCAGCAGCCATGGGCATAAAGGCCGAGGCGCGTTACCGGCAGTTGTTTACCGCCGACGAGATGGGCCGCAAGTGGACCGAGCTGTATCAGGAGCTGCTGGAGGAGAAAGACCTGTCTTACGCCTGACCCTTTGCTGAAACACCTCCACTGTGGGAGCGGGCTTGCTCGCGAAAGCGGTCTTTCAGTAAACAATGATGTCGACTGACCTGACGCCTTCGCGAGCAAGCCCGCTCCCACAGGGGGGGGGGTAGTGATTTCAGATGAGCCGTCAGAGATCCAGCACCAGCAATTGCTCACTCTGCGCCGGCACCGCGCAACAAATCAGCACCTGCCCCGCTTCCGGCAGGTCTGCCGGGGGCTGTGGATAATTCACCGCGCCACTGACAAGACGTGTCTTGCAGGTGCCGCACGAACCTCCACGGCAACTGAACTCGGGGCGCAGGCCACGGCTCTCTGCGAGCTCCAGCAGACTGCCGCCGTCCGGCTGCCAGCGCGCCTCTTTGGCAGAACGCTCGAACATCACCGGCACTGACGTGATGGCGGCCGGTGGTTGCTCGATGATCGCCGCATCCGGGTCCGGCTGGCGCTTGAGCGTCGACGGGCCGAAGGTCTCGGCATGGATCCGCGCGTCGCGAATGTCCAGCTCGCGCAGACTGTCGTAGACACTTTGGGTAAAAGCGCCGGGCCCACAGACAGCAAAATCGATCTGGTCGTAATCCTCGACCTCCAGCAGATCACGCAGCAGTGCCCGATCAATGCGCCCATGGCGGTCGAAATCTTCGCCTTCATGCACGTCGGCCTCCGGCTGACTGAGCAGGCGAATCACCCGTACCGCATCGCCAGCACTTTCCAGCACGCGATCGATTTCCTCGCGAAACGGCTGATCGGCCAGGCTACGCGAACTCTGCAGCAACCACGTCGGCCGAATCCGCCGGGTGCGCAGACCTTGGTACACCACCTCACGCAGCATCGACAGCAACGGCGTGATACCAACCCCCGCCGCCAGCAGCACCAGCGGTCGGTGTTCCAGCGGCGCCACCGTGAAGTGCCCCTGTGGCGCCCGTGCCTCAAGAACATCGCCGACCCGGATCTGCTGGTGCAAATGGCCTGAAACCAGGCCCTCGCGTTTCACACTGATGCGCAGGAAATCATCCGATGGCGCACTCGACAGGCTGTAGGTGCGAATATGCGTTTCACCATCCAGAGTGAAGCGCAACGGCAGATGCTGGCCAGCCTGAAACACCGGCATCCCTGCGCCATCGTCCGGTTGCAGATAAATCGAGCGGATGTGCTGGCTCTCCCTTTCGATGCGGGTCACCCGCAGCGGCCGCCAGCGGTCACCCAGCGCTTTGGCCTGCAAGCGTGCATCGGCCTGGGCCCAGTTGCCTGTCAGCAGGCTGGTGGGTGACATGCCGTCGAAGCGCCAGCGCAGGGCCAGTGCCGCCGGGCGCCGCACCAGTCTCTCGACCTCGAATGTCCATAAGCGCTCGGCGCCTTGGAACGCTTCGATCTGCGGCCCGTCGAGGATGATTTCGGTCCGCCCGCTCAGTTGCAGCACATCGCCTGTGGAAAAGTCGATGAACAGCAGGCCAGCCTTGGGATTGAGCAGCAGATTGCCGAGCGTGTTGAAGTGCAGGTTGCCGGCAAAATCCGGGATGGTCAGGCGATTACCTTCAACCCGGACAAACCCGGTCTGCCCGCCACGATGGGAAACATCCACCGCACGTTGTCCGTCCGCATCGACGTAACTGGCGACAAAGAAGGTATCGGCGCCTTCGATCATGGCTCTGGCTGCGTCATCAAGACCGTCGTCGTGCTGCGCTGGCCGCGTCTGCGGATCGCTCAGCGGCACGCGCTGGAACTGGCGCAGTTGAATGTATTGCGGACAGTTGCCGAAAGCCTGATCCACGCTCACCTCGAAACCCTGCACGGTCAGATTGTCGACATGACCGTTGAGGCGATTGCGGCGGCGAGTATGCAATTCAATGCCGAGCAACCCGATCGGCTCGCCATTGCGCAATTGCGCCGGATCATCGGCAGCGGGTTGGCTGGCGAAATGCAGATGCTCGGGATCAGGCGAATGCGCAAACCCCGGCGCGCCTTCGAGCACACTGGCCCAAGGACGCCCGTCGGTATCGACCGCGCCGTACAGCATGAACGGTAACTGCTCATAAAAGGCGCGGTGCTGATCCGGCATCCAGTCACGAATCACTTTTCGGCCGAAGGCCTCCATGCGCTCGGCAACGCCGACATGGGCCTGCAGTTGTTGCTCGCCAGCGTGCCACGGTGAACGTTCCATCACGTATCTCCCCGCGCCGCCGGCGCATTGTGGATAACTCGATCAGATCGGGCCGACCTCTCAGGCAGTCTTTTGCAGACCGGCGACCGTGCGCGGCATGCCGACAAAACCGGGCAAGGCTTCGATACGCGCCAGCCAGGCACGCACGTTGGCGTAGCCGTCCAGCGACACGTTGCCTTCCGGCGCATGGGCGATGTAGCTGTAGGCGGACACGTCGGCGATGGTCGGCTCGCTGCCGGCCAGATACGGGGTCTTGCCCAGTTCCACCTCCATCACTTTGAGCAGGTTATGCGCACGGGTAATCGCTTCTTCAGCATTCAACTGTGCGCCAAACACCGTCACCAATCGTGCAGCAGCAGGTCCGAAAGCAATCGGCCCTGCAGCGGCCGACAACCAGCGCTGCACCTGCGCCGCGCCGACCGGATCGGTGGGCAGCCAGCGGCCATTGCCGTACTTGAGCGCCAGATACACCAGAATCGCGTTGGAGTCGGCCAGCACCACACCGCCGTCGTCAATCGCCGGCACTTGGCCAAAACTGTTGATTGCCAGATACGGCGCCTGCTTGTGCTCGCCCTTGGCCAGATCGACCAGGATCAATTCGGTCGGCAATTGCAGCAGGGACAACATCAGTTCTACCCGATGGGCGTGGCCGGAACGCGGGAAGTTGTAGAGTTTGATCGCTTGCATGGTCGACTCCGCTGGAGAGGGCGCCGTTCGGGATGGCAGCGCCGATGGAGGCCATCTTCCACCCATCTTCAAATCAACAGAATCACCAGCAATCGCAATCAATTATTTCACTGGATGAAATAACGCCGCGTTCTGCAGCGCCGGATGTTCTCGCAGCACCTTCACCGCGTGGTCGACAAAACTGCGCACCCGCGCCGGTGCCTTGCGCCCGCCCTGATACACCACATGAATCGGCAGCGGAGGCAGTTCGAAATCGGCGAGGACAATTTCCAGTTCACCGGAAGCCACCTTGCCGGCGACCTGATAGGACAACACCCGGGTCAGCCCCAAGCCCAGGCAAGCCGCAGTAATCGCCGCCTGGTTGGCGGTGACCACCAGCCTCGGTTCTGGCCGCACGCTAAGCGCTTCGCCCTGATCCACAAACGGCCAACTGCGCAACTGGCCGATGGCCGAGGTCGCCACCACCGGCGCGCCGGCCAGCGCCTGTGGATGCTCGGGGCGGCCGTACCGGGCCAGGTAGGCCGGCGACGCACAGATCACCCGCCGCACTTCGCCAACCCGGATCGCGTGCTGATTGCTGTCCGGCAACTCACCAATGCGTACCGCGACATCGATGCCCTCCTCGACCATGCTCACCACCCGATCGACCAACAGCGCATTGATCGAAACGTCCGGGTATTGCGTCAGATAACTGGTCATCAGCGGCGTGACAAACAACTCACCGAACAAAACCGGCGCAGTCACCGTCAATTGCCCACGGGGCTGGGCGTGACTGCCGGCCGCCGAATCCTCGGCTTCCTGCACCTCGGCGAGAATTCTCCGACAATCTTCCAGATAACGCTGACCGGCCTCGCTGAGGTGCACAGTGCGTGTCGTGCGAATCAGCAACTGTGTACCAATGCGCTGCTCTAGCGCCGCCACGGCGCGGGTGACACTGGCCGCGGACAAGCCAAGACGCCGCGCCGCCGCCGAGAAGCCCTGCTCCTGGGCCACGGTGGCGAAGATCTGCATTTCCTGGAAGCGGTCCATGGAGGTCCTCGATTCAGATACAAAAATCGCAGCCGAGGCTGCGATTTTTGCGGGTCAATGTCAGCTGTGGATAACTTATTCCACCGTCACCGACTTCGCCAGGTTGCGCGGCTGGTCGACGTCGGTGCCCTTGAGCACGGCGACGTAGTAAGACAGCAACTGCAGAGGGATGGTGTAGAGGATCGGCGAAAGAATGTCGTGGATGTGCGGCATCTGCACCACATGGGTGCCTTCGCCGTTGGTCATCCCGGCTTTCTCGTCAGCGAATACGATCAGTTCACCACCACGGGCACGGACTTCCTGCAGGTTGGACTTGAGCTTCTCCAGCAGTTCGTTGTTTGGCGCCACGGTAACCACCGGCATGTCGTTATCCACAAGCGCCAGAGGGCCGTGCTTCAGTTCCCCAGCCGGATAGGCTTCGGCGTGGATGTAGGAGATTTCCTTGAGTTTCAAGGCGCCCTCCATTGCGACCGGGAACTGCGCGCCACGGCCGAGGAACAGGGTGTGATTCTTCTCGGCGAACAGTTCGGCGATTTTTTCCACGGTGCTGTCCATCGCCAGCGCTTCGCCCAGACGGGTCGGCAGGCGACGCAACTCTTCCACCAGCGTGGCTTCAACGCCTTTGCCGAGCGTGCCGCGTACCTGACCCAGAGACAGGGTCAGCAACAGCAGGCCGACCAGTTGCGTGGTGAACGCCTTGGTCGAGGCTACGCCGATTTCGCGACCGGCCTGGGTCAGCAGCGTCAGGTCGGATTCACGCACCAGCGAGCTGATGCCGACGTTGCAGATCGCCAGGCTGGCGAGGAAGCCCAGCTCTTTGGCGTTGCGCAGCGCGGCCAGGGTGTCGGCGGTTTCACCGGACTGGGAGATGGTGACGAACAGGGTGTCCGGCTGCACCACCACCTTGCGGTAACGGAATTCGCTGGCGACTTCGACCTGGCACGGGATACCGGCCAGTTCTTCGAGCCAGTAACGCGCGACCATACCGGCGTGGTAGCTGGTACCGCAGGCGACGATCTGCACGTTGCGCACTTTGGCGAACAGTTCGGCAGCCTGTGGACCGAAGGCCTGCACCAGCACCTGATTCGGACTCAGACGGCCTTCGAGGGTGCGTTGGACAACGGATGGTTGCTCATGGATTTCCTTGAGCATGTAGTGGCGGAACTCGCCCTTGTCGGCAGCTTCGGCACCATCACTGTACTGCACGGTCTGACGCTCGACGGTTTTGCCATCTACGTCCCAGATCTGCACGCTATCGCGGCGAATTTCGGCGATATCGCCCTCTTCCAGGTACATGAAGCGGTCAGTGACCTGGCGCAGGGCCAATTGGTCGGACGCGAGGAAATTCTCGCCCAGGCCCAGACCGATCACCAACGGGCTGCCACTGCGTGCGGCAACCAGACGATCCGGCTGTTGTGCGTTGATCACGGCCAGACCGTAGGCGCCGTGCAGTTCTTTGACGGTGGCTTTCAGCGCGACGGTCAGGTCAGGCTGATCCTTGAGTTTATGGCTCAGCAGGTGCGCGATGACTTCGGTGTCGGTGTCCGAAGTGAACACGTAACCCAGCGCTTTCAGTTGCTCACGCAGGGCTTCGTGATTCTCGATGATGCCGTTGTGCACCACCGCGATATCACCGGAGAAATGCGGGTGCGCGTTACGCTCGCACGGTGCACCGTGGGTCGCCCAACGGGTGTGGGCGATACCGAGACGGCCGACCAGCGGCTGTGCGGCCAGCGCCGCTTCCAGCTCGCTGACCTTGCCCGGACGGCGCATGCGCTCGAGCTTTTCATCGTTGGTGAAAACTGCCACACCGGCGCTGTCATAGCCGCGGTATTCAAGGCGCTTGAGGCCTTCGAGCAGGATGGCGGTGATATTACGTTCAGCAACTGCGCCGACAATTCCACACATGCTTATTTCTCCTGACTGACAGCCGCGCAAATCACGCTGATACCGCGGGCCTGTATCTGATCGCGGGCCTCTTGTGGCAGGCGATCATCGGTAATGAGGGTATGGACGCTGCTCCACGGCAGCTCCAGGTTGGGAATCTTGCGGCCGATCTTGTCGGCCTCGACCATCACGATGACTTCACGCGCCACGTCGGCCATCACCCGGCTCAGGCCAAGCAACTCGTTGAACGTCGTGGTACCGCGCACCAGATCGATGCCATCGGCGCCGATAAACAACTGGTCGAAGTCGTAAGAGCGTAGTACCTGCTCGGCCACCTGGCCCTGGAAGGACTCCGAATGCGGATCCCAGGTGCCGCCGGTCATCAGCAGCACCGGCTCGTGTTCGAGTTCGCTCAAGGCGTTGGCCACGTGCAGGGAGTTGGTCATCACCACCAGACCCGGCTGCTGGCCAAGCTCGGGAATCATCGCCGCAGTGGTGCTGCCACTGTCGATGATGATGCGGGCGTGCTCGCGGATACGTTTGACGGCGGCGCGGGCAATCGCCTGTTTGTACTTTGAAACGCTTTGGCCCGGTTCAGCGACCAATTCCTGCGGCATGGTGATCGCCCCGCCGTAACGGCGCAGCAACAGACCATGGCTTTCCAGTGCGGCCAGATCCTTGCGAATCGTAACTTCAGAAGTTTCGAAGCGCTTGGCCAGTTCATCCACACTGACTTCGCCCTGCTCATTGAGCAAGGCGAGGATATTGTGTCGGCGCTGGGGTGTGTTGCGTTTCGACATGGCGGCTTAAGTTTCGATTCGAAAGATAACGGAAGCAATCAAAACCTATCGGCCATAAATCGTCAAGCGACAGATCGAAAATTTTAGAAACGACCCAGACGAATGTGGGAGCGGGCTTGCTCGCGAATGCGGAGGGTCAGTCACTGAAATGTGAAACTGAAACACCGCATTCGCGAGCAAGCCCGCTCCCACAGTGCAGCTGTGGATAAATCAGCTTTTCTTGATCTTCTCCGGCCGCTTCCAGCCATCAATATTTTTCTGCCGCGCCCGACCCACGGCCAACTGCGCGTTATCCACATTCTGCGTGATAGTCGAGCCAGCCGCCGTGGTTGCACCGGACGAGATATCCACAGGTGCCACCAACGAGTTATTGGAGCCGATGAACACGTCCTCGCCCAACACGGTTTTCCACTTGTTGGCGCCATCGTAGTTGCAGGTAATGGTGCCCGCGCCAATGTTGGTGCGGGCGCCGATTTCCGCGTCGCCCAGATAGGTCAGATGCCCGGCCTTGGCGCCCTCACCCATGCGCGCGTTTTTCAGTTCGACAAAGTTACCCACATGCGCGCGTGCTTCGAGCACCGTGCCCGGACGCAGACGGGCGAACGGACCGGCATCGCTGCCTTCACCCAGCACCGCACCTTCGATGTGGCTGTTGGCTTTGATCACCACGCCTTTGCGCAGGGTGCTGTCCTTGATCACGCAGTTCGGACCAATCACCACGTCGTCTTCGATGACAACATTGCCTTCGAGAATCACGTTGATGTCGAT
Source organism: Pseudomonas fluorescens (assembly GCF_004683905.1). Taxonomy (NCBI): domain Bacteria; kingdom Pseudomonadati; phylum Pseudomonadota; class Gammaproteobacteria; order Pseudomonadales; family Pseudomonadaceae; genus Pseudomonas; species Pseudomonas fluorescens. The sequence continues at coordinate 6,122,807 of NZ_CP038438.1, forward strand.
CAGCACATCGCGACCGACGGTGACTTCGCCGCGTACATCGAAACGCGCCGGGTCACGCAGGGTCACGCCTTGCGCCATCAGCCGGCGGCCGGCGCGCAGCTGGTAATGCCGCTCCAGTTCCGCCAGTTGCTTACGATCATTGGCGCCCTGCACTTCCATCGGGTCGTGCGGTTGTTCAGTGGCCACCACCAAACCATCGCTGACCGCCATTTCGATCACGTCGGTCAAGTAGTACTCGCCCTGGGCATTGTTGTTCGACAGGCGGCTCATCCAGTCGGCCAGACGATTGGCCGGGACGGCGAGGATGCCGGTGTTGCCTTCGGTGATTGCGCGCTGGGCTTCGCTGGCATCTTTGTGCTCAACGATGGCTGCGACCTTGCCGTCAGCATCACGCACGATGCGGCCGTAACCGGTCGGATCTTCCAGCTCGACGGTCAACAGGCCCATCTGCCCCGGTACGACATGTTTAAGCAGGCGCTGCAGGGTTTCGACCTCGATCAATGGCACGTCACCGTAGAGGATCAACACGGTGTCGGCGCTGATGAACGGCACAGCCTGAGCCGTTGCATGACCAGTGCCCAATTGCTGGTCCTGCAGCACGAAATTCAGGTCTTCAGCCGCCAGACGCTCACGCACCACATCGGCACCATGGCCAATGACCACATGAATGCGCTGTGGATCGAGCTGCCGTGCGCTGTGGATAACATGCCCAAGCATGGAATTGCCGGCTACCGGGTGCAGCACTTTCGGCAACGCCGAACGCATACGGGTGCCTTGACCGGCCGCGAGGATAACGATTTCGAGAGACATGACTGGCTACCAATCCTGGGTGGTCAGCAACTGCGACCGGGTTGTAAAAATCGGAAAAGAAAAAAGGGTAGCCGAGGCTACCCTTTTTTATCAATCGCACAACAAGCGGCTGACGGATTAACCGCCAAACTTCTTGCGGATCTGCTGGACGGTGCGCAGCTGAGCTGCAGCCTCGGCCAGACGTGCGGACGCAGCTCCGTAGTCGAAATCTGCGCTCTTCTCGTGCAGAGCAGCTTCGGCAGCCTTGAGAGCTGCCTGGGCTTGAGCTTCATCCAGGTCGGCGGCACGTTGCACGGTATCGGCAAGCACCTTGACCATGTTCGGCTGAACCTCGAGGAAACCACCGGAGATGTAGAACACCTCGGCTTCCCCGCCTTGCTTGATCAGGCGGATCGGACCTGGCTTCAGATTAGTGATCAGCGGCGCGTGACCCAGAGCGATACCAAGATCACCCAGTGCACCGTGCGCAATCACCATCTCGACCAGGCCGGAAAAGATTTCCCCTTCCGCGCTGACGATATCGCAATGGACTGTCATAGCCATCTGATTGCCTCAACCTAAATTAGCGCCCGTTGCCGGGCGCCGGGATTACAGTTTCTTGGCTTTCTCGATCGCTTCTTCGATGCCGCCAACCATGTAGAACGCTTGTTCTGGCAGGTGGTCGTAGTCACCGTTGAGGATGCCTTTGAAGCCAGCAATGGTGTCTTTCAGGGAAACGTATTTACCCGAAGCACCGGTGAAGACTTCAGCCACGAAGAACGGCTGCGACAAGAAGCGCTGGATCTTACGAGCACGGTTAACCAACTGTTTGTCGGCTTCCGACAGCTCGTCCATACCCAGGATCGCGATGATGTCTTTCAGCTCTTTGTAACGTTGCAGAACGTACTGAACGCCGCGAGCGGTGTCGTAGTGGTCCTGACCGATTACGTTCGGATCCAGCTGGCGCGAAGTCGAATCCAGTGGATCTACCGCTGGGTAGATACCCAGGGAAGCGATGTCACGGGACAGAACGACGGTAGCGTCCAAGTGGGCGAAGGTGGTCGCTGGCGACGGGTCGGTCAAGTCATCCGCAGGTACGTATACCGCCTGGATCGAGGTGATCGAACCTTCTTTGGTCGAAGTGATACGTTCTTGCAGAACGCCCATCTCTTCAGCCAGGGTCGGCTGGTAACCTACTGCCGAAGGCATACGGCCCAGCAGTGCGGATACTTCAGTACCGGCCAGGGTGTAACGGTAGATGTTGTCGACGAACAGCAGAACGTCGTTACCTTCGTCACGGAACTTCTCGGCCATGGTCAGGCCGGTCAGGGCTACGCGCAGACGGTTTCCCGGCGGCTCGTTCATCTGACCGTAAACCAGTGCCACTTTGTCCAGAACGTTGGAGTCCTTCATCTCGTGGTAGAAGTCGTTACCCTCACGAGTACGCTCACCCACACCGGCGAACACGGAATAACCGCTGTGCTCGATGGCGATGTTACGGATCAGTTCCATCATGTTTACGGTTTTGCCTACACCGGCACCACCGAACAGACCGACTTTACCGCCTTTGGCGAACGGGCAAACCAGGTCGATAACCTTGATGCCGGTTTCCAGCAGGTCGTTGCCGCCTGCTTGCTCAGCGAACGAAGGTGCTGCGCGGTGAATGCCCCAGCGCTCTTCGGTGTCGATTGGACCGGCTTCGTCGATCGGGTTACCCAGAACGTCCATGATCCGGCCCAGAGTCGCTTTACCGACCGGTACGGAGATGGCTGCGCCGGAATCGGTAACTTCCAGACCGCGCTTCAAGCCCTCGGTGGAACCCATCGCAATGGTACGAACCACGCCGTCGCCCAGCTGTTGCTGAACTTCCAGAGTGGTTTCGGCCGCGCTGACTACTTTCAGCGCGTTGTAGATGCTCGGTACGCTGTCGCGTGGAAATTCCACGTCGATAACGGCGCCGATGATTTGAACGATACGTCCGCTACTCATAGCTGGATCCTCTGAATATTTGAACCGTTAAACCGCGGCAGCGCCGCCGACGATTTCCGAGATCTCTTGGGTGATCGCAGCCTGACGCGCCTTGTTGTAGATCAGCTGCAAATCGCTGATCAAATCACCGGCGTTGTCGGTAGCGTTCTTCATCGCGATCATCCGCGCAGCTTGTTCAGCTGCGTTGTTCTCGACCACCGCCTGGTACACCTGCGACTCCACGTAGCGCACCATCAAGCCGTCAAGCAGCTCTTTGGCGTCTGGTTCGTAGAGGTAGTCCCAGTGGTGCTTGAGTTCTTGATCCGGGGTTGCCACCAGTGGAATCAACTGCTCCACGGTAGGCTGTTGTGTCATGGTGTTGATGAACTTGTTGGATACCACGGACAGGCGATCGATACGGCCCTCCAGGTAGGCATCCAGCATCACCTTGACGCTGCCGATCAAATCATTGATCGACGGCTCTTCACCCAGGTGGCTGATAGCTGCAACGACGTTACCGCCGAAGTTGCGGAAAAAGGCCGCACCCTTGCTACCGACTACACACAGATCAATCTCGACGCCGTTTTCGCGGTTTACCGCCATGTCCTTGACCAGGGCCTTGAACAGGTTGGTGTTCAAGCCGCCGCACAAACCACGGTCACTGCTCACGACGACATAACCGACGCGCTTTACTTCACGGTCGATCATGAACGGGTGGCGGTATTCCGGGTTGGCGTTGGCCAGATGCCCAATTACCTGGCGGATACGCTCCGCATAAGGACGGCTGGCTGCCATGCGCATTTGTGCCTTGCGCATTTTGCTCACCGCCACTTTTTCCATGGCGCTGGTAATTTTTTGCGTGCTTTTGATGCTCGCAATCTTACTGCGAATCTCTTTTGCGCCTGCCATGTAACACCTATCAGGTTAGCAAGCGGGAGCCTTGCGGCTCCCGCTGCGGCTTACCAGGTTTGGGTGGCCTTGAACTTCTCGATACCGGCTTTCATGCCAGCGTCGATTTCGTCATTGAAGTCACCTTTAACGTTGATCTTGGCCATCAAATCGGCGTGATCGCGGTTGAAGAAAGCAATCAGCGCTTGTTCGAAGCTGCCGATCTTGGCGATTTCAATGTCAGTCAGGAACCCACGCTCAGCGGCATACAGCGACAGCGCCATGTCAGCGATCGACATTGGTGCGTATTGCTTCTGCTTCATCAGCTCGGTAACGCGCTGACCATGCTCAAGTTGCTTACGGGTCGCTTCGTCCAGGTCAGAAGCGAACTGGGCGAATGCCGCCAGTTCACGGTACTGAGCCAGAGCGGTACGGATACCACCGGACAGCTTCTTGATGATCTTGGTCTGAGCGGCACCACCCACACGGGATACCGAAACACCGGCGTTCACTGCAGGGCGGATGCCCGAGTTGAACATGGCCGATTCCAGAAAGATCTGACCGTCGGTGATGGAAATCACGTTGGTCGGAACGAACGCGGAAACGTCGCCAGCCTGGGTTTCGATGATTGGCAGTGCGGTCAGGGAACCGGTTTTGCCGGTCACTGCGCCGTTGGTGAACTTCTCTACGTATTCTTCCGAAACGCGGGATGCGCGCTCCAGCAGACGGGAGTGGAGATAGAACACGTCGCCTGGGTAAGCTTCACGGCCTGGTGGACGGCGCAGCAGCAGGGAAATCTGGCGGTAAGCCACTGCTTGCTTGGACAGATCGTCATAAACGATCAGCGCGTCTTCACCGCGGTCGCGGAAGAATTCACCCATGGTGCAACCGGAGTACGGTGCCAGGAATTGCAGCGCAGGAGATTCCGAAGCACTGGCAGCCACGATGATCGTGTTGGCCAGGGCGCCGTTTTCTTCCAGCTTGCGAACCACGTTGGCGATGGTCGATTGCTTCTGACCGATCGCTACGTAGACGCAGAAAATGCCGCTGTCTTTCTGGTTGATGATCGCGTCGATCGCCAGAGCGGTTTTACCGATCTGACGGTCACCGATGATCAGCTCACGCTGGCCACGGCCGACAGGGATCATGGCATCGACAGCCTTGTAGCCAGTCTGTACAGGCTGGTCTACCGACTTACGCCAGATCACGCCAGGTGCAACTTTCTCGACCGCGTCGGTCAAGGTGTTGCCCAGTGGACCTTTGCCGTCAACAGGGTTACCCAGTGCGTCGACTACGCGACCCAGCAGTTCCTTACCCACCGGAACTTCGAGGATGCGGCCGGTGCACTTGGCGCTCATGCCTTCAGCCAGACTGGTGTATGCGCCCAGTACAACGGCACCTACGGAGTCTTGCTCCAGGTTGAGGGCCATACCGTAGACGCCGCCCGGAAACTCGATCATCTCGCCGTACATGACGTCGGCCAGACCGTGAATCCGCACGATGCCGTCAGATACGCTGACGACAGTGCCTTCGTTACGGGCTTGGGAGGTCACATCGAGCTTGTCGATGCGGCCCTTGATAATTTCACTTATTTCGGAAGGATTGAGTTGCTGCATTGCTCTGCTGCCCCTTCAAACTCAAGATTTCAATGCTTCGGCAAGTTTCGCGATTTTGCCGCGAATCGAGCCATCGATAACCAGGTCGCCGGCGCGGATAACGACACCCCCTATAAGGGCAGCATCCTCCGCAACTTGCAGGCGCACTTCCCGGTTGAGTCGTGCACTGAGAACCTTGGCGAGTTTGTCTTGCTGTTCTTGGTTCAATGCGAAAGCACTGGTCACTTCAACGTCTACCGACTTCTCTTGTTCGGCCTTGTACAGGTCGAACAGAGCGGCGATCTCCGGCAGAAGCGGGAGACGGTCGTTTTCGGCAACGACATTGATGAAGTTCTGTGCCTTGGCATCAAACTTGTCGCCGCACACGTCAATGAACGTGGCGGCCTTTTCTGCGCTCGTCAGTCGCGGGGCCTTGAGCACGCGCTGCATGGTGTCATCTTGTGACACCGCTGCAGCCAGGCCGAGCATGGCTGACCAATTGGCCAGTTGCTGGTGGGCCTGAGCGTGCTCGAAGGCCGCCTTAGCGTAAGGTCGGGCCAACGTGGTCAGTTCTGCCATGATCGCCCTCGCTTAGATTTCAGCAGCCAGTTGGTTAACCAGCTCTGCGTGCGCGTTTTGATCGATTGTGGCACCCAGGATCTTCTCGGCGCCGCCGACAGCCAGCAAGCCCACTTGGGCGCGCAGCTTGTCTTTGACACTGTTCAGTTCCTGTTCGATCTCGGCTTGAGCCTGAACCTTCACACGGTCAGCGTCGATACGGGCTTTTTCAACAGCCTCTTCAACGATCTGGTTACCGCGTTTCTTGGCTTGCTCGATGATTTCAGCTGCCTGAGCTTTCGCTTCGCGCAGTTGCTGACCCGCTTTCTCTTGGGCCAACTCCAGGTCGCGAGCTGCACGGCTGGCAGCGTCCAGACCATCAGCGATCTTCTTTTGACGTTCGTGCAGAGCAGCGATGACCGGAGGCCATACGAACTTCATGCAGAACAGTACAAAAATCAGGAACGCAACGGACTGGCCAATCAGGGTCGCATTAATGTTCACGCCAACACCTCGCAGTTACGTTGTCCATCACATCAAATTACTCGGAAGAATCCGGGTAATTAGCCAGCGATCTGACCAACGAACGGGTTCGCAAAGGTGAAGAACAGAGCGATACCAACACCGATCATGGTTACGGCGTCGAGCAGACCGGCAACGATGAACATTTTAACTTGCAGCATTGGAACCATTTCTGGCTGACGCGCTGCGCCTTCCAGGAACTTGCCGCCCAGCAGGCCGAAACCAATTGCGGTACCCAGTGCGCCCAGGCCGATCAACAGTGCAACAGCGATAGCGGTTAGACCAACTACAGTTTCCATCTTTCCTCCCGACTTTTACGTCGTATGGTTTAGGTTTTTTAGATTAAAGCGGTAAAACAAATCGTTTCAGAGGCCCGGTTAAGAGCCCCCTCCCGTTTGACCGGGAGGGACATCAGATCAGCCGAGGCTGCTCTTAATGGTTTTCTTCGTGCGCCATCGCCAGGTAGACGATGGTCAGCATCATGAAGATGAACGCCTGCAGGGTGATGATCAGGATGTGGAACACAGCCCACGCCCACTGCAGAACAACGCCCAGGCCACTCAGCCAGAGCAGGCCGCTGCCGAACATCACAGCGATCAGAATGAACACCAGCTCGCCGGCATACATGTTGCCGAACAGACGCAGGGCCAGAGAGATCGGCTTGGCGATCAGGGTCACGAATTCCAGCAGGAAGTTCACCGGGATCAGCAGGGCCTGAACGAAGATGTTCTTGCTGCCGAACGGGTGCAGGGTCAGTTCGCCGATGAAGCCGCCGATGCCCTTGACCTTGATGCTATAGAAAATGATCAGTGCGAAAACCGAGAACGCCATGCCCAGGGTCGCGTTCGGGTCGGTGGTCGACACGGCACGGAACGGGATGTGGTGGTCGCCGGTGATCAGGATGGCCAGCTGAGGAATCCAGTCGACCGGTACCAGGTCGACGGCGTTCATCAGGAACACCCAGACGAAGATGGTCAGTGCCAGCGGTGCGATCACCGGGCTACGGCCATGGAAGCTGTCTTTCACGCTGCCATCGACGAATTCGACCAATACTTCAACGAAGTTCTGCAAAGCACCTGGCTGACCCGATGTTGCTTTCTTTGCCGCCATGCGGAAAAGGAAAACGAAGATCAGACCCAGCGCGACCGACCAGCCGAGGGTATCGACGTGGAAAGCCCAGAAGCCCATTTCCTTGGCTTCTGCTGCGGTATGGGCAAAGCCCCAGCCGCCGTTAGGTAGCTGACCGAAGGTCAGGTTCTGCAAGTGGTGCTGGATATAGCCCGAAGCGGTTGTTTCTGCCATGGTTGCCTCAAACGCCCTAAGGTCTCGAAAGTCTTGTTCTCATCAGCAGGGGAGCGAACCAGCTGACCGACTGAGTCAGCACGAAAGCGCCGAATACTGCGATCGGCGCCAATGGCTTCACACCTGCAAACACCAGTGCAAACAGCACTGCCGTCAAAATCAGTTTGCCTGCCTCGCCGGCATAAAATGACCGGACGATGGACTGGGCTGCTCGGGCGCCGGAAAACCGAAATGCCTTGTGAGCGAAATAAACATTGGGCAGCAAGGCTATCAGGCCTCCGCAAAGTCCCGAGTATCCGGCAACGACTCCGTGCCATTGCCAGAGCGCCAAAGCGGCAATGAGCAAAATGACAAATTGAGCCATCAACACCGGAAAAACCGCCAGGCGATGGAACGGCAGGCGGTTTGGCTTGCGGGTTTCCATCACATTTGCTCTCCAATGGTCGGCTGCCAGAATTCAATAACTTGGCATAATTTGTGCCGACAAAATGCGCGCAGAGTATAGGGGCGGTTCTGCCCCTATTCAACTGTCAGGTAGTGATTTCCGACTGCGCGCTACATGAGGAAATGTTTCAGCGGATGTGTGCGAGCACACCTTGAAGCTCATCGAGGGAGTTGTAACCGATCACCAGCTGACCTTTTCCCTTCTTGCCGTGGCGAATCTGCACCGCAGAGCCTAGGCGCTCGGCCAGACGCTGTTCGAGCCGGGCGATATCCGGGTCGGGTTTGGCCGCTTCCACAGGCTCCGGTTTGCCACTCAACCACTGACGAACCAGTGCCTCGGTTTGGCGCACAGTCAGGCCGCGTGCGACAACATGTCGCGCCCCTTCCACCTGCTGATTGTCCGGCAGACCGAGCAAAGCACGGGCATGACCCATTTCCAGGTCACCGTGGGACAGCATGGTCTTGATGACTTCCGGCAGTGCAATAAGTCGCAACAGGTTAGCCACAGTCACGCGGGACTTACCCACAGCCTCGGCCACCTGCTGTTGAGTGAGCTGGAATTCCTGCTGCAGACGCTGCAAGGCGACGGCTTCCTCAATCGGGTTCAGGTCTTCACGCTGGATGTTCTCGATCAGCGCAATGGCGATCGCGGTCTCATCCGGCACATCACGAACCATCGCCGGGATGGTTTCCTGGCCGGCCTGCTGGCTGGCGCGCCAGCGGCGTTCGCCGGCGATGATTTCGAAACGGCCACCGCCAATCGGGCGCACCACGATCGGCTGCATCACGCCTTGCGCCTTGATCGACTGCGCCAGCTCTTCCAGCGCCTGCGGGTCCATGTCGCGGCGTGGCTGGTATTTGCCACGCTGCAGCAGATCCAGCGGCAGGTGTTGCAGCTCACGGGTATCGGCCTGCGCCGCCTGTTCTTCCAGCGCGCTGACGGTCGGACCACTCAGCAGTGCATCCAGTCCACGTCCGAGACCTCGTTTCTTGACGGCCATGGGGATTCCTTAAGTTGGCTGGGCAGCGGCGATGCGTGAATTTTTGCGCTGACGGCGAACCATCTCGCCCGCCAGGGCCAAATAGGCCAGCGCGCCGCGCGATTGCTTGTCGTAGGCCAGTGCCGGCATACCGTAGCTCGGTGCTTCGGCCAGGCGGATGTTGCGCGGGATCACTGTGTCGTATAGCTGCTCGCCAAAGTGTTCCTTGAGCTGCGCCGAAACATCGTTCATCAGGCTCAGCCGCGGGTCGTACATGGTGCGCAGCAGACCTTCGACCTTGAGGTTGGGGTTCAGCAGTTCGGCGATGCGCTTGATGTTATCCACAAGGTCGCTCAAGCCTTCGAGCGCAAAGTATTCGCACTGCATGGGGATAATCACCCCGTCAGCGGCGACCAGTGCGTTCAATGTGAGCATCGACAGCGACGGCGGGCAGTCGATCAAAATGTAATCGTAGTTTTCACGGATCGGCGCCAGCGCGCTGCGCAGACGGCTTTCCTTCATCTGCATTTCCAGCAGAACCACTTCGGCCGCGGTCAGGTCGCGGTTGGCCGGCAGCAGTTGATAACCGCCGTGCTCGGAGTAGTGCATGGCCTGGGCCAGATCGCATTCGCCGATCAGCAGGTCGTAGACCGAGTTTTCCAGGCCATGTTTATCCACACCGCTACCCATGGTGGCGTTGCCCTGTGGATCGAGATCGATCAACAGCACCCGGCGCTTGGTCGCGACCAGGGATGCTGCGAGGTTGATGCAGGTGGTGGTCTTGCCCACACCACCCTTCTGGTTCGCTATCGCGAATACCTTAGCCATTCTTGCTTGTGTTCCCAATCATGCCGTGCGGCGCAGTATCAGCAGATGGCGTTGGCCTTGGCAACCGGGTACGGCCAGGGCGTGTTCGCTATCGAGTTTGAAGTCTGCCGGCAATGCTACCAGCTCATCGGCCGGATGAACGCCCTTCATTGCCAGCCAGCGCGTGTCGGCATCGCCGAGGTGGCGAGTCCAGTTGGTGAAGTTCTCCATACTGCTGAAAGCCCGGGAAATGATCCCGTTGAATGGCTGGGCAGGCTGGAAGGCTTCGACGCGACTGTGGATAACTTGCAGGTTATCCAGTTTGAGTTCGAGTTTGACCTGAGTCAGAAAGCGGGTTTTTTTGCCGTTGCTGTCCAGACAGGTGACTTGCGAGTCCGGATACAGGATCGCCAACGGGATCCCCGGCATGCCGCCGCCACTGCCGACGTCGAGCCAACGGCCGTTTTCGATGAACGACATCACGCTCAAGCTATCGAGCAGATGCCGCGAAACCATTTCATCAGGATCGCGCACTGCAGTCAGGTTGTAGGCCTGGTTCCATTTGATCAACAGGGCCAGGTAACCCAGCAGCAATTCGTGCTGGGCTGCGCTGAGATTGACACCGAGCTCGCGGGCCCCTGTGGATAACTCTTCGGCGTGTTGCGAAGTGACCTTAGAACTCAAGCGCTTTGCTCCAACTGACGGCCCGCGCCGCGTTTTTTCAAATGAATCATCAACAGCGAAATCGCTGCCGGGGTAACGCCCGGGATCCGCGAAGCCTGGCCGAGCGTCTCCGGACGCGTCGCACCGAGCTTGCTCTGAATCTCCTTGGAGAGACCGGAAATGTTGGTGTAATCGATATCCACAGGCAATTTCGTGTCTTCACTGGCGCGCAGACGGGCGATTTCGTCCTGTTGACGGTCGATGTAACCGGCGTATTTGGTCTTGATTTCAACCTGTTCGGCGACCTGTGGATCTTCGGCGCCCTGCCCGGTCACTTCGACCAGACCAGCGTAGTCGATTTCCGGACGGCTCAAGAGGTTGAGCAAGTTGTATTCGTGAGTCAGCGGTGTGCCGAATTTTTCCGCAATCGCATCGCCCTGCTGGGTGCCCGGGCGAACCCAGGTGCTCTTCAGGCGCTGCTCTTCGAGTTCGATGCTTTCGCGTTTCTTGCAGAAGGCCGCCCAACGCGCGTCATCGACCAGACCCAGTTCACGACCTTTTTCGGTCAGACGCAGGTCGGCGTTGTCCTCGCGCAGAATCAGGCGGTACTCGGCACGGGAAGTGAACATGCGGTACGGCTCTTGGGTACCGAGGGTGATCAGGTCGTCGACCAGCACGCCGATGTACGCTTCATCGCGACGCGGGCACCAGGCTTCTTTGCCCCTGGCACGCAGCGCGGCGTTGGCCCCGGCGAGCAAACCTTGCGCACCAGCTTCTTCGTAACCGGTGGTGCCGTTGATCTGACCAGCGAAGAACAGACCGCCGATGACTTTGGTTTCCAGGCTGTATTTCAGGTCACGCGGGTCGAAGTAGTCGTACTCGATCGCATAACCCGGACGCACGATGTGCGCGTTTTCCATGCCGCGGATCGATTGCACGATCTGCAATTGCACGTCGAACGGCAAGCTTGTGGATATCCCGTTCGGGTACAGCTCATGGGTGGTCAGGCCTTCCGGCTCGATGAACACCTGATGGCTTTCCTTGTCGGCAAAGCGATGAATCTTGTCTTCGATCGACGGGCAGTAGCGCGGACCGATGCCCTCGATTTCGCCGGCAGCGGAATACATCGGCGAACGATCGAGGTTCGCCGCGATGATTTCGTGGGTGCGCGCGTTGGTATGGGTAATCCAGCAACTGACCTGGCGCGGATGCTGTTCTTTTTTGCCCATGAACGACATGACGGGGATCGGCGTATCGCCCGGTTGCTCGGTCATGACCGAGAAATCCACAGATTTGCCATCGATGCGCGGTGGCGTACCGGTTTTCAGGCGACCGACACGCAGCGGCAGTTCACGCAGACGATGTGCCAGGGCGATCGATGGCGGGTCACCGGCACGACCGCCGGAGAAATTCTGCAAACCGATGTGGATAAGTCCACCGAGGAACGTACCAGTGGTCAACACCACGGAATCGGCGAAGAACCGCAGACCCATTTGCGTGACAACACCGCGAACCTGGTCCTGCTCGACGATCAGGTCGTCAGCGGCCTGTTGAAATATCCACAGGTTCGGTTGGTTTTCCAGAATTTCGCGGACAGCGGCCTTGTACAAAATACGGTCGGCTTGCGCACGAGTCGCTCGTACGGCCGGACCTTTGCGGCTGTTCAATACGCGAAACTGGATGCCGCCCAGATCGGTAGCCATGGCCATCGCGCCGCCGAGGGCGTCGATTTCCTTGACCAGATGGCTTTTGCCAATGCCACCAATGGCCGGGTTGCAGCTCATGGCACCGAGGGTTTCCACGTTATGCGTCAGCAACAGGGTTTTTGCCCCCATACGTGCTGAGGCCAGTGCTGCCTCGGTACCGGCATGACCGCCGCCGATGACGATCACTTCAAAACGGGAAGGGAAATCCACCACGCACCTCGTGCCTGCTTAAGTAGGTATTCAGGAATAGTTTGAGATCAGGTTTCTGGACCTGGTCGACAAGTATAGGGACTTCGCCCTTCCTAAAGAACCCTTTGCACAAAATTTAACCAGCTGTGGAGAACTCGAGGTTAAAAGAATAAAAAAGAGAGAAATTTATAAATCCTTTGTTTTAATGCTTATTCTTACTGACCGACCTTTCTGTGGATAGATTGCTACAGGCCTTATTATTCAATGTGTACAGGGTTTCAAAACCCTGTTATCAGGTCCTCGGGAGGCCCTTGGATAACCGGTTTAAGCCTGTGGATGAATGGGGTGGTTATCCACAGAGGCAGTTATATCCAGTTTTCACGCCCTGTTATCAACTGACCTCATTGGCAGTTATTCACAGGGCTTAATCCACAGAAATCAGCTGAATGATTGGTTGGCGGGCAAGGGAAATCCGCCCAGGGCGAGAGAGTCTGCCCGGCACTGGAGAAAGGAATTGAGAAATGAGGAGTGCAGACAGGCCGCGAACGGGCCTGTCTGTGAACAGCAGAAGGGTTATTTACCGATGCAGAAGCTGGAGAAGATCCGGCCAAGCAGGTCATCGGAGCTGAATGCCCCGGTTATTTCTCCCAGAGAGTGCTGGGCCTGACGTAAATCTTCGGCCAGCAGCTCACCGGCACCGGCCAACGTCAGCTGTGCGCGACCATGTTCCAGCGCTGCACTGGCATGGCGCAGAGCCTCCAGATGACGGCGACGGGCACTGAAGCTGCTTTCCGAGGTTTGCTCATAGCCCATGCAGGCCTTGAGGTGTTCGCGCAGCAACTCCAGACCATCGCCGGCGGATTTGGCGCTAAGGCTTATGGTCACGTGGCCATCGTCGCTGACTTCCAGGGCAATCGCTTCACCCGTCAGGTCAGCCTTGTTGCGAATCAAGGTGACTTTGGCCGGATCCGGACGGGTTTCGAGGAATTCCGGCCAAAGGGCAAACGGGTCTGCAGCTTCCGGCGCGGTGGCATCGACTACCAGCAGCACCCGATCCGCTTCAGTGATCGCTTTCAACGCACGCTCGACGCCGATCTTTTCCACCTGATCATCGGTATCACGCAGACCTGCCGTATCGACAACATGCAGCGGCATGCCGTCGATGTGGATATGTTCGCGCAGGATATCGCGGGTGGTGCCGGCAATTTCGGTCACGATCGCGGCTTCGCGGCCGGCCAGGGCATTCAACAGACTGGACTTGCCGGCATTCGGCCGACCGGCGATCACCACGGTCATGCCGTCACGCAACAAAGCCCCCTGCCCGGCCTCGCGAAGCACTGTGGACAGTTCATCGCGCACCTTGTCGAGCATGCTCAGCACGTGGCCATCGGCGAGGAAGTCGATTTCCTCTTCCGGGAAGTCGATGGCGGCTTCGACGTAGATGCGCAGGCCGATCAGTTGTTCGGTGAGGTTATGCACACGCTGGGAAAACGCCCCCTGCAGGGAGCGCAAGGCATTGCGTGCAGCCTGTGCAGAACTGGCTTCGATCAGGTCGGCAATGGCCTCGGCCTGAGCCAGGTCCAGTTTGTCGTTGAGGAACGCGCGCTCGCTGAATTCACCCGGACGGGCCAAACGGCAACCCAGTTCCAGGCAACGCTTGAGCAACATGTCGAGAACGATCGGGCCACCGTGTCCCTGCAGTTCCAGCACGTCTTCGCCGGTGAACGAGTTGGGGCCCGGGAAATATAGCGCCAGACCTTCGTCCAGCACCTGCCGGTCATCACTGAAAAACGGCCCGTAATGCGCGTAACGCGGTTTCAGTTCACGGCCGCTGATGGCTTTGGCTGCAACGCTGGCCAACGGCCCGGAAATACGGACGATGCCGACACCGCCGCGACCTTGAGCGGTGGCGACAGCAGCGATGGTTTCACGAGGTACGCTCATAAACCGGAATCCAGACAAAAGTGGCAGATAGCAAAACGCCCCACTAGGGGGCGTTTTGAGTGGTGTTATCCACAGAGTAAGTTACGCCTCGGCTTTTTTCGTCGCCGCTTCGATCTTACGCGTGATGTACCACTGTTGGGCAATCGACAGGCAGTTGTTCACAACCCAGTACAGCACCAGACCAGCCGGGAACCACAGGAAGAAGAAGGTGAAGATGATTGGCATCATTTTCATGACCTTCGCCTGCATCGGATCCGGTGGAGTCGGGTTCAGACGCTGCTGGATGAACATGGTCGCGCCCATGATGATCGGCAGGATGAAGAACGGATCCTTGATCGACAGGTCAGTGATCCACAGCATGAATGGCGCTTGGCGCATTTCCACGCTTTCCAGCAGAACCCAGTACAGCGAAAGGAAAACCGGCATCTGCACGAGGATTGGCAAGCAGCCGCCCAGCGGATTGATCTTCTCTTTCTTGTACAGCTCCATCATGGCTTGCGACATTTTCTGCCGGTCATCGCCATGTTGCTCTTTCAGTGCAGCCAGTTTCGGTGCTACGGCACGCATGCGCGCCATGGATTTATAACTGGCAGCCGACAGCGGGAAGAAGATCCCTTTGATCAGCATGGTCAGGAAGATGATCGACCAGCCCCAGTTACCCACGATCGCGTGGATGTGTTGCAGCAACCAGAAGATCGGCTGAGCGATGAACCACAGAATGCCGTAGTCGACTGTCAGTTCCAGACCTGGGGACAACTGTTTCAGCACGGCCTGGCTTTTCGGCCCGGCGTACAGAATGGCGCTGGTTTCAACTTTCGCACCCGGTGCAGCGGTCAACGAAGGACCGGTGTAACCGATGATGTAGTTGCCTTTGCTGTCTTTACGCGTCTGAACGATGTTGTTTTCGCCCTTCGGCGCAACCCATGCAGTCACGAAGTAGTGTTGCAGCCAGGCTACCCAGCCACCGGTGACGGTTTCCTTGAGCTGACCTTTGTCCATGTCTTTCATGGACACTTTCTTGTACGGCTCGGAACTTGTCCACAGGGCGGCGCCCAGGTAAGTCGCGGTGCCGGTGGCAGTGGTCGACGAAGGGTCGGCACTGGCATCGCGCTTCAGCTGGGCGAACATCGAACCCGACCAAGGCTGAGCGCTCTGGTTATCCACAAGGTAGGTCACGGTCACGTCATACAGGCCGCGTTTCAGGGTGAAACGCTTGATGTAGTTGACGCCGTCCTTGCTGAACTTCAGGTCGACGACCAATTGGTCCTGACCGTCAGCCAGTTGATAACTTTTCTTCTCCGAGGCGTAAACCGGACGACCGGCCGGGCTTGCGTCCGGACCGTTGGTGCCGATCAGGCCGCTTTGTGCCAGATAAGTACGTTCGCCGCCGTTGTCGAACAGCTGGAACGGTACATCAGGACGATCCTGACGACGTGGATACAGTGGCAAAGTCAGTTGAGCAACGTCACCGCCCTGGGGATCGATCGCCAGATCGAGCACGTCGGTTTTGACCTGGATCAGATCCTTGCTGGCAGCGACCGGGGTTTCCACAGGTGCGCTGGTGTCGCTTGCGGCACGCGGAATATCGTCACTGGCGGAAGCGTTATTGCCAGGAACGGTGTCCGGCAAACCGGATGCAGTCGTACTGGAAGCAACATTCTGAGTCGGCAGGGCAGCCTGGCCATAGTCCTGGTTCCATTTAAGAACCATAACGTAGGACACGATTGCCAGGGCGACGATCAGGATCGTGCGTTTGATATCCATGATTACTCGGCCATCGAAGAAGAACGGGAGGTAGGGATAGGTGGAACCGGGTCATAACCACCGGGATTCCACGGATGACAGCGACCTAAACGACGAAAGGCCAGCCAGCCACCGCGCAGAAGGCCATGATTTTCGATGGCTTCATACGCGTAGCAAGAACAACTGGGGTAGAAACGACAGTGACTGGCCATCAAAGGACTAATGGCGTAGCGATAAAACTGGATCGGAACGAGTGCCAGTTTACGCATCTGGACTGTCTACCCCTACAGTTTCGGTTTTGACTGCTGGAACTGGCTTGTTACGGGCCAGACGCTTCCAGAGTTTGCCGAAATGCTGAATCAATTCGGGGTTTTCTACGTCGCCCAAACCTTTGCGCGCGACGATAACGATATCCCAGCCGACCAGAGAATCCTGGTGCAGACGGAACGATTCGCGCATCAGACGTTTGAGGCGATTGCGCTCAACGGAGAGCTTTACGCTCTTTTTCCCGATAACCAGCCCGAGACGGGGGTGATCAAGATCGTTGTTGCGCGCAAGGAGCAGGAGATTTTTCCCCGGAACCTTGCCGGTAGGGGAGTCAAAGACTGCCTTGAAATGCCGGGGGGTAAGCAGACGCTTTTCCCGACTGAAGTCCTGACTCACCTCCAGTACCGGATTATCAAACTGCCAGACGCGCACGACCTTTGGCGCGACGACGCGACAGGACAGCGCGACCGTTCTTGGTAGCCATGCGAGCACGGAAACCGTGGGTACGAGCGCGTTTGATAGTGCTTGGTTGGAAAGTACGTTTCATGTCGTGTTACCTGGTTCGTCCACAACGGGCCGGAATGGCCCCCGTTTTAAGAGACCGGGGATTCTAGAGAAAGCAAGCCCTCAGGTCAATTTCCAACCAACGTTTCCTTATAAATAGATCTCTGGAGCTTGCGGAAGCGAAATCCTGTTTGCCAGACATAAAAATAAAGAAGGGAATTATTTAAAGCTTTTCTGTAAAGCTTGTAAAAGCTAGGGTAGCCGTCTTCTGTGGATAACCACCTTCAGCCCTTGTAGAGCGTGATGTACAGAGAATGACAACTACAGTGGAAAACCGTGTTCAGCCTGTGCTGCGCTGTCGGATAACCTGTGTGTGGAATGGCCTGTTATCCACAGGCTGGTTATCCACCGAGTTCCACCCCCAGTTGTCCAGTGCCCTCAGAGGCGGTTATCCACAGAGCTTATGCACACACCGTTGGTCGCCTTTTTACCGGTTAACGCATTGATTAATCATGGTCACCACACAACCTGCATGTGGATAAGTGGACGGCTCGCCGCTACAATGGCCGCTTGTTTTTGCCTCACCGGCTTTCAACTTAGGGGATATCCGTGTCAGTGGAACTTTGGCAGCAGTGCGTGGAGCTT